>NZ_KB235910.1:0-350400 GCF_000332175.1 Pseudanabaena sp. PCC 6802 | reverse complement strand
GTGCATTGCCCGTCGGCTCACGGCTTCTCCCTCTGGCCACACTATTTGGCTGTGGATCCCTTGTAATGTCTTGTTGGGACTTAGAATCAAACCATTGACATATCGACTGACGTGGTTAAATCCCTCTTCGCGACAAAACACGCTGCGATATGCCTGCATCCCTTTAGCTATGGTTGGTGCTACTCCTACCAGCCTGAAAAAAGGTAATAACATTGGCAAAACAAGGCTTTTTCGTCGTTTATTCCTTCATCTTAGCCTTTTGTTGCCCTTTTTAGACCTTACCTGCTTAACCTTCCAAGTCGTGTAGTAGAAGCTGGAACGAGCAATCCCTAGCAATTGGCATTGCCGCACCATACTCAGTTCACAATGGTCAGACACTACCAGGGCTTTGCGTTCTTCAACCCCAACTGTGCTGACCTGTTGGCTAAAAAATCCCGTTCTACCTTCAACTGTCCGATCTGACGATATAACTCGTCAATCTCGGCTTGTTGGCTCTCATCAGCTTTATGCGCCCCACTACTTTTCTCAAACAGGCTAATGGCTTCATCCAGCAACTGTCGTTTCCAGTTGTTAATCAGCGTTGCATGAACTTCATACTGACTTACCAATTCCGAGATGGTCTTCTCGCCCCGAATCGCTTCCAGGGCAACTTTCGCTTTGAATTGCGGATTGTACTGCTTGCGTTTGTTACTCATGAACTACTCCTATCATTATTTTGTGTGGTTCAGAGCTTAACCCCCTGTCCAGTTTTTGGGGTCCACCTCATGTTGTCACGGGCACAATCTCCTATGTTTCAACAAGACGGATGCGAAGTCCTACAACCCCTTGAGCGTGTAGCAGAATGACTACTTGCTCATGGGTGTAGTTCTTGCGGTTGACTTTGTAGTGCCATGCGGTTGTGGCGATGGTATTGTTGCTGATGTGGTCGTAAACCGACTGCCATCTCTGGGCAAGCGATCGCTCTCCCTCACCCATCCAGTCCTCGATATGCCGCATCTTGAAGACACGGTCTAAGTCCCTCACTTCTCCACTACTGGGCATTCTGTAGGAAAGTCCGCGTGGTACAACTTCTACAGGGAAATCAGATTCGGAGGGATAAAGTAAGCCAGATAAAAGCGATCGCAAGGTTGAAAGAAACTCAGCGTAGGTCATGAATCTCCTCCTTAACCAACACCGCTACCACCAGGGATTGCCACGTTAAAGTTGCCGACGGTAGTGGACGATAGGAAATTGCCCATCAAGTCCGAAACTTACGCCTCTAATAGATCGATCTGGTATTGACCGTTAGCGGTGAAGTCCCACACGCCACCAGGAGCGCCGACGGCATAGGTAACGATCCGTCCTTTCTTGTCGGCAGTAGCTTTGGTTCTTGTGGCTCTGGCAAGTTGGTTGAAACCATTGGGGCCAGTCACGCGCACATCGAGTTCGCCGAGTTCGCTGTTCTTGCCGCCGATGGTAGAGGCTTTGATGCCGATATCGTCGCTGAACTGGACGGTGAAGTAATAGGGTTTGTCGCCAGGGGCGATGATGTCCGATACGGCAACAGGTGTAACGCTTGGACTCGATGTATCGAGGGGAACGGCTTCGACACGCTCTTTGAAAGCTTTATCGATTTTGAAGGACGCTGACCAGCGGGCAGGGATATTAAACGGTTCGCCTGTAGCAGGACTTGTCCCCGTGCGCGGAGCGTTAGGGCGCATGGCAAATGTGCCGAAGCCTTGCAGTTCCACTGGTTGATTTGATGTCACCACCGAGATGATTTTTTCGAGCGTGACTTTGAGGAAGCGATCGGCATCGTAACCGCCAATCTGAAGTTCCTGAGCGATCGCATTGGCTAGTTCGAGTTGATTCATGGATGTCTCCTGAAGTTTCTCTGTGTTTATCGTTTCGATTACAGAGACAGCTTAGGGTAAGAGACATTGAGTCACTAGAAAGAGTGTAATAACAGATGCAATAGCTCAGAAATAGCGGTCTAGTAGATCGGCTCCGCGATCGCCCATTTCTTGCAACATCAATTGCATCAGTCGTAGTGCCATTGGCGATGGCTGGGTTTTGCTATTCTCCCAGCGATTTACCGAAACGAAAGTAACCCCCAACTCAGCGGCAAATTGTTCCTGGGTCAGTCCCAATCGAAAGCGTAGTTCGCGCACCAGGGTGGCTAACGTTATATTCTGTTCAATTAGCATGGGTCGATCGCTGGAAAATCTTCTGTTATCTATTGTGTCAGAAGTAAAGGGGAATGGTAATACCGTTTGCAGTGTAGGCGTTGGGTTCACCGATCGGGCGGCGGAACGCATTCGGCACGAAATCGTGCTTATCTACCTCGGCAATTATGTTAATCTAGGCTTGGATCTCACGTGTCTTGGAGTGCCGTACCATGACTGTTTCTGGCGAACTCAAGCTAACCCCCACAATTGAATATTTGGAAGAGGACTTTGAGCCGATGGCTGAAGGTGATAAACAGAGGCGTAATCTGAGCTATACGACAGAGGCACTCAGGCTTTGGTTCGAGCCTCGACAGGATGTTTACGTGTCTGGGAATCTATTCATTTTCTATGAAGAGAATAATCCCGATAAGAAGATCGCACCGGATACGTTTGTCGTATTTGGCATGAGTAGTGCAGATCGCCGCAGCTATAAGCTGTGGGAAGAAGGCGGCAAGGTTCCTGATTTTGTCTTAGAGATTACCTCGAAGGGAACGGTGCGCAAAGACCGGGATGAGAATCCGTTAATTTACCGGACTCTGGGAGTCAAGGAATATTTTCAGTTCGATCCATCTGGGGACTATTTAAAACCGCAGCCTTTGCAGGGAGTGCGTCTGGAGCAAGGCAAATATGGGGCGATCGCTCCGTCTATTTTGCCAGATGGTGTGTTGTCATTGCATAGTGAGGTATTAGGTTTAGACCTACGTTTATATCCAAATAAAAGGTTTCGCTTCTTTGACCCCATCTCTAATGAAATTTTACGTTCTTATGAGGAGGCAGAACAAGAGCGATCGCTTGAAAAACAAGCTAGATTAGAAGCTGAGGCGATCGCCGATCAAGAACGTTTGATCGCCATCCAAGAACGTCAGGAAAAATTACAAGAACGTCAAGAAAAATTACAAGAACGTCAAGAAAAGGAAAAACTAGCAGCATACCTCAGATCGCTTGGGATTAATCCTGATGACATTTAACGGCGATCGCTGGTTTCAAGCAAATCAGTAAGTTTGGGAAATCTGCGATCGCTCTGCACTGAAACAGTAATGCGATCGCTTCGGTGATATTCCTGAATAAATACTGCGGCGATCGCTATTCCCAAAAAGTTTGGGAGCATCTCAACTTTGCACTGAGTAATAATGCTTAATATAGATGGGTAGCCAAAAGGGGGAAGAAATCAGAAGATAGGAATACGAGAAACCAACCCCAAGGAGAGCAACCATGACTCCAGAGCAGGAAAAAGAAATGCAAGCGCACGTTCAAGCTATTGCCGCCATCCTTTATCAGAATACACCATCGGAACAACTAACCAGCTTGGAAGGGATCGAAATCGCTGTGCGGCAGCAAATCCTCGAACATGTCAGCCCAGAAATAGGGAGTTTTTTATCCGCACAGTTACGGGCACAGAAGCAGGACGCCGCAGGCGAGTGCAAAGCAGCATCGGACAGCTCCACCTCACGCAAAAGCAAGCGCAGAAGCTCAAAGTAGCCCCCTATAGCCAGGTGAGCCCGTATGTGGAAAGATGTAGCCTGATCTTGAGTGCGAATGTATCCTACGAACAAGCCGCCAAAGACTTAGCCATGTTGATGGGAGTGCAAATATCGCGCAGTACACAACAGCGCCTGGTGCATCGCCATGAATTTAGCCCCCTAGAGGTAGAAGAGTCGGTCGAGGAATTAAGTGTCGATGGAGGCAGAATCAGACTGCGCACGCCACTTGGACAGCCAAGTGAGTGGAAGGACTATAAAGCTGTGAACTTGCATGGACAAGCCATATTTGCCACATTTCAAGATAACATTGCCTTAACAGACTGGGTAAATCGACAGCCTTTAGCAGATATGGTTACCTGTATTGGGGATGGACATGATGGGATTTGGAATATTATTGCCCAGATCTCTATACCTGATAGTCGCTATGAAATCTTGGACTGGTTCCATTTGGTGGAAAACCTGCATAAAATTGAGGCTACAGCTCAACTTTTGACTGGGGTCGAAGCTTTTTTGTGGCGGGGTAATGTGACTGCAGCTATTGCTGAGCTCAATCACTTAGCTAGTCCTCAGAGCATCAATTTTATTGCTTATCTGCACAAGCATCGCCATCGTATTCCTGATTATTGGTATTTCCAAACCGAGCAGATTTGCTCTATTGGTTCTGGCGCAGTGGAATCTGCTGTTAAGCAAATCGCTAGACGCATCAAAATCTCTGGCGCTCAATGGAACCGTGATAATGTGCCACAAGTCCTCAAACACCGTTCTGCTTACCTTAATGGCTCTCTTAACCTTGCCTTGCAAAACTGAGATGCTCCCTTTTAATCTTAGCATTAATGATAAATCCTTACACTATAGGAAGTTTTAGTATTTCCATTTGTGTTGTGCTGAAGTGGTTACGGGTGGGAGGTTGCTTTGGCTGAGGTCTTTGATTGGTTATGGCAATTGGCATTATGAAGTGGCCCCAATCGCCTGAACAACTTTGAGGGATCTCTAAGCTCTGAGAAATTGAGATCTCTAATTTCCTCATCAAGTGGTTTTAGGAAATGATTCTCCAGTGGAGACACTACCTGAAAGCCTTTCCCAGTAAACAAGTTCTGGGGTGCGATAATTCAATGCTTGATGCGGACGCTCTTGATTATACCAATTAAACCATTTTCGTACTTCCTTATTCAAATGAATACCATCTTCGAAAGCGATTAAGTAAATCAACTCGTATTTCAGCGATCGCCACAACCGTTCGATAGACCTCTTGCAAATTAGCCAACTGAGGAGCCTTGAGAGCGTTCAAAATTGTAGAGACCAGCAATTAGATTGCAACGCAAACCAAAGCGGTGACGACGATTGCGATAGCGTCCAGATAAGATGCGGAAGATCTTCAAGCGGCGATTAACATGCTCAATGCCAACCCGTTGGCGCGCAAGTTGGCGGTTGAACGCTTTCTGCTCAGGCGTAAGCTGACCACCTTTCGGTTTCTTGTGGGGTAAGCGGCAGTAGAGATGCAGTTTCTGGATGCCTTGATAACCCTTGTCCTGCAAACTCTCGGTTTGAGGATGGAAATGGATGCCAGAAGCTTTGAACAGCTTGAAATCATGCCGTCGCCCCTTGCCGAAAAACGTACAGATAATCTGCCCAGTAAGAGCGTCAATTATGAGTTGACATTTGAGCGTGTGCCCTTTCTGTTTGCCGCTATAAAAGGCACGTTGGTGCCGCTTAGGACGCTCAATGCGAGTTTCAGTCACATCAACGATCGCGACTGTAGGTATCCCAAAGCCCCGCACCAACTGGCGCTTCCCAGGTAGTCGAAAGCGACGTGAGCGGATTAAAGTCTCCTCGGGTCGCCTCTTTACTAACCTTTTCCCTAAATTGTTGGCTCAATTTGCGATTAATCTCCTCCAGTAGCCCAGTTCTTTCCCACCTTTGCCAGTAGAAATAGACCGTTGAGTAAGGCGGAAAGTCATGGGGTAGATTCTGCCATGTACAACCATTTTTGAGTATATAGAAAATGGCATTCAGTAACTCTCGCATATTTGTTTTGGGTGGCCTACCCCATTTTGATGGTTTGGGTAGCATGGGTGCGATAATTTCCCATTCTTGGTTGGATAAATCGGTATTATAGGATCGGCGCATCTCTTCAGGTTTATACTAGACTTCATCAGTATTTATACCTGCTTTTGGTGCGCCTTTTACTTCCTAAATGGCTTCTAAAACTTAAACTATATTCCCAGTCAGCATAGACTATCCTTATCCCGTCTTTGCCAAAGCCTCCAGTACCAAAAACATGACAAAATTCCTTATAACCATCCGGTAGAGGCACACCTGTAAGTGCTTCAAATCTTTCAAATTTCTTCTTTTTTTGTATTGTCAACTCATTATTTTGACTCTCTAATATCCTCATATCCTTAACTTCAATTTCTTTGATTAATGTTTGCCACTGCTCAATGCTCATAGTAATCTTTCTTGTGGAATGTTGTTAATACGGGGAGAACTACGACTAGCTCCATTGCTATATGTTGCTTTACCTTGGTAAGCAACTGGTCTTAGAGGATGAATATGATTATCTCCATATTCTAACTTTACTTTGAGATGAAATATAGTCTCTTTAGGTTTCTCTTTTTTGAGACAATCACAGGCTCCAGGAAACAATCTAGCCCAATCTATAGAGAATCTATCTCTATCTAAAGATTCAGCATCCCGTGCAACATTGTCTTCAAAAGCAAACCATTCACCATGGAATCCATTTTGCACATATTAGACCTCTTGCAAATTAGCCAACTGAGGAGCCTTGAGAGCGTTCAAAATTGTAGAGACCAGCAATTAGATTGCAACGCAAACCAAAGCGGTGACGACGATTGCGATAGCGTCCAGATAAGATGCGGAAGATCTTCAAGCGGCGATTAACATGCTCAATGCCAACCCGTTGGCGCGCAAGTTGGCGGTTGAACGCTTTCTGCTCGGGCGTAAGCTGACCACCTTTCGGTTTCTTGTGGGGTAAGCGGCAGTAGAGATGCAGTTTCTGGATGCCTTGATAACCCTTGTCCTGCAAACTCTCGGTTTGAGGATGGAAATGGATGCCAGAAGCTTTGAACAGCTTGAAATCATGCCGTCGCCCCTTGCCGAAAAACGTACAGATAATCTGCCCAGTAAGAGCGTCAATTATGAGTTGACATTTGAGCGTGTGCCCTTTCTGTTTGCCGCTATAAAAGGCACGTTGGTGCCGCTTAGGACGCTCAATGCGAGTTTCAGTCACATCAACGTCGCGACTGTAGGTATCCCAAAGCCCCGCACCAACTGGCGCTTCCCAGGTAGTCGAAAGCGACGTGAGCGGATTAAAGTCTCCTCTACCCAATGCACTATTCGACAAACTGTAGACTCGCTGATGCCCCAACTAGTGGCGATGTGAAAGTAGGTGCGATATTCCCGCCAATACTCGAAGGCAACCAATATGCGGTCTTCTAGTCCGAGTTTAGGCTTGGCTCCAGGTGTTGGCGTTGCTCGCCACTCTGGTTTAAGCACTTTCACAATTGCTTTGAACGTATTAGTCTCGATACCAAATCGACGCTTAAAGTGTGCAGCAGGTAGGGTTTGCGCTATTATATAGTTCATCATCAGGACGCTTTTTCGTTATTGCTATGTCCTGATATTTTCCTATCTTGGGGTTCTTTGGCAACTCAACCTCAACCTAATCTGCAAGAGGTCTAGTGTGCAGCAGGTAGGGTTTGCGCTATTATATAGTTCATCATCAGGACGCTTTTTCGTTATTGCTATGTCCTGATATTTTCCTATCTTGGGGTTCTTTGGCAACTCAACCTCAACCTAATCTGCAAGAGGTCTATTGTAAATCGAGCGATGGCACTCATCAAAGATAATCAAGTCAAAAAAAGCAGGCGTAAACTTTTTGTAGCACCTCACCAAAGTTTGCAAAGTACCAACATACAAACGCTTCGTGTAGTCAATGTTGTATGTACGGATGCGATCGCGTGGTTCATCAGGCAAAAAAACCTTGAAATTGTCATCTAACGCCTGCCTAACTAATTCGTCGCGATCGGCAACAAATAGTACAGTACGTGCTTGAGATGCTCTAGAGAACAAATCGACCAAAGACATAATCGTGCGCGTTTTGCCCGTTCCCGTCGCCATCACCATCAAAGCACGGCGATGCCCCTCATCAAACCGCTCGCTTACCCGTTGAACTGCTTCTTGCTGATACGTCCGCCCCGCGATCGCCAGATTCACGCTTAACTGCTGCAAAGGGATCTTGTTCTGACGCAGATAGAGCAAATTCTGCAAATCCCTCAGCGAGAAAAATCCCGCAACTTGCCGCTTACTCTCGCGATCGACATCCCAGAAAAACGTGCGATCGCCGTTCGTCATAAATGCAAACGGCTGAAAGCTCTGCTGTTGAGCTATTTCGGTAACGTAATGCCGAACTTGTTGCTCTGCTACTTCAGGCTGTCGGCTTTGGCGTTTTGCCTCAACCACGGCAATTACTTCCCCATTGGGCAAGTAGAGACAATAGTCCGTAACGCCATTCCAAGGTTCCGCATCGTAACCATCAACAGGAATTTCAAACCCTATCTGGCTGCGATCGTTGAGATTCCAACCTGCTCTTACTAATGCAGGGTCAATTAGATCTTGTCTAGTTCTCGACTCATTACGGTTCATTAATACCTGCTTACAAGTGCCTCAGCTACATAGCCAGAAATAATTACTGAATAATTTTAATGTAAGATCGTTCAAGTAAAGGTGTTATTATAATGCTCCCTAGAAATCGGACAGGAGGTTAAGATAGAAAAGCTGCCAACCATCACCACAATAGTATGGAGAAATTATAAACAATGCAGCGAAAAAAACACAGTGCGGAATTCAAGGCCAAAATCGCACTAGAAGCAGCCAAAGGATTGAAAACAATCAACGAAATAGCTAGTGAGGCAGAAGTACACCCTACACAAGTCACACTATGGAAGAAGCAACTGCTAGAGGAAATACCAACCCTTTTTGCCAGTAATCGAGGCCAGAAGCAAAAAACACAAGAGGATCTGACTGCAGCGCTCTACCAGCAAATAGGTCAGCTCAAAGTGGAACTGGACTGGGTGAAAAAAAAATCTGGCATTGTCAGTAGCTGAGAGAAAAAAATTGGTTGAACCGGCGCATCTGTCAATTTCTGTCAGCAGGCAGTGCGAACTATTGGGACTGGCAAGGTCTAGTTTCTACTACGAACCCAAACCAGAAACCGAGCATAACCTGAGACTAATGCGGATGCTAGACCGACAGTTCACTGCAACGCCCTTCTACGGTGTGCGAAGAATGACTGCCTGGTTGGCGACCCAAGGTGAAGTTGTCAACCCTAAACGGGTGAGAAGGTTGATGCGAATGATGGGTCTAGAGGCCATCTATCCCAAACCAAACCTCAGTATAGCCAAAGACAATGTGAGAAAGTATCCCTATCTTTTAAAGGAGGAGGAGATTACGACTCCCAACCAAGTCTGGAGTACAGATATCACCTACATTCCACTGCCCCAAGGATACATCTATTTGGTAGCAGTCATCGACTGGTATAGCAGGTATGTACTGTCTTGGGAAATATCCAACACGATGGACATCACCTTTTGCCTGAGCGCCTTGGAGAAGGCTTTGACTCAGAACACACCCAAGATATTCAACTCCGATCAAGGCAGTCAGTTTACCAGTGTGGCGTTCACTAGCAGATTAGAGGAAAAGGGGATAGCGGTTAGCCAAGATGGCAGAGGAAGAGCGTTAGACAACATATTTGTAGAGAGACTATGGCGATCGGTGAAGTACGAGGAGGTATACCCAAAAGCTTATACATCGGTTAAAGAAGCGATGCAGGAATTGGAGAAATATTTCCACTTCTACAACAATGAAAGACTGCATCAGTCTCTGGGCTATCAGCCCCCGTCTACAGTTCATTTTAAACAACCCTGATAGGGAGGTAAATATGTAGTTATTTTGCTTACCCTTTATCTGCGCGACTTCCTATCTTAATTTTTGTAGTTTTTTGTCTTGACAATGGGGAGCACTTTATATGGTACTCGCTTCATATTCACCATACTCCCCTAGATACTGAGGCAATCTCTGTAAATACATAAACCACATTAGGGCACCTCTAATAACTAAACATATTCTAAATAACATAGAGTTAAAAACCTTGATTTGCCGTTTGATTCTCAATAATTTTGAGTTTTAAGATGTAACCTTATGGCAAATTCAACCCACTTACTGTTTTCTCGGAATTGAGGTGGTGCCACGAAGTTTCCGCTACTCCTGAAAAGCCTATCTTGGAGTATTTAGAACACAATGATTATAGAAATCGCCAGATCCAAGTGGCGGAATAATTAAGACTCTAATCATTTCGCATAATCATTTCCAATTCGATATCGATCCATCGATCTCTTTTTCCCCAGATATCCCTGGATCTCAAGATCTATCCCCTAGCTAGGTGTCTAGTAGATTGCTGGATGCTTACAAAGTAAAGTGGGAATTCCCTCTTCATAAAATTTGGCTCCCATTCGCGAATATTCTATACCTGTATAGAAGTATGATATACTTGTATATCTAAAATCTATACAAGTATAGAAATGATCAAAAAAGACACCCTAGCCACTTTCCGAATAGAGGAAGAGCTATGGGAGAAATTTAAAGCCAGAGCAGCAGTTAATCGATATAGCGCATCAGCTTTACTACTTCAGTATGTTGAGGATTTTGTAGATGGCCGCGTTTCTCTTCCCGCATTAGACCAAAACACGATCGATCTAGAAAGACGTATAGACGAACGACTAGACAACCTCGAAAAACGTCTAGATGAACGTATAGACATAATAAGATCCGATCTAGAGGCTGAGTTGAAGGAAGTTTGCAGCCCGATCGCCAGATCAAGTAGCCAATTAGAGCGCAAGCCCAATAAAACCGATATATCCTCGCCAGCGAGAACAATTGCTCCCCAAAGTGAGCCACCTATAGGCACTGCCAGGCTGTGCGCCAACCTGGATGTTAGCTTTAAAAATTTATCCACGCGCGCCAAACGCCACGATCGCACTCCTGAAGAGCAACTAATTGCCGAAGCTCTGGAGAAAGGCGAGCGCTGGCAGGTGTGCAATCGCAACGGGCGATCGCTAATGTGGGAACGGGTTGGTTAATGTCAATAGCACTACTGCAATATATTGTTGTCTACAGCCATTCTGTGTGTTACTATCTACAGTAGTATATTACTGTGAGTAATGAATGCCAAACCCACACCCCAGACCTGAGAATCTAAAGGCATTACCCCGTTGCGATAGTACTACCGCACCACTAGCAGGGCAAAACCTTTCGGTAAGGATCGCTGCGGATATTGATGCCTTAGTGCGATCGCTTCCTAATAGATCTGCATGGTTGCGACGGGTGATTACCGAAGCAGCACAGCGAGAATTGATGGGAGGTGATAAATCATGAGCGTTGAACGTTGGACAGATGAAACTATAGACAAGTTTGCTGCCACAGCAGCAACGGCGATTGCTGCCAATAGTGAAGGGATCGCGTCTATACGTGAAGTGATACGCGAAGCTACCGCTGTCAGTAACGAACGTATGAGTCGGATTGACGAGCAATTGGAAGATCTCACGGCAGTAACCCAAGCGATCGGCAGGGATGTAGCTCAGTTGGTTGCAACCCAACAGGCAGCGGAACAGGAACGCGCCGAACTCAGACAAGCCACCTTAGGTATTGCCAACCTGTTAGCGTCTCTGGATAGCGATCGCCCCACTATCTTGAGAAAACTCAATGCGATCGAGAACAAGGTAGACCGACTGTTAGAACAGCAGTAACGCCCAGATTTACGCCCAGATACTTTATTGACAATGCCCAAAATCCTTACTTATTAGTACTCCTAATCATAAGTGACTTCTCGTTTACACCGAGAATGTCGGGGGTTCGAGTCCCTCATCGCCCATCGGTTGGGGAACCTTTACTGGTAAGGCTTTGGGGAGTTCCAAGTAACTCTCGAAGGTCGTTTTTGCTGTCAATAAGCCACTAAAAATCTGTCTCCTCACCTCTCGCCAAAGAGACAAACACCCGCACATTAAACGCCCCATGCTTAGCGGCAATCTGTAACATCTCCTCGCGCTTTTCTTGAAATAGCAGTTTGAGCTTTTTTTGATTAACAGTTGTAATACTCATCACTCAAAAACTGATAAAAAATACTGACAATTTATACGGATTTCTCAAAAACAATATCCTCATAAACCGACTCAATGGAAAAGCTTAACCCTACACTTTGCAACTCGATATTATCCCCCGCCTGATAATTAAAAATCTCCCAACGATCGCGATCGTTTTTGCAGTATAAATCGATCGCTATTTTTTCCGCATCAACTAAAACATAATCTTGCAGCCTAGGATTGCGACGATACAATCTAAACTTATCACCTCGGTCATAACTGGCCGTACTTGGAGATAAAACCTCAACAATTAAACAAGGATATTGAATGGCTTCGATTGCCGAGTGAAAGGTAGGCCAAAGCCGGAACCTCCAAACTCTGGCAAAGGTAGAGAACCTTGACAATTGGTAAGGCAAAGACTCAGGATAGGAGGCGGGGTTAGAATACCGTTCATACCCACCCACCCCCTATCTATGTTCCCAGAATATCTGTCTGCAGCTATATCAGCAGAATCTGTCCGCAGCTATATCAGCAAATTACTTGCTCGATCTACATTAGTTATAGCGTTTTTCAATTGAGAACAGGTTTGATTGACGGGGGGAAGGGGTAGAACACGGCAGTGGCTCTAGGGGGGAACCCCCAAGACCGCCCTGCCTCCCCTTCTTGGGGGCAACGCCTCCAAACCCCCTTCTCGTTTTCATCTGAAAACCGCTATAACACTGAAGCAATGAGTTGTAAATAATGCTAAAAGCAAAATTACCGAATGCCATACTTGCCGCATTGGGTTTATCCCTATTTTACGCCCTCATTTATAGCTCCAGCACGTGGTCTTTATCGTCTCTGTAGGGGTGAATTGACTTTCAACCTACCCCCCCTACTCCAACTTCTCCCCGCTCAAAATAAACATGGGATTGACAGCGGCAAAGGTTTGCCGATTGCCTCGGGTTTCCAGGCGGTTTACAGCGGACTGTACCACCTCGATATTACGCACGTGTAGTTCGGCGAAGCTTTCAGAAATACCATATAGCCCTTCTAAGGTCGAGGCAGTAGCTACAACTCTACCCTTCAAAGGCAGGCGTTCCCATACGTGTTGCAAGATGTCTTTAATCGATCGCCCCCCTTCAATGCAAACGCGATCGGGAGTATGGTCGAGCGTGCTGAGACACTCTGGCGCGCTACCCACAACTATTTCGACATTCTTGACCCCAAATTTCTGGCAATTTCGCCCG
Source organism: Pseudanabaena sp. PCC 6802 (assembly GCF_000332175.1). Lineage (NCBI taxonomy): Bacteria > Bacillati > Cyanobacteriota > Cyanophyceae > Pseudanabaenales > Pseudanabaenaceae > Portococcus > Portococcus stanieri. The sequence goes on along the minus strand of NZ_KB235910.1, from coordinate 337,330 downwards.
ATCAGTTCGACCACATCCTCATCGCGCTCGATCGCCACGATCCGACCGTTCGGACACATCAGTCCAGTCTCTACGGGAATAGTACCCGTGCCCGCACCGATATCCCAGAGCACGGAATTGGGTAGTAACCGCAGATGCGCGATCATCAGCAGTCTGACCTCGCATTTACTCATGGGTATACCGGGCAAACGCTCGAATAGATCGTCGGGAATGCCGGGAGTAACATAAGGCCAGATCTGCTCGTGCATTAACAACTCCTTTTAAACCTTGTAAAGTTTTATGTAGATATCAAAGTTTCCAAGTATAGCTATAGTCAACAGGTTTAGGACGGGGTACCCCGTTCATAAATGACTTAGCATTGCTATATAAGATGTATCGAACCACTTGTAGATTGACCCTCTAAAAAAGCCGATCGCTGAAAGCTGAAAGCCGATCGCTATATTACTAAAGCCTGCCGATCTAAAATATTACATATCTAAATGCTTAAGCTAGGTCCTGGCTATGCCTGATTTTTATAACGAAGAACAAGTACAGCAGATCTTACAAAAAGCGATCGCTCGTAAAGGGGCGAGACAGGATCTGACACGAGAGCAAGTACGGGAAATTGCCTCCGATCTGGGGATTAGCGATGCAGACTTCGCGATCGCCGAACAGGAATGGCTGGCTCAAAGCGTGCAGGATCGAGAACGGGTTGTATTCGACACCTATAGGAAAAAAAAATTCCGCGACCATGCGATCAAATACGCCCTGGTCAACGCTTTTCTGATTGGCATCAATCTCCTAACATCTGGTAACATTTCCTGGGCAATTTACCCCTTGTTGGGTTGGGGACTGGCAGTTGCCCTGGACGCTTGGGCGACCTACCAAACCGACAGTGCCGAATACGAAAAACAATTCCAACAGTGGAGCCGCCAGCAAAAACGCAGCTTGATTGCCACCCAAATCACTGACAAGGTAACCGCTAAATTAGAAGAATGGCTAAAACCACAATAGGGGCAGATTTATATGTCTGCCCCACTGCCTCAATACCCCTACCTAAAATTAGGCAGGTATAGCTGGTGGTAGGAACGAGCCGTCGGGTGGTTGACTTAAAGTATAGAAATCAAGCCCAGGATTTTCGGAGGGACTGAGATTTCCAGGTACAGGTGCGTTGAAAGGATCGATTGCCAGCGTATTAGCCGGAGTAGAGCCAAAATTAGCGATCGAGTATGCCACGCCATTTGGAATTTGTATGAAGGTTAAAGGCGGCACGGTAATCGTCTTACCATTGGCAAACTGGAGCGAGAGTTCTCCATCCAGCGTGTAGAACAGATTAAACCCATCTCTAGGATCGGTATATAGCGGCGCGAATTCGTGTCCTGGCTCCAATGAGATGTAGTCGTAGCTAATAGTGCCGCCAGGATAGACTGGGACATTGGGGTCTAGGAACGCTACTTCGTTCGGCCCACGGAAAGGTACGAAGGGATTAGATAAATCTTGAACGAACTTTGCCGTACCCGTTCCTTTCCAGGCAAACTGCCCGGTTACTGCACCTACCTCCTCGGGGGTCAGCAAAGAGCGCCGCGTCTCGCCAAATGGCCCGAGGATCTCAGGCCGACTTTCATCATAAATATCTGCTGAGTGATGATCCGGCCAATCTGGTCGGAACGTAGGCACGGGACGGCCATCTACGGAACCGGTACCATCTGCGTTGGGGATAAAGAGGGCATCGTTGCGTTGCTGTGCCCAGAAAGCCGTGCGACTGATTTCCTCTAGGGTAATGGGTGGAATCGGATTGTACCGATTGCCAACTTCATCGCCAGAATTAACAAAGAAATCGTCTAATCCAGCCGGCAGAGCAAAAGAGTAGATTCTGCCGGGGCCAGTACCCGGATCGAGACGGAAGCCGTGGACGCGACCCTGTGGCCCATAGGCTAGTTGACCTGCAGATACTTTCTCCTCCATAATCGTGCCATCTTGCATACCAACTGTGAAGGTAAAAGTGCCATCAACCACGAAGAAGCACTCAAATTCGTTGAAATGGGTATGGGGTAAAGGTCCAACCCTTGTACCCTCATTGGGCGATGGGGGTTGCAGGAAGTCAAACGAAACGAATCTTTGTCGGGTATCGCGCTGGTTGGCGTAGTCGGTATAAATCGACGACGAGAGGTAGTAGGCTCGCTCGTCATCCAGGTTAAAGAAACCGACTACCCTGACCCCCTCTGGCAGACCGTTTAGATCGACATTGCCACGCCCAAAGTCACCCACTGGGACGGAGGTAAAGTTAGCTGCGCTCAAACTGGTAATGTTCGTTACGATCGCCAGGGGTTGTCCCGTCAAGCGATCGACGAGGCGAGCATTATTCCCCTCAATCCGCACGTCTAACTGGTCGAAAGTTATGCCGCTACCCAGTCCGATCTTGTCCTCGGCTGGATTGAAATCCGCAATGATGTCGCCCTCGGTGGAGCCGCTACTTCCAGGTGCTCTGGCAACTACAAACGTATCGCTGCCCGCCCCGCCTACCAGGGTATCTATACCGCGATCGCCAATTAAAACATCATTGCCATTGCCACCATTAATTAAGTCCTGATTAAAACCACCATTGATGTTATCGTTGCCATCCCCTCCATTAATAGTGTCGTCACCTCGAAATCCATTAATTGCATCATCCTCTGGAGACCCGGTAATCAAGTCGGCAAGCGGAGTCCCGTTGAATGGAGCTTCAGTAATTACAGCCATGCAGGTTTTCCTTCTTTATTCAAAAGTGTTCACTTGCAACGCGCCAGACAACACACTAGTCACGTCCAAGATATCTTTCCCTGTAGACTTGACTATAGAAAAGAATTGCGTATTAACAGGCAATTTTCCTTAAAGAATTAAGATTTTCCCCTCCAACTGACTGTAGATTTTTATTAAGTAGATTTATAGAGCGGTGCCTTCAAGGCGCAGTAACCATTGGTTGAAATGTTGGCATTGCTGGCTATCTCATGAGAATAAATTCAGTCATATGTAATGAGCAAAAATTACTATGAAGCGCGATGCAACTAACGTGCTCCCTCATCCCCCAGCCCCTTCTCCTGCCTTGGGAGAAGAGGAACCAGAATCGGTCAAAGTCTCTTTCCCGCTCTGGGAGAGGGATTTAGAGTTAGGGCAATGGGGAAAGTTGCACATTGCGTTATGAATGTAAATGATTGAGAATTCTGTTAATAATTAATTCGATCCTGATGAATGTAGATATGCAGCCTCCAAACGACGAATCAAGCGATCCTGCTAGCGAGGAGATCGCACAAGTAGAGCAGCTACCCTCTCCAGGTGGAGGATCGACGACTACGGGAGCGATCGCGCGATTTTTAGAAGATATCTACGGCACTCTATTTACGCCCGCCCAGGCATTTGCCAGCCTGCGATCGCGCCCTTCTGCAATAGGCGGTGTATGCGTGCTTGTATTGGTGAATGTTTTGGAGTCGATCCGTACGGGTAGACGACCATCGCAAATCGTACCAACGGTTGTGGCTGCCCTAGTTGGCTGGTTGATTTTCTCGCTCCTGCTACAGCGCCTCGCAACAGTATTTCAACGTCAGATCGATCTGAACGTGTTGCTCTCTCTGACTGCATTTGCCAGCCTACCCTGGATTTTTATCGGCCCTGCCTTAAGCCTTCGCGGGGAGTGGGGTACCAGTGCGGCATTAGTTGTAATGTTATGGTTTATCGTCTGGCAGGTATGGGCAGCATCGGTAGCGATCGCAGTCAGTGCGTGGCGTTTGGCACTCCTGGTGCCGTTAGCGATCGCTGGCGGTTTTGTGGCACTTATCTGGACTGGGAATTCGGTTAGCCTGCTTTTGAGTATTGCAGGCTATTAAGTGCCCCCAGCCTCCTATTCTGGAGGAACAGATCGTCAAACTTCCCCAAAATTCGGAGATTTAGGGGGCTAGTTCGAGGGAATTATGCTTAGCCTTTCCGGTCGAACAACTTAGTAAATTGCCCTTGCCATTGTTTGAGCTTTGCTTGCATGGCATCGCCCAGTGTTGGTTGTGGAGGAATGGCAACGGCGATCGCTTCGTCATTAAATTGCTTGAGCCGATAGCCATACTCTAGCTGGCTCTGGTACTGACGCATTTTGGGATATAAGCGCATAACACCTTCGATTAGCTCTTCTTCCTGTTGGTAGATGGCTAGACTAATTTTGTCGCTGCGATCGACGGTCATAGAACCAGCAGGTATCCAATTGGGTTTTCCCTTAATCCGCACGTAAATACTAAACTCTGGCAAGCCAGAGCTTTTCATTTCTTCATATTTTTGACTAGCTACCGTACGCTTAGCTTTATTTTTCTCAGCTTTAGGCTTTGGTGCGGTAACTTTGCCGAATCCTGTAGGAGTTGCCATGGACTTATGTAAATGTTTTTTACTATATCCATGTAGTTTAGAGTTTATTGCGGGTTGCGAGAAGTAGTCCTTAGACAGAAGTTTAAATTTTGCTTAAGTTCTTGACAGCAGATCGCAAAATTCTGAACTTTTCTTTGAGAATTACAGTCCAAACCAAACTTCCTAAAAATGCCCTAGAAATTATATCCTATTTTTATCAATTTTGATAAAACTTATTTTGACGAAATTAAAAACTAATGCTAAGGTGCTCTGGCAAATGTTCTAAAAGCTCCCAACAACGACATATGGCAAATATTCTTGGTGATGCCAGTAATAATTTTCTAGATGGCACTTCTAATGGCGATGATATTCGCGGCTTGGCTGGCAACGACACCGTGCGCGGCTTAGCTGGCAACGATATCGTCAATGGCAACGCAGATAATGATGTTGTCAACGGTAATGCTGGTGATGATTCAGTCTATGGCGGTCAGGGAAATGACTCGGTCTACGGCGGTCAGGGTAACGATCTCGTCAACGGTAATGCTGGTGATGATGGCTTTGTTAACGGTAATATTGGCAATGACAGTGTCTTTGGCGGACAGGGCAACGATCTTGTGCGCGGCGGACAGGATAACGACCAGGTATTCGGGGACGTAGGCAATGACACGCTCTATGGCGATCAAGGTAACGATACGCTTACGGGTGGAGAAGGTAATGATGTTTTTGTTGTTGCCACTGCTTCAGGCGAAGATACGATCGCTGACTTTGCGGACGGACAAGATAAATTCGGATTAGATGGCTCCTTAACTTTTGCCGATCTGGCGATCGCTCAAAATGGTGATAATGTCACAATTTCCAGTGGCGGCGCGCTACTCGCAACCGTAATTGGTGCTACAGCAGCTAATATCACCAGCGATGACTTTATTAGCTTAGGAACTAGCGGCGGCGGTGGCGGCAGCAGCACGCCCAATACTATCCTGGGCACCGAATTGCCAGAAACGATTGGTGCTACATCTTCTGACCCAGTTACAGGCGTGCCTGGTAAGATCGCTACTAGCGGTGCCGATACGATTAATGGTGCTGGTGGGGCAGACACGATTAGCGGTTTGGATGGTAACGACTCGATCGTTGGCGGTACCGGCAATGACTCGATAATCGGTGGCAATGGTAATGACATCGTTGATGGTGGCGATGATAATGACTTCATTGATGGTGGTGCAGGCAATGACTCGCTCAATGGTGCTGCTGGTGACAATACGCTTGTAGGTGGTGCGGGTACTGACACTCTCACGGGTGGTAGCGGCGCTAGTGTATTCGCCTTTAGCGCTCCAAATGAAGGCACTGATACGATTACCGATTTTGTCTCCGGTACTGACAAAATCAGAATCCTGGCGACTGCGTTTGGCGGTACTGCCAGCAGTACAATTACAACTGCAGCTAACTCTGGCGGATTTACCCTGGTCTCTGGTGCCGCGCCGGTAGCACTAGGTGCTAACCCCAACTTCTTATTTGATACGGCAACTCAATTCTTGAAGTTTGATGTTGATGGGGCTGGCAGTGGTGCTGCGGTTGACCTTGCTTTCTTGCAAGGCGTTGCAGGTTTGGCAACTGGTGACTTTACGTTGATTTAGCGATCTGGCTCTGCGATCTTTATCTGTAGGGCGAACTACTGTTAGCCCTACAGTTTTGGTATGCTCCATCCCTAATAAGGGTGCAGAGCCATATTTATCGAGGACTTGATGTTTGAGCAATTTTCTTCCTATTGGCAACAAACTCTAAATTGGCAACCAACACCTGCACAAGAACAAGGGTTTGCAGAACTCTACAATTTGGTGTTAGCAGGCAATCAAACTCAAAACCTCACCCGCATTACTGACGAAGCTGAATTTTGGGAAAAGCATCTGTGGGATTCATTGCGCGGCGTACTAGAAGTGTGGGAGCACCCTGGGCTAAAGGTAATTGATATAGGTACGGGGGCGGGCTTTCCGGGTTTGCCGATCGCGATCGCCCAACCCTCTTGGCACTTGAGCTTGCTGGATAGTAAAGCTAAGAAAACTAATTTTATTCGCAGTGCTGTAGAATCGCTAGGTCTAGAACAGGTCAGCACATTTACCGGACGTGCCGAAGCTTTGAACCAATTGGGTACGCATTTTCAAAAATACGACCTTGCACTTACACGCGCCGTAGGCAGCGCCGCACTTTGCGCGCAATACACCCTGCCGTTTCTCAAGGTCGGAGGAATCGCAATTCTTTATCGAGGTCAGTGGACGGAATTCGAGCAACTGGAACTAGAGGATACCTGCCACCAATTTGTCAACACTAAGATCGAGGCTAAAATTACCCGCGTTGAAAGCTTTACTACCCCATTGACTGCCAGTCAGAGGCACTGCATACATATTTATAAAGTTGCGCATAAAGTTGCGCGATCGGAAATTACAGACTGAATTACAGGTTGCCACCCAAACCTACATCTCTCGCTCAGTTTGCAGGTTGCTGTTGTAAGGCGTATTAAAGTTAGAAGCATCGTAGAGAAATCTAGTAGCTTCTTGCTCTAAACGATGAATTAAATGTACTTCCATAGCATTGGTAGTACGGAGTGCGGCAAGGTAACCATCCAAAAACAGACGTAGTTCATCTGTACGATAACCACGTTCCCACATTTCTACCAGAGAGTCAGTGAGTTTTTGATAGTTCCGAATTGTAAGTGTATCTTGTAGCATAGGTCACTATCTCACGGCATGTATGCATTTTACCATTGCCAGAACTTGCCTCACTACTACCTAAAAGGTTAGGCTTCGGGAATGTGGAGAGAACTCAAAGCTGCCCATCTTTTATCAATTACTGTAGTTGGTGGCAAAGGTTCAGTTAGCTCTGTCAGGGGTGGGGCATCTGGAGCAATTTTCTGGAATGGGATAGCCAGACATAGCTGTTGGTAGAGCCACTCGGCTGGATCGAAGTAACCGTTAGGTGGCAGGGTTTCCACTAGATCGTTAATATCGATCTCCTGCTCTTTCGGCAACTGGTCGCTGGGAACTGGAGCCGACAACCAGATTAGTTCGGGATCGTCAGAATTATTAACGTAGAGGCGGTGGTTGAATTGCTGTAGCGTGCGATCGCATGTAAGTGTCACGATCGCCCATGCCTCGGCTTTGACTTCCAACACCGAACCCAGATGCTTGACGGTCATTGCCCCTTGCACGGGAGTCAGCGTATTGAGTCCTTCAATAAATTCCTTGAACTGAATTGTCTCGGTGGCATCAACTGCCTTTGCCAATTGAGGGATGAAGATCTTTTCCATTGGCTGTAACTGTTAGGTTTGTAACGCTCGGACGATCAGGTAACGATGAGGCTCCACGCCTTCACTAAAGGTTTCTAGATCGGGACACTCTTTAAGAAGCATGTGTACGATACGGCGTTCGGCTGGAGATAGATGTTTAATTTGACAATCCTGATGCGTCTGGCGTACCTGGCTGGCAGCAGATTCAGCCAGACTTTTGAGCCGTGCCTGCTGCTCGGCACGATAACCATTTAGCTCGATCGTGTAAAAATGCCGATCGCCTTCAGACTCCTTGCCAAGGTTCAGATAGAGATTAGCTAAAGACTGTATTGCATCTAGATTTGAACCATCTCGACCCAGTAACATCTGGATCTGTAGGTCGTTTAAGTTACTGCGATCGATTTCCAGCCAGACATTAATATCGGTCGAATTGGGATCTACGATCGGAGCCGGTATTGCTTTAACCTGAGTAGGGTAGCCCATCAGATCGAGCAATTGCTTCAACCAATCGCAACTCTTATCAGTCTGCTGCATGTCTGCTTTTAAACTCCTACACTTATCGAAAGACCCTAGTTTTTCTTCTTCTTAGATGAGGATTTAGACGAACCTGGCTCAAACGGCAGCGAAGACTTTTCCCCTTGACTGCTTTTAGGTTTAATAGGAGGTGCTTTGACTGGTTTGGATTCGCTCGGTTTAATTGCTTTAGGCTCTGTTTTTTGTGTTTCAGTAGCAGGCTTTGTCTCCGCCTTATCAGGTTGAGGTTTATCTGCCTGGGACTTAGTTACTTGAGTTTTAGCGGCTTGAGGCTTGGTGGTTTCTGGCTTAGTCGTTTCAGTCCTGGTTACCTGTGACTTGGGGATCGGCTGGGATGCAACACTTGCTTGGGCTTCAACTAGCTTCTGAAGATTTTCTGGCAGAGGTTCCTTAGACACGATAAATGCCTGAACTGTTTGGAAAACATTGGCAACTAACATATAAAGCAACACGCCTGCTGGCAGCGGGAAGAAGAGAAACATCCCAGAAAAGATAATAGGAGTGACCTTATTCATGGTCTCCTGTTGCTGGTTATCGGAGTTGCTCTTGCTCGATCCTCCTGATAGTGCCTGGTTTATGTACAAGCTAATACCAAAGCCCAGCACCATAATTAAAATATCCCAGCTAATGCTGCCATCCGGATTGGTGACACCAACTTTCCCCAACGCCTGAATAAACAAAAAACCCTTGTTAGCAGCCAGACCGGGTATGGTGGCTTGCACGGTGACTTCACCAGGGTGGATTGCTTTTACCGTGCCGTCAGGTAGCAGCTCCACATTTTCGCTCCCCTTGGTAACGTGCCAGGTAGGAGTGAGATCGATGTCTGGGAATTTGGCATTTAAGCTGTCAAATTTCTCCCCTTCAGAGGTCTGCAAAGCAATTTTGGTTTGCTCGCCTGCAACCAGGTTGGTGCCGCTGGGTATCGATGCAATAATTGGGTAGTGAACTTCGTCGGCAAAATAAATGTTCTGGGGTGGAGAAACAAAAGCTTGAGGCTGAATTTGCTCCTGTTGTTCCTTAGGAAATACTTGAAAATTAATATTGTAGTTAATGTCAGCAAATGGCGATCCGCGTAGTGTGGCGAATAATGCAAACAAGATTGGCATTTGCAATAGTGCAGGTAGGCAGCCCGATAATGGGTTACCAAACTCTTTAAAGTTAGCAGCGTTGACTTTACCCATTTCCTCCTGCTGTTTAGCAGGGTCGGTTTTGTAGCGCTCTTGCACCTCTTTAATGCGCTGTTGCATGATTGGGTTAGCAATTTTCATCCGCCGCATACTGCGGATCTGGTTGGCGCTAACAGGGAATAGTGCGAATCTAATGACCAACGTCAGTGCTACAATTGCCAACCCATAACTGGGGAAGATCCCGTAAAAAAAATCCAGGATCGGCAACATGACGTTATTTGAAAGGAAACCTACACCGAAATCCATCTTGATTGAAAATAATATTAGTTAGAGTTTAAGTTGCAGCTTTTCCAGCAGTACCTAAAGTACCACTGGCTTCCTTGGCTTTGAGGCTGAGTTTCGACTCGATGTAGTCATAAACTTCGCGGAACTTGGGTATAGATCTTAACTCTAAGCGAGAGCCATCTTTTAAGGTCAGCACCATATCGCCCCAACTACCCCAACCACGGGGTACGATTACCACTTTAGCAATTTCCGCATAGATAACATCGGTGCGGTTGCGCCCCATCCAGCCTCCAGTTACAGTAATGCGGCGATTGGTAATGCGGTACCTAACCCACAAAGCCCTTACAATTGAGCTAATTGTAAGGGGAATTGTAATTACAAACACGCTGATGAGCAACCCGATAATCAGGTCACCAATGTGCGGTTTGCCTTCAAAATAGATTTCTTCTTTAACTGCCATGCAATACCTGCGCTTCGATCAATAGTTTGGTGAGGTCGTTACCAAGCTGTGTATAGCTCGGACTACCATCTAAGGTAGAAACTGTGACAACTATTTGCAAACCTTGTTTCAATTGTGACAGAAGTTGACGGCAAATGGCACGCAGTTGACGCTTGATTCGATTACGTATTACCGCACTTTTACTTACTTTTTTACTAATTACTATACCAATCTGGCTAGCAAAACCCAGATTGGTCGTATTGTAAACGCGCAATCGCAGGTACCGACCGCTGTAGCGATCGCCTTTTGCATAAACAGTAGCAAAATCCTGTCGCCGCCTTAAGCGATGTTTAGCAGGCAGCACAGTAAGCTCATGGGTTGGGGCTGATGAAACCTAAACACTAATTAATAAAGTACTAAACCGTTGTGAGGCGAAGCCGACCGCGACGGCGACGAGCCTTAATTACGCGCCGCCCTGTAGGAGATTTCATCCGGGCGCGAAAGCCTGAAGTACGTTTCTTTTTGCGGACGGTGCCGCCCAAGGTACGTTTAGTCATTGCAGTTTTGCGAGAATATCAAATATTGCCAAGGTTTTTGATTCTATCATTTTTGCTGCGGTTTTAGAATCCCCAATAACCGCCTGCTGATTTAATACCAAATCCGCGTTAATTATTCCTAATATTGCCTGGCGACCGAAAGTGGCAGCTACACGAGCAAAGTCCGCCTGCGCGGACTCCAAGTAGCCATAGACAGCTCGGTTATTACAGGGGGTGTGGGGGCGTAGCCCCCGCGCAAGGGACTCACCCCTGCCCCGTCCTAAGCTTACTGGCTATAGCTATAAGAGGGGGTGACTAAGCAAGATTTGGTATAACTCCAAAATAAAATACGTGCCAAGAGCTATGCGGAAGGCACGTATTTAAAAACAGCTTTAGCTTTTTCCGCCGGTTAATTTTTAGGAGCGGGAGGCTTGGCAGCAGGTTTGGCAGCAGGCTTAGCGGCAGGTTTTGTCGCGGGTTTGAGGTTAGCTGGATTTTGGGCGCTTGGCTTCAACTGCGGTTGACTGGACTGGGGACTTTTGGGCTGTTGCTTTAGTGCCACCTCAAGCGCAGCTCTAGAGGGCACGAACATAAATTTTTCTGCCTCGGGGTTGGACTTGTTATCTTTGGTCACCATGGAGTCAATTACATTGAGCAGCGAAGTGACCTGGATTTTCGTATCGACTGCCACGTTAGGTTGTTGCTGCTTGGCGCGATCGATTAAGCCCTGTAGATCCTTCTGGTCAAAGAAAAAGGGTACGAGTTGCTTGCCATTTTGTTCTACAGTCAAGAGCCCTTGATCTTTATCTTTGCCCCCTATAGCAAAAAAGACAGGCAAGTTAGGCAACTTATCAGTTGGCTTGCCCTGCGCTGACAGGATACTTTTTGCAGAATCTATGCTGGCTTTAGACGGCACGATCTGAAACGCGATCTTTTTGTCGTTATTTTTCTTGATGAGCTGAATCGCCTCGCTCATGTTACGCACAATTACCCGGGCTTTGCCCCCAAGTTCCGGGTTGGTAGATTTGATCTGCCCCAGCATTGACTGGGCATCGTCGGGATTCATGAAGAACAGTAAGAATTGCTGTTGTTCGCCGCCACCTTGCTTTTGCTGCGAACCAAGTAATGGGTTGCCCTTGTCATCGGTAATGGTAAAAACCGGAATGCCAGTCAGTCGCTCTAGGGCTTGAGCTTCAGTGAGCGCCTCTGCCCTAAGATTAGTAATGGGAGCCACTACGATCGCCCCTACCACACTGGCAACTGTGGCTAGTTTTAGCAATGATTTAATCACAGATTTATTTCTCCTGGGTTTCGAGGGTTGGCGCAAGCATACTAATATTCTGCGTTAACTGAATTTAGTCAATAGCTTGCGTCTAAAAGTTAGTTAAGTTCCAAGCAATATACCTTAGATCGGAGTTTTTGCCACAGCTAGTTCAGGTACATTTCCTAAGCAAATTTCCGTTACCTTCAGACTCTTAGATAATAGTGATAGTTCCTCTGCTTTTTTGCCGAATTATGGATGTGAATGACAACGCGGACGATCTTAGTTTTGAGGAGATTTTAGCTGAGCTAAATTACAAGCAGGCACAGCGCACTCTCCGCGATATCGTGACTAACCTCGATCTCACAGCTAGAGAGCGACAGGGTCTGGAGTCCGATCTAGAAGGGCTGCAACAGATGCTCGATAAACTGGAGCATCAGGTTGTCCAAATTGCTGTGTTTGGCATGGTGGGACGCGGCAAGTCGTCTTTACTGAATGCTTTGTTGGGAGAGGAAGTATTTTTGACAGGGCCAGTTCATGGTGTCACCAGAGCCAGCCAGTCGGCTAACTGGCAGGTGTCGCGGGAAGCGATCGCGGGCAGTAACAGCCAGATTATGCGGGTTTCGATGAAGGGATTCGGCACGGCGCGCATCGAATTGATCGATACGCCGGGAATTGATGAAGTTGGCGGGGAAGTACGGGCGAAGCTAGCCAATCAAGTAGCAGAACAGGCGGACTTAATTTTATTTGTGGTTGCCGGCGACATGACGAAGGTGGAGTATGAAGCTCTTTCGGAGTTGCGCGAAGCCAGCAAGCCCATTTTGCTGGTCTTTAATAAAATCGACCAGTATCCCATGCCAGACCGCATGGCAATTTATGCCAAGATTCGCGACGAGCGGGTGCGCCAAATTTTGACTGAGGATGAAATTGTGATGGCGGCGGCATCGCCACTGGTGGCAAAGGCAGTGCAGCAGCCCGATGGCTCTTACGAAGCAGAAATGGTGCCTGGTAAGCCCCAGGTTAACGACCTCAAGTTAAAAATTCTGGACGTGCTCGATCGCGAGGGCAAGGTCCTGGTAGCGCTGAATTCCATGATCTTTGCCGATGCGATCCAGGAGCGGCTGGTACAGCGCAAGATGGAAATTCGCGATCGCCGTGCCAATCGCATTATCTGGAATGCCGTAATCACCGAAGCCGTGGCGATCGCGGTCAATCCCGTCACCGTAGTTGATGTAATTAGTACGGCGGTAATTAATGTATCGATGATTCTGGCTTTATCTAAGCTCTACGGCATTAACATGACTAATCAAGGGGCGATCTCCTTGATGCAAAAAATCGCAATTAGCATGGGTGGCATCAGTGCCAGCGAACTGTTAGCCAATTTGGGTTTAGGGTCGCTTAAGAGTTTGTTGGGTATAACGGCACCTGCAACGGGAGGGCTGTCAATGGGGGCGTATGTCTCCGTAGCAATTACCCAAGCAGGTGTGGCGGGGGTGTCTGCCTATGCGATCGGTTTGGTGACCAAGCAATATCTGGCTAACGGTGCATCCTGGGGACCGCTAGGCCCTAAGGCAGTAGTGAATCAGATTCTCTCTAACCTTGACGAGGCATCTATCCTCGCCCGAATTAAAGACGAATTGCGCAGCAAACTCGATCTAAGCCGCATGAAAACCTAGTGTTGCAAATCATAAATTTTGCAACATGGGGGAATGGGGGCAAAGCCCCCAGAAGGGGGTTTCACCCCCTCCACCCCCCTCCAAAACTTTGGTTTTGGTGTACTAGGTATGGTGATATAGCAAGCCGAATGTTTGGGACGATCTCCTGAAATCAGAACGTCCGACTTAATTCACTTTGAGCAAAGCCCTCGATCCGAGGCGGATTCACCACGCTCACACAAGGGACTATGATGTTGTAAAACCATTACATTCCCATCATCGACACAGTGCAAGTGTAATTTGCGCCCACCCACATCTACTAATTGCCCTGGCAGTGGGTATTGCCTTGCAAAGTAAATTCTTGAACAGCGCTCATAAAGGAAAATCACGAATAAGTATAGCGTTTTTCAATTGAGAACAGGTTTTATTGACGGGGTGAAGGGGTTCCACACGGCAGTGGCTCTAGCGGGGAACCCCCAAGACCGCCCTGCCTCCCCTTCTTGGGGGCAACGCCCCCAAACCCCCTTCTCGTTTTCATCTGAAAACCGATATATGATGCTGACTAAAAGCAGAGAAATTAAGAATATCCAGTTAATCCAATATCTCATCCTGTCTCGCTACCTTAACAAGCTCAAGAATATGTCCAGTTGCGGGGAAAGACTCATTCCCATTAAGTTTTCCTGTCTTCGTCTCCATAATTTTGAATCCCTCGCTGAGATAAAGATGCAAGGCTGCATCATTACCACTCAGTACAGATGTAGATACAGTCTGACCGCATCGAGCGATCGCTTGGCGCAACAATTTTTTCCCGATGCCCTGTCGATAATAGTCAGGCGACACATATAACCAAGTCACCTCATCATCGGCAAAGGCGACAAATCCAACTACAGTTTCATTATCGCAAGCGACCCAAACTTCTCCCTCAAATAGTCCCTCATTCTCAAATGAGACCGCCAATGAGAGAAATGCTTCGACACCAACTGAAACTCTCAATTCATCTAATCTTGCCCTATCGTGAATATTTGCAATAGCATCCCAATCTTCAGGGTTATATTTCCTTAGATTTATCATGAAGAAACCTTATACCAATTTAAATTGTTGTGGTTACGGATGGGAGGTGGGGGCGTTGTCCCCACACTTTTAGAACACTACCGCTTGCATTTTACTATAGTTGCGAACTATAGTTCGCCATGTTATATTTTCAGGAAGAGCCAGCCTTGTCGGATACAGCTACACCCAAGCGGGTTATCGTTTATGCCGATTCCAACGGAGAAGAACCTTTTACTCGATGGCTTTAAGAACTACGAGATGACATCACGCGGAAGCGAATTCTTGCTCGTCTCTCCCGTCTAGAACAGGGCAACGTTGGAGATTGCAAGTCGGTTGGGAAGGAGTAAGCGAGTTACGGATGTTCTTTGGTTCCGGCTACAGAGTCTATTTTGCGGAACACGGCAGCAGCATTGTTGTGTTGCTGTGTGGTGGAGACAAAGGTAGTCAAGACGATGACATTCAACAAGCAAAAATCTATTGGCGGAGGTATTTAAGTCGTGAGCAACTATAGAACTCTTAGTGAGGTGACTGAAGAATACCTCCGCAAGCATCCTGATGAGATAGACAATTACATCACCGTGCTATTTGACGAATATGCAGAAAGTGGCGATGCCGCTGCTCTACTGTCATCTCTGCGAATTGTCAGCCGCGTTAAGGGCGTGAGCCAGATTGCTGATATGACGGGATTGAGCCGTAAAGGAGTGCAAAAAGCCCTTTCGGAAAACGGGAATCCTCAATTCAGCAGCATCAGTGCCATCCTTCAGGCAATGGGTTACCGCCTCATGCCACAAAAGTTACCGTCTTACGATTAGGCATACCCACCTAGTATAGCTATAGCCAACAGGCTTAGGACGGGGTGCAGGGGTTTCACCCCTGCGTGGGGGCGTAGCCCCCACACCCCCTGTCCTAACAGATCTGTCTATGGCTATATCTTAATTTTTACGCAATTCCCTAAACAGGATTTGGGATGAACCATCTACAACATTTGAATTGTTAGAATGATGGGTCTTTCGAGTTTATTTATGGCGGATATAGTCATAGATACCTAAATATTTTTGACCTGGGTGATTCCAAGAGTAGTCATATTCCATGCCCTGGACTACAAGCTCTTGGAATTCTTGTGGGTACTCGTACCACAGACCGATCGCCCGATCCATTGCCGATTCTAGAGCACTGGCATCCGTTTGATAGAATACATAGCCATTGCGCTCCTCGGGTAGCTTTTCAGTATCGTAGTCGCGATCGAATACTGTATTCAGTAAACCGCCTACGCCCCGCACGATTGGCACGGTACCATATTTCAAGCCGATCATTTGCGTGAGACCGCAAGGTTCGTAATTACTGGGAACGACGATCGCGTCCGCCCCAGCATAGATCAGGTGAGATAGTTCCTCATTGAACCCTAATTCTAAATGGCAGTCAGGATTATTATTCAAATGCATCTTTTCATGCCAGAACCAGGAGTTAATCGCTGGTTCAGTAGGGGAACCTAATAACACAAACTGTGCGTTCCGACTGAGTGCATAATAGATGGCATGATGCACGAGATGCACGCCCTTTTGATCGTCTAAGCGACCGATGTAGCAAATCAGAGGCTTATCGCCATGCCCCAACATTAGCCGCTCGCGTAGCGCTTTTTTGTTTTTCGCTTTGCCAGTTAGATCGTCCTTGTTGAAGTGATAGGGAATGTAGCGATCTACTTCAGGATTCCAGACTTCGCAGTCAATGCCGTTGAGGATGCCACCAAACTTATGGTTATGCACGTCTAAGGTATGGGATAGGCCGCAGCCCACATCGGAATAGCGGGCTTCCCAGGCATGGTGAGGCGAAACCGTGTTGATAAAGTTGGAGTAGACAATACCACCCTTCATAAAATTCAGCGCGAAGGGATTGAAGTTATCGCCCAGGCGATCTTGAGCGAAGTAATAGGGTTCGCGGTTTAACCCAGTCGCCCACAGCACGTCAACCCCAGCAATACCTTGATGCTTGAAGTTATGAATGGTGTAACAAACGCGCTGGTTCTCCATGCCATAGTATCTGTACATTTCGTAGAGCATGACCGGAATCAAACCCGTTTGCCAATCGTGACAGTGAATTATATCGGGACGCTTGCCAGTTTGCAGTAGAAACTCCAGGGCAGCTTTGCTAAAAAAGGCAAACCGCATTTGATCGTCTTGACCGCCATAGTAGTAGCCCCGATTGAAGAACAGATCGTTAGAGTGGGGATCGATAAAGAAACATTGCAACCCATGCACCCAGCCACAATGTACCGAGCAGGTAATCGCTGCGCCGTACCAAGGTACTACTAGATTTTGATACGCATCGTGCAAGCCCCAAATGTGGTCGTAGCGCATGCAATCATACTTGGGCAAAATAATCTCAACACCATGACCGCGAATTCCCAGCTCCCTGCTAAGCCCGTAAACCACATCGCCCAAGCCTCCAGCTTTAATTACAGGGGCACACTCAGAGGCTATTTGCACAATGTACATCTTTGCTCCTCAAACTAAAATGTCAAATAAAACGAATCATCACCATTTACAAAAGATAATATTTTTCTGGTAACAATTGCCTAAGCCATTTGGTACAAATTTGGGTTTGCGGTTCAAGATTTCCTCATATAGCGTTTTTCAATGACCTATTGGGTATTGGGGCAAGAGTGGCGATCGACTGGGTAAAAAATTAACTATGCTCGTGACTATAAGGTTAGACTTAGTCATGGTTAGAGACCTAGGGAGGTATGGATGCTTTCTGAAGCAATCAACAAGTCGTTAGAAGCTAAAATTCGTACGCAGGCAATTCATCCTCAAAATAGTGTTGCAGGAGTTAGAGTGTACGCAATTTCTTTTGATATGGACATCGAGTCCTTAAGAAATAACTACGGCGATCCTTACAACAACGCATATATTGAGATCCGAAAAATTTTGCAGAGGCATGGATTTAATTGGCAGCAAGGTAGCGTTTATTTCGGTAACGAGAATATCAATGCAGTTACCTGCGTTCTTGCTGCGATCGATCTGTCTCAAAAACTTCCTTGGTTTGCAGCATCCGTTCGAGATATTCGGATGTTAAGAATTGAAGAACTGAACGATCTCATGCCAGCAGTACAACAAGGGAATTCAGCACAGCCATAGCTTAGGCGATCGCAAGCTTTTAGTAGCATTACGAAATTAAGAGCGCCACCAACATTTAGCGTGGCTTGACCGGAGTGCCTGACTGAATCTGTTCAGTTGGGTGCAGTACGACTATTTCTCCAGGTTGGAGACCCTGGAGGATTTCTGCGGCTAAATCGCTCCGTTGCCCGATCGCCACGGTTTGAGATATAGCTTTGCCATCCTGAACTGTAAAAACGCACCAGTTTGTGCGCTGGCATCGAAAGATGGCGCTCAAGGGCACCTGTAAGACAGATTTTCCTTGCCACACGACGATCTGAACGTCAACGCGATAGGCATCTCCCAACCGCGATGCATCGACAAAGTCGCCAATTATATTCACTCGTTGCTCTTCCACCCCTAGCGCCGATACCTTCGTGAATGCTGACGGTTCGATTAAGCGTACTTTGGCACGTAAAAGAGGGGTATCTGCCCCCGGATTCACCAGAATCGTGTTACCGTGCTTAATCTTCAAGGCATCGCTCGACAGGACATCAATTACCAATTCCAATTTGCCAGGATCGGCGAGTTCCAGAAGGGGAGTACCTGCCGTGACATATTGAGCGCTCTGCTGCCGAATTTTCAGAACTCGTCCGCTGACGGGCGATCGCACTTCTGTCCGCTTGGCATCCGCTTGCAATCTGGCTAACTCGGCTGAAACGCTAGCTATGCGAGCATCGTAGACCTTGAGTAAATAATCGGGGTCGCTTTGCTTGAGTTGGAGAACTTTGAGTTCGGCTTGCGCTACGTCTACTTCGGACGCGGCTGTTCTGGCCGCGAGGATGGCAGCATCTCGTTCTTTGGCTTTAGTGGTGGCGTTGAGTTCTGCATTTTCCCGATCCTGGCGAGAGATCGCCCCCCCTGCTGCTAAATCTCGGATGCGTTGCAGATCGCGCTGCGCTTGTTCCAGGGCAGCTTGAGTAGCTACAACTTTTGCTTCTGCTTGTTGTTGAGTAGCGATCGCGGCGCGAATCCGGCTTTGGGCCTGCTCTAAGCTAGCTGTTTTGGGGCGTTGGGTGGCAACCCCTTCGCGTTCGGCTCGCCATTGCGCCAACTGAGCCAGGGTTTGTCGTACCGATGCGTCGAGGGGTAAGGGTTCGATGCGAGCTACGATCGCGCCCGAGCGCACCGGATCGCCTTCCTTAAGTTGGATGCGTTCCAACTGACCCGCCACATCAGCGGAGATCGTATAGCGATCGCGGACGCGGGTTTTGCCCTCCGCATTGACCGCCACTTGCAGGTCGCCGCGTTCTACCCTGGCCGTATCGACAGCAATGGGAGTGGGACGAAACGCCCAAACTAGAGCGAGGCCAACCCCAACCCCTAGAATGACATACACCCACTTTTTCAGGGAGCGTTTGGCGGTCGGTTTGTCGCGATCGGGCATCGCTCGATCCGGTTCCCGTTTATTATTGAGCGCGCGATCGAGCGATTCTGATGGGGGTTGGGGAGATTTGGGTAAATGTTTCATAACATCTTCACTCTCTCGTTTTGAGAACGGCGATTAGATCGAGTTGAGCCAGTTGGCGGCGCACGATCGCGCCTGAGATCAGAGCGGCGATCGTTATCACAATTGTGGCAAACGCATAGGACGATCGCGTCACGACTAAGGGAATGCGATAGAGTTCGGAGTTGTAGGTGAGCGATAATAAAGCAGAGAAGCCAAATCCAATTGCAAATCCGATTGGAATTGCCGCGATCGTTAATAGAGCTTGTTCCCCTAACAGAATGACGGAGATCTCTGCTTGCGTAAAACCGATGACTCGCAGCGTTGCCAGTTCTCGATCGCGCTCGGATAAAGCAATGCGAGCGGCATTGTACACGACTCCAAAGGCAATAATACAAGCAAATGCGACCAGAACGGCGGTGAAGATGCCCAAACTGCCCGCGATCGTTTCTTCAAACCGAGCGATCGCTCTGGCTCGCACCGAAACCCCGGCAACGGCTGGGGTCTGTTTGAGTAAGGCGTACAGGCGATCGAGTTGGAGGTCATCGACTGAGAGGTAGGCACCGGAAATCGTACCGCTTTCGCGCATCATTTGGTGCAGGGCACGAACGTCCATGTAAGCCGAAACGCCAATCAGTTCGTCAACTAGCCCAGCCACGGGGATCGAACGGATGGGTCGCTCTCCTTCCAGGACTTCGACCGTCAGGCGATCGCCCGGACTCACCCCGAGAATTTCAGCCAGTTTTGCCGTCAGCACCACCCCATTCATCGGGATGTAGACGAGTTTGAGATGGCGATCGAGCAATCGTCGCAGCTCGCCCTGGGCATCCAGTCCGGTTAATGCAGTACGATAGGTGCGATGTTCGAACTGGAGGCGCACCGGCACCATCCGAAACAGTTCGGCTTGCAAAACTCCAGGCAAATGAGTCACGTCGTATTGCGCTCGCGCTGGACGCGGTTCGTTAAATACGATCGTTACGTCTTCACGTTGGATCTGGCGAAACTGCATGTCGATCATAGTTTGCATGGCATCGGTGAAATAGCGACCGACCACCAGCATGGCGATCGCCAGAGCAATGCCCAGCGTAGTTAAGGCAGATTGGATCGGCTTCCGTTCCAGATTGCGAAGAATAATTCGCCCCACAGGAGAGAAGACGTGCTGAAAGCCCCAGCGTTCCACGAGCGTCGGTTGAAACCGAGCTGGAGGTTCGGGACGCATCGCTTCCGCCGGTGGCAGGGAGACAGCTTTGCGGACTGCTGCGAGCGCGCCCAGGCATGCGGAACCGCCACTGATGAAAATGGCACCGACTACGATACCGAAACCTGCGGCATAGCGGAGAACTGGAAACGAGAAAAATCGGGCATAGTTATGCGTCACTGCCGCACCAAACCACAAACCCAGGGCAGTGCCGAGCAGCGCTCCGACCGAGACGATCGCCAGCAGAAATTTCAAATAATGCCAGGCGATCGCCCAGTTACTGTAGCCAAAGGCTTTGAGCACCGCAATGCGATCGCGCTGCGTGCTAATCAGACGAGACAGGAGAATATGTAACAGAAAGGCGGCAATGCCAAGGAAAATTGAAGGCACAAAGGTGGCAGTTCCTTGCAGTTGCGTAATTTCTTCGGAAAGGAAGCGATTGGAAAGCTGGTCTTTTCTGCCATAAGCCCCTAATCCTCCATACTGTTTCAACAGGCGATCCAAATGGAAAATTACATCGGCTTCGATCGCGTTCGGCATCAGAGACAGCGTGACATCGTTAAATGCTCCGTCGAGATTAAACGCCGTTCCCAGTGCTTTGCGCCCCATCCAGAGAATGCCAAAGCGCTGATTATCTGGGAACATGTCGCCCGTTCCCTGAATGGCGTAGACATATTCCGGTGACAAGGCGATCCCGACAATTCGCAATGTTTGCCACCGTCCGTTAATTATGGCTCCGATTGTATCTCCTAACTGCAAGTTATGCGCCTTAGCAAAGTTTTCGTGTACCAGTACTTCATCGCGGCGATCGCTCTGAATATAACGTCCCTGCCGAATGTAGAGATCGTTCAACATCGGTTGTTGGCGGTCGGGAATTGCAATCAACCTCCCGGTCGATGGTTCGCCTCGTCCGGGAATATCCAAATTGACATCTGCAACCACGCGCGTTTGGACTTGAGATACCCCTGGGATTGCCTCAATTTGCGTTCTCAATGACTCCGGCGATCGCTTCAATTGCACGAACACTTGGGCAAATCGATACTGTTCGTAGTAAGTTGCTTGGGATAATTTCAGAGACTCATAGGCACTTAACATCGAGACAAAACTGGCAATGCCACAAGCCACTACCAGTGCGATCGCCAGCGCTTGCCCGCGCAACTGCATTAACTCTCGGATTAGTTTGCGATCGATCGCCTTCATAACCCCTGCTGTTTACCACTCCAATTCTGCAGGCGACACTTTTTGGGCATTGCGCTGAATGCGGATAATTTCACCGCTGCGCATCGTTACCACCCGATCGGCCATGGCAGCAATGCCCGCATTGTGAGTAATCACGGCAGTCGTCGTTCCCAATTCTTGATTTACCTGCGCTAGCGCTTCCAAAACTAATTTGCCAGTGGTGTAATCCAGCGCGCCCGTAGGCTCGTCGCACAGCAACACTTCTGGACGCTTGGCAATGGCGCGGGCGATCGCCACCCGTTGTTGCTCGCCACCCGATAGCTGCGCCGGAAAACGATCGAGGCGATCGCCCAATCCCACAATCTCTAGGGCAGCTTCTGGAGGCATGGGATTGGCAACAATATCCGTCACCAGCGCCACGTTTTCGCGGGCAGTGAGACTGGGAATCAGATTGTAGAACTGAAAAATGAAGCCCACACAATTGCGACGGAAGCGTGTCAGCTCGATATCGCTGGCGTGGGTCAGATCGTGCTGGCGAAACCAAATTTGCCCGCTAGTGGGGATATCGAGTCCGCCCAAAATATTAAGCAGAGTCGATTTGCCGCTGCCCGACGGCCCCAACAACACCATAAATTCGCCTTCGTAGAGATCGAGGTCTAGCGATCGCAAAGCATGAACTTCGACTTCGCCCATTCGATAAACTTTGGTAATGCCGCGAACGTGAAACACAACACCAGGAGGTATTTGAGGCTCTGGATAAGCGCGATCCCAGCGATAGCGATTCTGTGTCATGTCTAAGTCATACCCAACATAATAGATCTAGAGCCTTACCTCCTACTTTAAGTCGGAAACTTGAGAAACTTGTGAGGACTTTTGCCAGACATGGATTCAGAAGATTTCTAAGAGAAAATATATCCCCTGGGGTAGGGGCAGGTTTATCCCAAATATAATGGTTATAGGCGTAGATTGACTGCAAAACCTGCCCTTACAGGCATTTTATTTATGAGAAATGTCCTGAAACAACCATTTCAGTCATCGTAGTCGTTGTTAATCGCTACTTTGCGCTCGTAAAGCTTATTCATTGATTTAGGATCTATGCCGCAATAATAACCAAGTTTGAGGATTTGATTTAAAAGTGCTTGCTTGTAAATACCTCTTTGTCGAAATCGCCTGGCTGAAGTGGTGACATAACCTTTTGCCAGGACGGGCATTCCAAACTGTCGCAGGCGATCGCTCAGTATCGTATCCTCAAAAATATCGCGATCGGGGACGTTACCTACCCGATTGAGTAATTTGCGATCGGCAAAGATGCAGTGATCTAAATACACGATTCCCCTGCGTTTGGTGCGGATGTGGTTGGAGTACCAGGATGTGAAGTCCAATAACCAGTGCTCCAGATCGAAGCGATGGTGAAAGCCGCCCCACAGGCTTTGTGACTGAGCCATTGCTGTTTGCAAATTTACCAAGGCATTGCCCTCAGGTAGTAAGGTGGCAGGATGGTGCAATAGCACGACTGCACCCGTACTGGCAGCAATGCCGCAATTGAGTCGCTGAGCGCGATTGGTGGCATTGGATTGCAGAATCTTTACTACACCAGTCTGTTCCAGTTGCGGGCGAGCATGGCGGATGGTTTCCTCGGTGCGATCGCTGCTAGACCCGATTGCAAAAATAATTTCCTTATCCCCTTTTTGATTCTGGAGATTAAGCAAAATGCGTTCCAGGTAACCGTGACGCAACTCGTTAAAACAAGGTAGAACAATAGAAACTAGAATACTTATGGCTCCTGCGTTATGTTAGTTACTCACCTTATACTGAATTTTGGCTGGCATGGGAGCTAAAACACTGGGATAACCTATATGGCAACAGAAGAACTAGCGGTGCGGACGAGCGGTCTGACCAAACAATTCGAGCAACAGACCGCTGTTAATAATGTTACTTTAAATATCGCCAACGGTGAAGTCTACGGTCTAATCGGGCCGAACGGTGCGGGTAAAACGACTTTGATTCGGATGTTAGCCGCCGCTGAGGAACCGACTAATGGCGAAATTTACATTGGTGGGGAGCGCTTCTTGCGGGGAGAAGCTAACCCACATCTCAAACGCAAGCTCGGCTTTTTACCAGATGATTTTCCTCTTTACGACGATCTAACGGTCTGGGACTACCTCGACTATTTTGCGCGGCTGTATCACCTGCAAGGAACGCATCGCATCCAGCGCTTACATCAAGTCATCGAGTTGGTTAGCCTGGGCAATAAGCGCGACAGTCTCATCGCCACCCTATCGCGGGGCATGAAACAACGCCTCAGCCTGGCACGAACGATTATCCACTCGCCCACCTTATTACTACTCGACGAGCCAGTTTCAGGCTTAGACCCGATCGCCCGCGTTGAGTTTCGCAATATTATCAAAGGTCTTCAGGCTGAGGGCATGACCATTCTGATCTCATCCCACATCCTGAGCGACCTCGCAGAGATGTGTAGCTCCATTGGCATTATGGAGTTGGGACGCATGGTAGAAAGCTCTCGCCTGCACGATCTGTACGAACGACAGGGGCGGCAACAGATTGTCATCTCATCCTTGGATAAAGCATCAATTTTAGAATCTGCTCTGCGATCGCAACCCCACGTTGCGAACTGCGAGGTTTTAGATGGCATTAACGGAGTTAGGATCGATTTCACTGGCGATTTGGAAGCATGTGCTGCCTTATTGCGATCGCTAATTGAATCAGGCGTTCCCATTACCGAATTTCGTCGCACCCAGGAAAGCCTGGAAGCAATCTTCCTCAAGCTCGGCTACAAACAAACAACTTAAATTGGCTGATTGTCGGTTGTTGATAGAGAAAGAGATATTTACAATCAATCCCTAAAATCTAAATGACAAAAAACGAAAACACAACACAACCCCTAACGCCGAACGCCCAACCGCCCCGTAAGGGTTTAGCATTTGTAAGGGATGCTTGGGTTTGATGTGGAGATTGACAGACAAATGCTAAACCCCTGCGATATCCCCCGCCTATGTCGAACCACAAATCATGAACTATGAATCAACTACTAAATCAAATCGGTGACTGGAATCCGCAACTGTTGAGAGAACTGAAAGGTAGGCTAAAGTTTCGTAGCGTCGCAGTTACTGTAGCTGGCTCGGTTGTTTTTCAACTCCTATTTATCCTCTCTTTTTGGCAATCTTTACCTAGAGAAGGGCAGAGGTATTCGCGGTATTGTTTGGATACGGCAACACCCTGCACGGTTAACTGGCCGATCTGGTGGCAAGACCAATTTCGCTTTATTGCCTGGCTTTTGCCTTTTATCTTTTTTGCTGCCGGAGTCTATGCGCTCGTGGCCGACCTCACCCAAGAGGAAAGGCGCGGCACGCTCAATTTTATCCGCCTCAGTCCTCGTTCCTGTTTCAGCATTCTGGTCGGCAAACTCTTAGGCGTACCGATCTTGTCGTATTTAGGTGTAGCACTGATCGTACCTCTACATGTTGTCGCTGCCATTAATGCAGGCACGCCTATTGGCTTTCTAGTCAGTTATTACGTGCTATTGCTAGCGACGGGCATATTTCTGTTTAGCGCCGCAGTGCTCCAGGCGCTTTGGAGCGGCGATCGCATCCTGATTGCGGGGCGTATATCTAGCGGGCCTATCCTGTTGGCGTTTGTTACGCTTTGGCTTACCAATATTTACATGTTTTGGAATTTAAGTACGACCTGGAGTTCTTTCTCTAGAACCGTTTTCGCAATTAACTCCATCCCAGATTTTCAGTGGTTTTATCTCCAGCTAGCCGAAAATCCTTTCACATCTCATATCTTTACCCTGGCTGTCCTTGGTATCGGTACCTATGGGGTTTGGCAATTAGTCAAACGACGCTTTAATAGTCCAAGTGCAACCGCGATCGGCAAAAAACAAAGCTATTACACCGTTGCCTTCTTAGAAGTTTTCTGTCTGGGTTTTTGCTTATATTCCGGCAATCCCCCCGATCGGCTAATCTACCTCGCTCAATTTGGGGGACTCTATGTTTTTAATTTCATCTGTTTTCTCATTTTGATTGCGTCCCTGTCAACTCAGAGACAAGCACTTCTGGACTGGGTACGTTATGGTTTGCAGAGAGGAGGTTTGGTACGAGATTTGATCTGGGCAGATAAAAGCCCCGCTCCGATCGCGATCGCGGTGAATCTCATTATCGCCAATGCTCTACTCATCCCTTGGGTAAGTCTGTGGAACGACAGCACTTACAAACTGAAAGGAATCCTCGCGCTAGTACTTTTTTCCACGACGATGCTCGTCTATGCCACGATCGTGCAGTTAATCTTGTCTTTAAAAATCCAGCGTCCTGTCGTGTGGGCATGGGGAACGATTGTCAGTATTACGATCTTACCCCCTATCTTTTTGAGTCTGTTGTCGCTTACGCCCGAGCGCGTGCCGCTACTGTGGATTATCCTCGGGCTTCCAGTGTATCCATCAGGTGCAGCCTCTGAAGCAAATTTAGTCGTGGGGATTGTCGTGCAGGCGATTATTGCGATCGCCTTGGGATTCCGTCTTGCCACGAAACTGCAACAGTTAAGCACGGATCGCAGCGGTACCCTGCCAGCCTAATCGTCTTCAGCAATGACGGGCAACCGTTCGTCCAGGGCTTTCCAGCCAGGTAACCATAACGATCTATCCCGCAAGGCTTTGGCATTTAGCCAGAATCTCACCGAGCGATCGCAGGCGGCTTTCATTTCTGCAAAAACTAAACTGCCCTCATTTTTGCGATTGGTTACCACAAAATGCCGCCAACCAAATGTTTCTTGTAAAGCCGTCCATTTGGAGCCGACTAGATAGGGGAACTTTTGCTTTTTAGACATATATAGCCATAGCCAACAGGCTTAGGATGGGGTGCAGGGGTGGAACACGGCAGTGGCTCTAGGGGGAAACCCCCAAGACCGCCCTGCCTCCCCTGCGTGGGGGCGCAGCCCCCACACCCCCTTGTACTAATAGATCTGAATATGGTCGTAACTATAGTATTGGCATCGAAGCAATGGTTTACAATCAGGGGAGTTGCGCCAAGTATGCCAAACGCCTTTAAAGTATTTTAACAATCGCCCAGCACATCTTTTTATGATGGATTACGAACCTGCATATTCTCGACTTGCCCTCGCACGTCTAGCTCAACGTAATGCCGCTCTGTTTGTGGATTTTATTGCCTGTGCGTTCTTGGGGCAATTAATTGAGGCACTTTTGGGGTTAGGTAATTCTGGCTTGGGCTTGATAATTTTTGGGATAGCCTGGCTAATTAACCGCGTGATCGTTGCAGGCAAGAATCAGGGGCAAAGCCTGGGTCGGTGGTTGCTGAGCATTAGGGTTGTAGATATGACCTATGGCAAAACTGCGGGCGTGCTGGAATTGCTGAAACGCGAATCTGTAATCTACTTGGGGATGGCTTTTGTACTGGCTGGATTTAGCTATGGCGGCCTCACCAATACGATCGGCCTGTTTGCGCTGATTCCGATCGTTGCCGATGGTGTCATTGCCCTGGCTGACTCCGAAAAGATGCAAACATTGCACGATCGCCTCGCTGGCACGATCGTGATTGCCTGCCGTAAAGGATTACAACTCGACCAAAAAGTCACCAAACTATTCGGTCAAGCTAGCCGCAGTGCCAGCAAAGCTTACCAAAGTAGTAGAGATCGTCGCATGGGTTACACCCAGGGCTACGATCGAGGCTACAGTCAGGACTACGACGAATTTGACGATTTTGATGAGTATGGCAGCGATGATGGCTGGGGAGAAAGAAATTATCGTCAACCCTATGACGATCGCTACGACGAGGATCCCGACCAGCAGCAAAGCCAAAATCGCAGTGCGCGGAACCGTTATGGGCAGGATCGTTACGACCAAAATTACGGGCGATCGCCACGCCAAGAGCGACAGGATCGATTTGATGATTGGGACGATTGGGATGAAGAGCCTTACACGCAGAGCAATCGGGAAAACAGAGTAAATAATCGAGGCATCGATCGCTACAAGGCAAACTACAACGAAGACCCTTACACCGACGACGATCGCGACTGGCAGCGCTCGGAACCGCGATTTGAAGCTCCGCAGAACTCGCGCCGCCCCAACAAAAAGAAAAAGTCACGAAAACCGCGTTTTTGACTAGCGTAAAGTTCATTAACTATGTCATAATGTTAGACCGTGCTTTCAAATAAAACCAATGGCAAAAGGCGTTCGCATCATTATTACTTTGGAATGCACCGAGTGTCGCACTAATATCGATAAGCGATCGCCCGGTGTTTCTCGCTACACGACTACCAAAAATCGTCGTAACACCACCTCCAGGCTAGAACTGAAGAAGTTCTGTCCCCACTGCAACCGCCACACAGTTCACAAAGAAATTAAGTAATTACTATGGCTTTTTATCGCAAGCGCCTTTCCCCGATCAAACCCACTGAACCGATTGACTATAAGGATGTCGATCTACTGCGCAAGTTTATTACCGAGCGAGGTAAAATTCTACCTCGCCGCATTACGGGTCTAACCGCAAAGCAGCAAAGGCAATTAACGATTGCAATCAAGCAAGCTCGGACAATTGCTCTGTTGCCCTTCATCAATAAAGAAGGTTAGTTAATTCCTTATAAGTTTTTGATATTAGCCCAACCTATCTAATAGGTTGGGCAATGTTTGTTTTAGGAGGTTATACCAAATCTGCATTAATTAGCCCTAAGATTGCCTGGCGACTGGAAGTTGCAGCTACACCAACAAAGTCAGCCTGCGCAAACTCCAAGAAAAGGGGACAGCAAACCAGGATTTGGTATAGGAGATTGCCATGAAAAAACATACCGATAATTGTAGGGGCAATCTGCGATCGCCCCGATTGGTTGAGGGCAAGCACAGGAGCGCTGCCCCTACGGGTATTTCCCTTGCCAGAAATCTCCTTATACCAATTTAAATTGTTGTGGTTTACGGATGGGGGCGTTGCCCCCACGCAGAGGTGGAACCCCTGCACCCCGTTCGATCTCTCGTGTTTGCTGTTCAAATTGCTAGTTAGTTAAAAAATATCCCAAGATCCCTTAACTTAATGTTATAGATGGGTATAATCTCACCTAGGTGATATGAATTTAAAAGCTCTGCAACTAATCTCTCCTTCCTATCCCCCCTCTCATCAAAAATGGGTAGTGGTATAGAAGTAATGATGAAAGTGAGGTTCATTTACAACGAACTATAATCAAGTTCCATGATTTTTCGCAAACAAATTCTACTGATTATCTTCTTTACCCTGATCGGTCCAATAGGTTTGCTATATGGAATCGCGCTAAATATTATCCTCGAAAGTAGCAGCCAACTCGAACAACGCGATGTACGCCAAAATGTGGAGCGCTTGCTACAGGCTGTCTCCAACGAAACCGCTACTCTTAATAGCAAAAGTGGTGACTGGGCAAACTGGGATGATGCCTACAATTTTATGCAGGATAAAAATCCTAATTTTGTCAAGTCAAACATTCATGCCCAGGCTTTCTTATCGTTGAAGCTTAACTTTATCCTATTTGTCGATCCTGCCAATCGCCTGATTGCCGGTCAAGGTTTCGATCGCATCCAATCCAAGAGCATTGATATCCCTGAAAGCTTGCGATCGCAGCTCAAGCCCAATGCACTCCTCAGACCAGTTGCGCCAAACAGCAATATCAGAGCATTAGGGATTTTAATGTTGCCGGAAAGTCCCTTGCTACTTGTATCGAGGGAGATTCTTACTAGTGAGGCAAAAGGCCCAAGTCGCGGTACTTTAATCTTTGCCCGTTACCTCGATGCCAGTGAGGTCTCGCACTTAGCTGCCACTACTAACCTATCTGTGACAGTTAAGCAATTTGACGATCCGCAGTTGCCCCTCGATTTCCAAGTCGCACGGATTTCACTAAGCCAGGATCGAACTAAATTTGTCAGCCCGCTCAGTAACGATGAGATTGGTGGGTATGCGATCGTCAATGATATCTATGGCAAACCAGCTTTGATTCTGCGGGTAGATATACCCAGAGATATCTATAAGCAGGGGCTAGCAAATTTGCTATATTTATTGATATCGCTGTTGATAGTAGGGTTGGTATTTGGTTCGGTATTTGGGGGAGTTGCCCTTTCTTTACTACGCAGGCTGGAGCATTATCTCAGCGCGCTCAAGCAAAGTCAACAAAATCTTTTTCAAGCTAAAGAACTGGCTGAAATTACGCTCTACTCAATCGGCGATGCAGTGATCGCAACAAATGCGAAAGGTGAGGTAGAACAACTCAACCCGATTGCCGAACAGCTTACCGGCTGGACAAATGATAAAGCCAAAGGTCTCCCGCTTTCCGAAGTATTTTCTATTGTAGACGGACATACCGGCGAGCCTTTAGCCAGCCCAGTGGAAGCAGCACTGCGTGAAGCTCGCGTTGTAGAGCTAGCTAGTAATGCAGTCTTGATCGGTAGTGATGGTCAAGAATTCGCAATTGATGATTCCGCTGCTCCCATTCTAACTAAAGAAGGAGAGGTAATTGGTGCAGTTTTAGTATTTCGAGATGTCACTAGCGAGCGTGCCATGGAGAATCTGCTGTCATGGGAGGCAAGCCACGATGCTCTCACCAATTTGGTTAATCGGCGGGAATTCGAACGCTGTTTGCGGCAGGCGCTAGCGATCGCCAAAACCCAGGATAAACAGCACGTACTGGCCTACCTGGATCTCGATCGCTTTAAAGTGGTTAATGACACCTGCGGGCACTTAGCGGGCGATGAACTTTTGTGTCAGGTTGCAGCCTTGATGCAGACAACAATGCGTAAAGCCGATACGCTCGCACGGATTGGCGGAGATGAGTTTGGTATTATTTTCTATGATTGTCCGACTGAAAAAGCTCAACACCTTGCCGAAGAAATTCGACAGATTATCCAGGAGTTTGGATTTGTTTGGGACAATAAAACCTTCAACATCGGAGTTAGCATTGGCTTAGTGGAGATTTCCGCCAATAGTCTGGATGTAGCCAGCATTATGGGTACTGCCGATGCCGCTTGCTATGCTGCCAAGGAAGCTGGTTGGAATCAAATTCGCTTCTACAAGCCTGACGATCGGGAGTTAGTCAGACAACGGCAACAGATGCAATGGTTGCCAAAGATTAATCGGGCTTTG
This sequence comes from Pseudanabaena sp. PCC 6802, assembly GCF_000332175.1. Lineage (NCBI taxonomy): Bacteria > Bacillati > Cyanobacteriota > Cyanophyceae > Pseudanabaenales > Pseudanabaenaceae > Portococcus > Portococcus stanieri. The sequence goes on along the minus strand of NZ_KB235910.1, from coordinate 306,724 downwards.
GCGGAAAATGGCTTTCGCCTCTACTACCAGAGCATTGTTTGTCTTAATCAAAGCCCAGATTGTAAAGAGCGTACTGCTCCATCTACTTCATTGCCACAAAATCACTATGAGATTTTACTGCGTATGATTGATGAGGATGGGACAATAGTATCCCCCATGAAGTTTATTCCTACGGCTGAACGTTTCAAACTGATGCCAGCGATCGATCGCTGGGTGATTCGCACCTTGTTCGGCATGTTAGCGCGTCATTTCAGGTCAGGGATGAACAGTCAAACCGATAAGCTATCATCCCAATACTCTATCAATCTTTCAGGGGCTAGCATTAACGAAATTGGATTTATAGATTTTGTGCGCGAACAATTTGACATATATAAAATCCCGCCTAAAATAATTTGCTTTGAAATCACTGAAACCGTAGCGATTTCAAATCTGAATCGAGCAATACAATTGATGCACGCGCTCAGGAACATGGGATGTCAGTTTTCCCTGGATGATTTTGGTAGTGGCATGTCATCTTTTGCGTATTTGAAGTCCTTACCGATCGACTACTTGAAAATTGATGGGAGCTTTGTGAAAGACATTATCAAAGATTCGGTTGCAGAAGCGATCGTGGCATCAATCAATCGCATTGCTCAAGAAATGGGCATCCAGACTATTGCCGAGTTTGTCTCCAGTAAAGCGATTCTGCAAAAAATTAGTGCCCTGGGGGTCAACCATGCCCAAGGTTACGTAATTGACCAACCAAGACCGCTTATTTTGTAGGCAAACTGACCCTAACATATCCCCTTTTTTTAGGCGATCTGCTATAGCGTTTTTCAATTCAGATCGAAAAGCACTGCCGCATAGCTTGCAGTATCTTTCGCTGTGGTCTGGACTTCCAAGGACTGATTGCTAATTCCCAATTCCAGTGGGTTGTTTTTTGTGCCACTCGGTTGACTGCTCGTAGGCATAGGCAACCTGGAGCAACACGTCTTCCCGCAAGACATTAGCGATCGCCTGGAGGCCGATCGGCATACCTTTACTGTCAAATCCACAGGGTAAGCTCAAACCAGGTAGTCCTGCTAAGTTAACTGGAATTGTCATCAGGTCGGTGAGGTACATGCTGAGCGGATCGGCGGTTTTACTGCCTGCTTTAAATGCGGTGACGGGAGCGGTGGGGCTGACCAGTACGTCAACTTGGGCAAATGCTTTGTCAAAGTCATCTTTGATCAATGTGCGGACTTTTTGAGCTTTGAGGTAGTAGGCATCGTAATAACCCGCCGACAAAACATAGGTGCCAATCATGATGCGGCGCTTTACCTCGGCACCAAATCCAGCCTCCCGTGTTTGCGAGTACATGCTAATCAGGTTCTCGGCATCGGCATCGCGCAAGCCGTACTTAACGCCATCGTAGCGAGCCAGATTAGCGGATGCTTCCGAAGGCGCGATGATGTAGTAGGTGGGTAAGCCATAGCGGAAACGAGGGCATGAAATTTCGTGGATCTCGGCACCCATGTCCTCCAGGTGGGCGATCGCCGCCCTGACCGCCGCCTCTACTTCCCCATCTAAACCTTCGCCAAAGGTTTCGGCAATCACGCCCACCTTTTTACCAGCCAGAGATTGGGTTAGATCTGGAGTTAGTAGTTCGGAATATTTAGGAATCTCGACCTTGAGACTGGTTGAGTCGTTAGGATCGTAACCCGCCATTGCTTCTAGTAAGATGGCAGCATCCTCAACCGTGCGGGCAAACGGCCCGATCTGGTCGAGCGACGAAGCAAATGCTACTAGACCAAATCGCGAGATCAAACCATAGGTGGGCTTGAGGCCGACCACACCGCAAAATGAAGCAGGTTGACGAATAGAACCACCAGTATCCGAGCCAGTGGCAACCGCGCATTCCCCGCTAGCAACTGCTGCTGCTGAACCACCCGACGAACCACCAGGTACGCACTTGAGATCCCAAGGATTTGCCGTGAGATGAAAGGCAGAATTTTCCGTAGAGCTGCCCATAGCAAATTCGTCCAGGTTGGTTTTACCAACCATGACCGCACCAGCGCCAAAAAGTTTTTTGGTTACGGTGGACATGTAGGGCGGCGTAAAATGCTTGAGGATCCGGGAACCACAGGTTGTAGGAATTCCCGGCACGCACATATTGTCCTTGATCCCAACGGGTACACCTGCTAGCATAGGTAACTCTGCATTCGCCGCGATCTGGCTATCGACCTGCTTAGCTTGGGCGATCGCAAACTCAGATGTCACGGTAATGAAGCTGTGCAAAGACGGCTCTAGGACTGCAATACGATCTAGGAACTCCTGCGTAATTTCTGTAGCCGAGCGATCGCGATTAGTTAATTGTTGGTGAATTTCCCTGATTGATAGCATGGAATGGTTTAACTGGCTGGACAAGTGCATAGAAAGCAAATACAATATACCCGCAAATTGAGGTTGTCGTCCTTAGGAGGTCACTATTCCTGAACAGCTAACCCTGACTGTGAGTTTAAGAGGCGGTCGCGAAGTCAAGGAAAATTATCAAATATTTCGCCTCACTGGTCTACTAGATGCATTTTCAGAGCCTGCGTTTCGCAAGGTGATCGGTAAATGCATTGACGACGGCCCTGCGAATATCATTCTAGACTTATCGGCGATCGATTTTGTCGATAGCTCCGGGCTAGGTGTCCTCGTGCAGATGGCTAAAAAGACTCAAGGTCTCGGCGGTACGCTACAGATTATTAGCAACCCTCGCGTTACCCAAACTGTAAAATTAGTTAGGTTAGAGCAATTCCTCTCACTGCAGCCATCAGTTGAAAGTGCCCTAAATAATATTGCCAATAAGTAAATAATGCTGCCAATAAACACAAGTAGCCCGTAATTGCGATTCCCCCTAGCATAAAAGCTTCTACCCAGGCTACTTATGTTTAGCAAATGCAACCGCTTCAATTATTTCATTAAGGATATAGCGATCCTAAATCGTTTGCGAACGGGGTGCAGGGGTAAAACCCCTGCGTGGGGGGCACAGCCCCCACACCACCTTTTTCACGAATTATTTGTGATTGATATGGCGATCCTAAATCGTTTACGAACGGGGTGCAGGGGTAAAACCTCTGCGTGGGGGCACAACCCCACACCACCTTTTTCACGAATTATTTGTGATTGATATATATAGCTGGCTTTGTGGTAGGAAGGTCTTCTTGAGCTGATGTCAATATTTCACCCAGATGTCGATCGCCTTGCGGAAATACCAGTGGCATCGCTTGCCTATCTCGGCGATGCTGTGTACGAACTACATATTCGTCTTAAGTATTTACAACCACCACGAACTGCTAACAGTTATCATAAATTAGTAGTGTCGCATGTCAGAGCCGAGAGTCAGGCAGAACAGCTCGATAGTCTGGAGTTAACTGCTGATGAATACGACTTAGTGCGTAGAGGGCGTAATGCGGCTGGTTCAGCTTCGCGTCATTTAGATCCTAATATTTATCAAAAAGCCACAGGATTTGAGGCACTGGTCGGCTACCTTTATTTAACTAACCCCGATCGCCTCGCTCAAATCCTCCAATAAACCGAATCATGAAATTTAGAGATAAACCTGCTAAGGGTAAGCCCGAACGAAAAAGTGGTATCGAACTGCCCAAGCCAGGTAACCCCAAACGCAGAAGCCAGAGTACCAAGCCAATAATTAAACAAGCAGGCGCATCAAAGCCGCTGCCACGACCTAAACTAGCGACAGAACCATCCGATCGCAGTGACGATCGACCTGGGCGTAACAGTTCTCAGCGTCGGATCGTCACGGTTAACCGTAGGGAATCTGTCGAGCGACAGGACTCTTTTGAAGCCCGACTTGACCCTCAAGAATCCTTAGGGCGCAGAGAGGATAGATCGTACCAACGACGTGAGTCTCGCAATTCTCGCTATTCGTCTGAACGTCGAGGTTCTGTCTATGCGGGGCAAGGTCATGCCCGAACTTTAGATCGGACTCGTGCGACTGACGATTTCACTAACAACGCTGCCCGCAATTTTGGCGAACCAGCCGATACTGAAAGCGATCCCGATTTGGTTTACGGTCGTCATGCCGTGCAGGCTGCCCTTTTGGGCTTGCGATCGCTAAACCGCATTTGGGTAACCCCAAAGATGCGTTATGCCCCAGACTTTCTCCCATTAATCGACGCTGCTAAAGCAGCAGGGGCAGTAGTCGATGAAGTGGATATCAAACGTCTCAATCAAATTAGCAATCATGCCAAACACCAGGGCATCGTGGCTCAAGTTGCTGCCTATGCATATCTAGATCTTGATGACTTGATTGCGAAAGCACTGGCGCAAACCAGCCAACCCATAATCGTAGTTGCCGATAGTATTACCGATCCCCATAATTTAGGCGCGATTATCCGCTCTGCTGAAGCTTTGGGGGCACAGGGGATCGTGATTCCGCAAAGACGCGCAGTGGGAGTAACCTCCACTGTTGCCAAGGTTGCAGCCGGTGCTTTAGAAACGTTACCAGTAGCGAGGGTGGTTAACCTCAACCGTGCTTTGGAAAAGCTAAAAGAACATGGCTTTTGGATTTATGGCACTTCCAGCGAGCAGGGAGAACCTATCTATAAGACTAAATTTTCGGGATCGATCGCACTAGTAGTTGGCTCGGAAGACGAGGGATTGGGCATGCTGACTCAGCGTGCCTGCGATGTCCTGGTTTCGATCCCTTTAGAGGGTCAAGTGAATTGCTTGAACGCCTCAGTAGCGACTGGGATGGCTTTGTATGAGATTTGCCGACAGAGGTGGATAAATACGTTGAGTTTGAACAGTTTGTAGCATTAACTTACTGTAATCTATATAAAAGTACACAATCGTCAAATGTCCAAGACAGAAACAAAGGTACTCTGTGATGTATATGGGCTTAGCTGATAACGTTAAGGATATGTTCGCATTATTATTAGAGCAACTTGGAATCGCTGTCTGGATAGAAGTAGTTACCGAGTCACCTCGCTGTACCTACTACTTTGGACCATTCTCTAGTTTTCCAGAAGCTGAAGCGGCTATACCTGGGTATAAAGAGGATTTAGAGGCTGAAGGTGCAATCGTGGTCGGTCTAGTTACCAGGCGCTGCAAGCCAGATAAACTTACCATCTATGATGAAACTGAAGAAGCAGCGAGTCCTAAGAAAGTCGATCCCACGTTTAACTTCAGCAGACAGTCTTAGTTAATAATCCCAATAAGTCCGATTAATCTTTCCCCCGCTTATCTAAGCCTCTCATTGCGCTGCGATCGCACTGCCAGCGGTTTTATCGATCAGCCAGATAGCATTACCTTGAATGAGGCGGGCGGGGTAGGTGTTGGCATCGCCGCGATCGGCCATAATTGCCTTAACTGCGTTGGCTTTACCAATACCATCCACTAAAAACAAAATCAGATCGGCCCGATCGATCAATGGGGCGGTAAAGGTCAGTCTGGGCTGGCTATCTTTTTGGCCAACGGCGATCGCTCTATCGCGCTCGTTCAACGCTGGCGTGCCTGGAAATAGGGAAGCCGTATGCCCATCATCACCGATCCCCAACAAAATCAGATCTAACTTGGGAAACTCACCTGGCTTAACCCCAAAAAATTCCTGTAGGTGCGATTCATAGACTTGAGCGGCGATCGCTGGATCGGCTGCATCAGTCGGCATGGCATGAATATTCTCTGGTGGGATCGATACGCGATCGAGCCATGCTTTGCGCGTCATTCCTTCATTACTCTGGGGATCGCTAACTGGAACGTAACGTTCATCTCCCCAAAACACGTGTACCTTATGCCAATCGAGCGGTTGAGTTGCCAAGGCTTCGTAGAGGGGTTTAGGCGTACTGCCACCTGCTGCGGCAATCGTAAATTTACCGCGCTCCGAGATTGCTCGTTCGCAGGCTTTTACAACGATTTCTAAAGCTCTCGCAACTATAGCGGAGCGATCGGGTAGCATTTCAACTTGTCTTGGCATATTTTTATGGGAGAGAAAAAACTCAGTTAGGTTCTACAAAAGACGTACCAAATTATTGCAACCTGTAAATTTTTCACTGATGGACTTTATGTACGGGCAGGTTTAGCTACAAGTTTTCGCTTATTACTGAGCGCCCGAACACAACCTGCCTACGTCAATGGATTTTTACAGCAACAATTATTGTAGGAATGTAAAGCTATGTATGGATGCCGTAGCAATCACCCTATAGGAAGGTGAAAATTGTTTCGTTTTGTGTGATTTTTAACATCGGTACCATACCAGTAATTTAAACTATAAAAAGTTCATAATTTCTTAAGGAATGCAATTCTATGACACCTTCGCTAATGCGACTGTTTTGGGATCTGGTTCATCAGGCTCACCCATCCCAGCTTATGCGTATGGATGATGATGGCTTATTGCATTGGTTGATCGAGCAGGTGCAACAAAAATCCAGCCTGGATCGCAATCAAGCGCGCGATCTGACTAACTATATTAGCGATCGCTTACCACTAATCCGCGATATAGCAACATCATATTAATACTAGTTTCGGATCTAGCCTTATAGCTAAGCGGTAGCTGAGGATTAGTTAATTACCTCATGCTAGCGTCCAAGGGGGGATATTCAATGGTGTTGAAATAATGCCACAATAAATTTTACAAAAGCTGACCGCTGAAAGCTGGCCGCTGAAAGCTATATAATCGCAGGTAATCGTTCCATGCGTGCTGCTAGAGATGAGTGCAACTAGAATCGTTAACTTGCTGCGAGATGGTCAACCGGAATCATTAGCTACCGTGCAAGGTTGGGTAAGGACAAAGCGAGAGGCAAAAGGTCTTACCTTCTTAGAAATAAATGATGGATCTTGCTTGCAAGGGCTTCAGGTAGTTGTTTCCCAAGATATACCAGACTACGAACGGATAATTAAGCAAATTAGTACGGGGGCTGCTGTGGGAGTAGAGGGGGTTTTAGTCACTTCCCCTGGTAAAGGTCAGCGGATTGAAATGCAGGCGCAGTCAGTGCAAATTTTCGGTGCTGCCGATCCCGAAACCTATCCATTACAAAAAAAGCGGCATTCCTTCGAGTTTTTACGCACGATCGCGCATCTGCGCCCGCGCACCAATACGTTTGGTGCCGTGTTTCGAGTCAGAAATGCCTGTTCCTACGCTATCCACAAATTTTTCCAGGAACGAGATTTCCTGTGGGTACATACACCAGTAATTACGGCCAGCGACTGTGAAGGTGCAGGCGAAATGTTTGCGGTTACGACTATCGATCTAGCAAAGTTGGTAGGAGCATCAAAGCCGATCGACTACGAGCAGGACTTTTTTGGCAAACCGGCGTTTTTAACTGTGAGCGGTCAGTTGGAAGCGGAAATTATGGCGATGGCATTTTCTAATGTTTATACCTTTGGCCCCACATTTAGAGCCGAAAATTCCAATACTTCCCGCCACTTAGCCGAATTCTGGATGATAGAGCCGGAAATGGCTTTTTGCGATCTAGAAGGCGACGCTGACCTGGCGGAGGATTTTCTCAAGTATATTTTTAGCTACGTTCTAGAAACCTGCCCTGAGGATATGGCGTTTTTCCAAGAACGCATCAGCGATCGGGTCATGGTGAATGCTCAAAAGATTGTTGATGAAAAATTCGAGCGCATTTCCTACACCGAGGCCATTAAGCTGCTGGAAAAGAGCGATAAGGACTTTGAGTTTCCCGTGAAGTGGGGCTTAGATATGCAATCCGAGCACGAGCGCTACCTGGCAGAGGAGTTATTCCAAAAGCCAGTGGTGGTAATGGATTACCCCACGGAAATTAAAGCTTTCTACATGCGCCTTGACGAGTCCGGTAAAACCGTCAGAGCGATGGACGTTCTGGCTCCCGGCATCGGTGAAATTATCGGCGGCTCTCAACGCGAAGAGCGGCTTGATGTATTGGAAAACCGCATAAAAAGCGCGGGTCTAAACCCTGAGGATTACTGGTGGTACCTGGATTTGCGGCGTTACGGTACAGTGCCTCACGCGGGATTTGGTCTGGGATTCGAGCGCCTCGTGCAATTTATCACCGGCATGGGCAATATTCGCGATGTCATCCCCTTCCCGCGATCGCCTTTGAATGCCGATTTCTAAAATCCGGAAATCGGTAGCGATCTTGAAGTAATACCAAATCCGCGTTAATTATCCCTAATATTGCCTGGCGACTGGAAGTCGCGGCTACACAGGCAAAGTCCGCCTGCGCGGACTTCAAGTAATACCAATTCCCTAAAGTATAGCCGTAGACAGATCTGTTAGGACAGGGGGTGTGGGGGCTGCGCCCCCATGCAGGGGAGGCAGGGCAGTCTTGGGGGTTCCCCGCTAGAGCCACTGCCGTGTGGAACCCCTGCACCCCGTCCTAAGCCTATTGGCTATAGCTATAAAATTACAGATTGCTGGAGGGGCGAACAGCCGTTCGCCCGTACATAGATCGATCTGTAGTTCAATTTTGAAGAATTGGTATAAACAGGAGTTATCGACCTGGATATCTTCTGACGGAATTCAAGAAGACAGTATCGTCTGCTTTGAGAAAAGCTCCGTGCTTAGAATTAGTTGCTTTCAACAAAATATCGCCAATAACAACTCTATTATCCTGCTTTTTGAGGAGCAACCTGCATAATCTCTTAATAGTTTCTACTCGCGATTTCTTATTGAGGTTATAGTCGATTTCAAAGTAGTCCTTAAAAAATTCGTTTATGCTTTTGCGGCTGGGAAATGTTTCTGTATCGGAGAAAACTTGCTGGAGATAATCCATGATAATAGCGTTTTGCTGAGCAGAACTGACGGCGACTTGTCGTATTGGTTCTTGAGGCTTGGCTGATTTGATATTTTTACTACCCGTTCCCCTCGAAACTACTAGAGCGGGTACAAGTGCATTCTTGGAGACTGTTTCCCTACTTTTAGAAGATGATTTTGGCATAGCCTTATCGATCGTTAATAGGTTTTGATTAAGTCGATCCTCTATTTGGATATCTCCCAAGCTTGTCTTTACCTCGTTTAAGAGTTTGGCAATCTTACCTAAGCGACTACCATCAGTAATCTTAACGATATCCTCCAGATCGATTTTTTCTAAAAGAGCGATCGCGGCACCGAGTAATTGCAATTGCTCGGATCTCTTCTGTAGACGTTCACTTATATCCATGGTTGACAATACCTACGTGTGAATTTTCAGGACTTACGCAAAACAGATCCCCCAAACCCCTACCCTTACGGGAAGGCAAAGCCCAGAAAGAAGGGGCTTTTAGATTTCCCCCTTTTTAAGGGGGGCTAGGGGGGATCTTGAATTTCAGCATTCAATGCGTAAGTCCTAATTTTGTCAAAATAGCCGATAAAAACTGCGCAAATTGCCCGACGTTTTTTAGCTCGCAAATCCCATTTTATTTATCAAACCTATATACCAAACAAATAGGTAAAAACTCGTGAAGGCTGATGTTGGTTTTTACTTTAATTTCCTCGCTCCCCTCAAATAAGTTTGACTGCATCGTTTCCGGGCAGTATTTTGATATGGCGTTTTTCAATTGAGAACGGATTTTATTGACGGGGTGAAGAGGTGGAACGCGGCAGTAGCTCTAGCGGGGAACCCCCAAGACCGCCCTGCCTCGCCTTCTTGGGGACAACGCCTCCAAACCCCTTGCTCACCTCCGATCTGAAAACCGCTATAGCAAGTTTTTCTGCGTTGATGCTTATACGGGATATCAAGCTTACAATATCATAGTCTTAGGAGTTAGTACCGATGCGGAAGCCGTAAGTACCAGTGACGAGATCGATCGCGTCCTCCCAGCGATCGAGGCAATTCGCAGCAAGTACCCAGATATTCCCATTTATCTCAGGCGATCGCCTGGATCGACTGCACCACCAGGGATTTATCACCTCACCTCTCAAAAACTTCTTTAAGCAAGAGTTTAAATAGTCGTTCCTGCCATGGACACTTTTTCCGAATTTAAAGACTTAATGCAAATCCATGATGGCGATAACTCGCGCGTCTATCGCGCTCGTCGAGTCAAAGATGGGCGATCGCTGATTCTGAAAATCCTCAAAGCCGAGCACCCTACACCTAGCCAGATCCGGCGTTACAGACAGGAGTATCGCCTTACCTATCAACTGCAAATGCCCAACATTATCAAAGCCTACGGCTTAGAAGAGTGGCAAAAAACTCTGGTAATGATCGTGGAAGACTTTGGCGGGATTTCGCTCGACCAGTGGTTGCAGCAGCGCCAACAAAGCCTGACTGTAGGTGAGTTTTTGCCTTTGGCGCTTAAAATTGTGGATGGGATAGCGCAACTGCACAGTCAAAACATCATACATAAAGATATCAATCCTGCTAATCTTGTTTTTAATCCAAAGACGGGACTGCTCAAATTAATCGACTTAGGCATTTCTACACAACTCAGTCGCGAAAACCCGACACCGAGTACCCCAAATGCTCTAGAGGGAACGTTCCCTTACCTTTCCCCAGAGCAAACTGGACGCATGAATCGGTCATTAGATTACCGCACGGATTTTTACTCCTTGGGCATTACCTTCTACGAGGTATTGACAGGTACGTTGCCATTTACCAGCAGCGATCCCATGGAGTTGGTACATTGTCACATTGCCAAACAACCTGTGCCGCCGCATTTGTTGGCTCATACAAAAATACCTAAAGCGATCTCAGATATAGTCATGAAACTGCTGGCAAAGAATGCTGAAGACCGCTATCAGAGTTCTAGGGGACTCCAAACGGATATAGAAAAATGTTTGGGGCAGTGGGAAAAGACGGGAGCGATCGCTCCCTTTACCCTCGGCTGCAACGATATCTCCGATCTCTTGCAAATTCCCCAAAAGCTCTATGGCCGCGAACGGGAAATTGCCGCATTACTCACAGCATTCGATCGCGTAGCATGTCCAGAGGACAATTGCGTTACTGTCCAGGGGCAGGTGACATCAGCAGCGGGGCTGATCGTCGTTACTGGTTACGCTGGCATTGGTAAATCTGCGCTAGTAAAGGAGATTTGCAAGCCAATTACCGCCAAACGGGGCTACTTTATTAGTGGGAAATTTGACCAGTTTCAGCGAAATATTCCTTACTCGGCTTTGGTAAATGCTTTTGCCAGCCTGGTGAAGCAACTACTCGGCGAGACAGAAGCGATCCTAAAACAATGGCGCGATCGCTTATTAGCAGCATTAGGCGCGAACGGGCAGGTGATAATTGATGTCATCCCCGAAGTGGAGTTAATCATCGGCGTGCAACCTGAGGTTCCCAGTTTGGGTGCCAGCGAATCGCAACATCGGTTTAACTTAGCTTTCCAACATTTTATTCAAGCATTTTGCAGCCCAGAACGTCCACTGGCGATTTTTCTGGACGATCTTCAGTGGGCGGATTTGGCAACGTTGAATGCGATCGAACGCTTGCTGGGAGATCGCCAGATCGACTCTTTATTACTGATAGTTGCCTATCGCGATCGCGAGGTATCGGAGAGCCATCCCATCACCCACATGCTCGCACAACTGCGTCAAAAAAGAGTCAATCTCGAAACAATTAACTTGACACCATTGCGCTTGTCGCACGTCGAGCAACTGATGGCTGAGACTTTACATAGCGAGACTCAAGCAGTCAGCAGTTTGGCTGAATTGGTGATGCGCAAGACTGAGGGGAATCCATTTTTTGTGAATGAGTTTTTGAAAACTCTGTATAGCGATAATTTACTGGCATTCGATCGCACCATAGGAAAATGGCACTGGGATGTAGCCCAGATCGAAGCGATGGGGTTCACGCATAATGTGGTGGAGATGATGGTCGGGCAATTGCAGAAACTGCCGCCATCCGTACAGAAAGTGCTGTCCCTTACGGCCTGTTTGGGTTCCAAGTTCGATCTAGACACGATCGCGTTGGTGGAAGAACGGATGAATGCGGAAGTTTTTGTCGATATTAAGACAGCGATGGAACGGGGTTTTTTGCTGCCGCGATCGCCGCTCGATGAGAACCTCCTGATTCAGGATTATCAATTTGGGCACGATCGGATTCAGCAAGCTGCTTATTATCTGATTCCGAAAGTAGAAAGAGAGAGCATTCACTACAAAATTGGGAAATTACTGCGACAACATTGGTCTCCCAAAGTCAGAGAGGAGCAAATTTTTGTCATCGTAAATCATTTGAATCATGGGATTGCTCTGATTACCGACCAGATCGATCGCGATCGACTCGCAAAACTCAATCTCATGGCTTGCCGCAAAGCCAGAATGGCGATCGCCTATCAAGCGGCGGGCGAATATGCCGCGATCGCGCTAAATTTGCTGGGCAGTGCAGCCTGGCAACGCCAATATGAGACAGCCTTAGCCCTGCACGAACTTGCCGCAGAAGTGGCTTTATTGTGTGGGGAATTTGACCAGATGAATCGATGGGTGGATGCCGCGATCAATCGTGCCAGGACTCCATTAGAGCAAGTGGGCGTTTACCTCGTCAGAATTCAGGCATTATCGATTCATAATAGGCTTTCAGAAGCAATATCTGTCGGCCACTCAATTCTAACAGAATTAGGAGTTCGGTTGCCCAATCCCCCTAGCTCTGAAGAGATTCAGCAGGCAGTACGAGAAATTAACTCCTCGATCGGCGATCGAACCATTGAGGAGCTATTTCACCTTCCAGCAATGGTGGAGCGTGAAAAGCTAGCAATTATGCAGGTTGCTGCCGCGATTGGGCCAGCTTGTTTTATGCTTGGTTCGCCTCTGTTTCCACCGCTGATTGCCTTATTGGTAAATTTATCGATCCGATATGGTAATAGTACTGCTTCAGCCTATGGCTATGCTTGTTATGGACTATTTCTCAACAGCTTTCTCCAGGATGCCAGCACATCCGGTCAGTTTGGCAGACTGGCCTATCGGCTTGCCTCGATCTCCGATGCCAAAAATATGCGATCCGAAACTTTTGCCATAGTTGGACTCTTTTTACACCATCGACAGGCGCATCTACGAGAAACCCTACCCATTCTTAAAGCAGGCTATCAAGCTGGGTTAGAAGCTGGCAATCTTGGATTTGTCGGGCATAACGGTAATGGATTTTGTATCAATTCCTTCTGGTGCGGTAAACCGCTAGCGGAATTGGAAACCCAGATTCGGTCATACCATCGACAGTTCCTTGACTATAACCAATTCACCGCAGCGAATTACTGTTCTATCTATTGGGAATCCATCCACTTCCTACTTGGCAGTCCGGATGCGATTGAGTTCTCCTCTAGCCAAGGGCAGATATTTGATTCCAAAAATTCAGCGGCAATATTTCAATTCCATCTATACAAGGCTGTTTTGAGATTTCTAATTGGAGATATCGCACTAGCCTCAGCAGATATAGCTCAAGCCAGGCTCTATCTCGCGGCTGGCGTACAAACTATTACCGAAGCTATTTTTTATTTCTATGACTCCCTGATCGCGCTAGCTACTTTACCGAAATTGGATGCGGAGTTGGCACCCCAATGGCAACGAGTCCAGGCAAATCAAGCCAGATTGCACCATTGGGCAGAGCACGCCCCCATGAACTATTTGCATAAGTGGCAGTTAGTAGAAGCCGAAACTTGCCGAGTGCTGGATCGAAAATTGGAAGCGATCGAACTTTACGATCGCGTGATCGCTGGCGCGATGGAACAGCAGTACATTCAAGAAGAAGCACTCGCCAACGAACTTGCCGCCAAATTCTATTTGGATTGGGGCAAAGAAAACATTGCCCGCACTTACATGCTCGATGCCCGCTACTGTTACCTGCGTTGGGGATCGATAGCCAAAGTCGAGCAACTGGATGCCCATTATCCTCAGCTACTGAAATTTCCAGGATATCAAGCATCATCCCATCCGTTTGCAACTGCCCAGATCGCGACTGGTGGCAGAAGCGGAGCCGAACTCGATCTGACCACGGTGATGAAAGCATCGCAAGCGATCGCGACGGAAATTGTCCTGGAAAAACTCTTGCAAACTTTGATGCAAATTTTGTTAGAAAATGCTGGCGCACAAACAGGTTGTCTGCTATTGCATACTCCGTTGGATTCAGGTGAGTTGGGCACATTTGCGATCGCAGCGCGTAGCAGTACCGATCCCGATCGTGCTTCGCTCTCACAATCAATTGGCGAGATTATGCCAGAGTCAGTCCTGTATTATGTCGCCCGCACGCAGGAAAGCATCTTACTGGATAGTGCTGTGGAGTCGGGCAACTTCGCCCACGATCCCTATATCCAATCCGCCAAACCTCTATCAGTTCTCTGCTACCCGTTAATCGATCGGGGCAAACTAGTAGCGATTATTTATCTAGAAAATAACCTCACCACTGGAGCCTTTACAGCAAATCGCATCGAACTCTTGCAGTTGCTTTCTGGTCAAGCCGCGATCGCTCTGGAAAACGCCATTCTCTATGCTGAGAAAGCTGAATACACCCGCACGCTCGAACAAAAAGTTAGAGAGCGCACTGCCGAACTCCAACGCGCCAATCAGGAACTATCAAACTTAGTAAATCTGGATGGACTGACCCAAATTGCCAATCGCCGTCACTTCGATCGCTATTTTGCTCGAGAATGGCAACGACACCTGCGATCGCAAGAACCTTTAGCGCTAATTCTCATTGATATCGACTACTTCAAGCGCTACAACGATTGCTACGGACACCAGCGCGGTGATGATTGTTTGCTCCAAGTGGCGCGAGCAATTGCAAAGGTTCTCCAACGACCTACAGATTTAGTTGCTCGCTACGGTGGCGAAGAGTTTGCGGTGATTTTGCCCAATACCAGCACAGACGGTGCATCAACCGTTGCCGAGTCTATCCGTAGGGCGATCGCTACTCTCACCATTCCCCATGCAGATTCTGCTGTAAGCCAGCATGTCACTTTAAGCCTGGGGATTGCTAGCTTCATTCCCACCCCAGACACAAGCACTGAAAATCTAATTGCCAATGCAGATCGGGCCTTGTATGCAGCCAAGTACCAGGGACGCGATCGAGCAAGTATCTGCCATTAAATACCGCTGGGAACCCACTAGCCAAGCTTGCTCAGATTGCGGCTTTAGATGGGGAAACTCGATCTTTCGATTCGTTCAGTGCTTTGTTTGAATCCCCCTCAAATAAGTTTGACTGCATCGTTTCCGGGCAGTATTTTTATAGCAAGTGTTTCTGTGTTTTCTATGAGTCTTAAAGTTGGCGATCTCGCTCCTGATTTCAGCCTACCGGATACGGAGGGCAATGTTGTTAATCTCCAGGATTTACGAGGTAGTTGGGTAATTCTTTACTTTTATCCCCGCGATAACACCCCAGGCTGCACAAAGGAAGCATGTGCCTTCCGCGATGCCTATGCGGAATATCAAGCTTACAATGCTATAGTCTTGGGAGTTAGTACCGATGACGCTAAATCCCATAGTAAATTTATCACCAAGTTTCAGTTGCCCTTTCGCTTGTTGTGCGATGTGGATGCAACGGCGGCAACTGCCTACGAGAGCTATGGACTCAAGAAGTTTATGGGTAAAGAATATATGGGTATCACCCGCAACACCTTTGCGATCGATCCGACAGGTAAAATTGCTAAGATTTATCTCAAAGTTAAACCAGAAACCCATGCAGCGCAGGTGCTTGCTGACCTCGACACCCTAATTAATCAAAAGAGCTAATCGACTATGAGCATGCCGTCCTGGCAGATCCGCGATCGCGCTTTTGTGTGGGATAAGCGTACTTATCTCATGGGTGTCATTAATGTTACGCCAGATAGCTTTAGCGATGGTGGCCTGTTTAATTCGGCGGGTGGCGCTCTAGCCCATGCCGATCGCTTGATTCCCTACGCAGACATTCTTGATATCGGTGGCGAGTCTACACGTCCGGGCGCGGAAGCTGTAAGTACCAGTGACGAGATCGATCGCGTCCTCCCAGCGATCGAGGCAATTCGCAGCAAGTATCCAGATATTCCCATTTCAGTTGATACGACTAAGGCAGCAGTGGCAGAGGCGGCGATCCAGGTTGGGGCTGACATTATCAATGATGTCTCGGCTGGCACGCTCGATGTCAATATGTTGCCCTTAGCCGCGCGGTGTCGGGTTCCCATTATCCTCATGCACATGCAAGGGGAGCCGCGCACGATGCAAATGAACCCCCACTATCAGGATGTAGTTGTTGAAGTGAGGCAATACCTAGCCGCTCGGATATCTCAGGCGATCGCGGCTGGAGTTCCCCCACATCTGATTGCCATCGATCCTGGTATCGGTTTTGGTAAGACCCTAGAACATAACCTGGAGTTACTGCGGCATCTATCCGAACTGCAACAACTCGATTGTCCCATTTTAGTTGGGGTATCGCGTAAAAGCTTTATTGGCAAGCTGTGCAATCAGCCCGATCCCACTGGGCGACTTTGGGGGACAACCGCCGCCTGTACTGTGGCGATCGCGGGGGGAACGAATGTGCTACGCGTGCACGATCCCAGGGAGATCCGCGACATATGTCGCGTCAGCGATGCCATTTATCGACGGATTTGACCGCTATATCACAGAACTTTTGGTTCTCAACTACCCGCCTTTTCATAAGCGGCAACGATGCGCTGCACCAGTGGATGTCGTACGACATCCGATTTATTAAACATCACAAAGGCAATGCCCTCCACGTTCTGTAGAAGCTCCTTGGCAACTACTAAACCTGACTTTTGGGGGGCTGGCAGATCGATTTGGGTAAGGTCTCCCGTCACTACCATGCGCGACTTGAATCCCAGACGAGTTAGTACCATTTTGATCTGGGCCGGTGTAGTATTTTGCGCTTCGTCCACAATGATAAAGGAGTTATTGAGCGTACGTCCTCGCATATAAGCAAGCGGTGCTACTTCAATGATGCCCCGTTCCATCATCTGGGGTATTTTCTCAGGATCGATTAACTCGTAGAGAGCATCGTAGAGCGGGCGCAGATACGGACCGATCTTTTGTTGCAGATCGCCCGGTAAGAATCCCAGCCGCTCTCCTGCTTCTACAGCAGGTCGCGTTAAAATTAAACGCTCCACCTCATTATTTTGCAGCGCTTGCACGGCTGCCACCACCGCCAAAAAGGTTTTACCCGTACCAGCCGGGCCAATACCAAATGTCAGATCGTGGTTGGAGATCGCCTGCATGTACTGCTTTTGTCGAAATGTCCGAGACTGAAGCATTTCGCCGCGACGGGTACGGGCAATAGTAGGGCGATCGCTCCATTCCTGCATCCGATTCGTATCGAGAGCTTGCTTGGCTGCTGCAATATCAACGGCAGAAATCTCGCGATCCTGCAACCATAATTGTTGTAACCCGTAGATTAGCTTTTGACAGATAGCCACCTGTGGCTCAGTTCCACCAATCGTGAGTTCCTGGCCGCGCAGCAACAGCTTAGCACCAGTTAGCTTGGCAATCAGCTTGAGATTTTCCTCCCGCTCGCCCGCCAATCGCATAGCACTGCTTGGTGTCGGTAAAAGAATGACTGTAGGAGCGTCCATGTTTTGACTCTATGGCTGCACCAGATTCTCGGCTCCAGCTACCAACTTAGCAGAGATAATTTTGTCCCCTAGTTTGAGGTTGCGCAAAACCTCTTCCCCTTCGGTAACGTAGCCAAATGCCGTGTAGTTGCCATCAATCAAGTTCAAACCCGCAGGCGTAAGGTCAGATTCAAACAGGTAGATAAAAAACTGTGAAGAACCACCATTAGGATCGTTGCCGGGATGTGCCATTGCTAGCGTGCCATAGGCAGAGAAGGGCAGGACAGGGGTGACGCGATCGAAGCCCGCATCGGCAAGAGGCTTGCCATATATGGGTTCTTTTTTACTGGGAATGCGAATTTCTAGCGGTACTGTACGGACTTTGCCAGTTTTTTTGTCAACAAAGCCATCGGCATCGCCAGGCGGATCGCCTGCTTGCAAGAAATAGTTATCGTCAGCGCGGTTAAACACTAAGCCATTGTAAAATCCCCGTTGCACGAGATCGGCAAATTGCCCTGCATTTACAGGAGCGCTGAAACCATCTAGGGTCATTGCGATCGCTCCTTTTTCGGTTTCCATCTCCACGATCGCCCTGCCTTTAAGCTGAGGTAAATTAGCATAGGCATCTGGCACTTGGAAAGGGAAATTCTGTACCATTTGACTTTCTAATAAGCCAACATACTCTAATGACTTCTCTACCAGAGGCTTAACTTTGTTGCGGTCCTTGGCAGCGACTGCTTCTTGTAGAGGGATGAGTGTTTTATTTAAATCCGCAAGGGTAGCGATCGCTGCTTCTTTTTGAGCAGGAGCAACGCTAGCTAAGATTTTGTCACTTTGCTGTGTCAGCGTTTGAACGACGTTATCGACATCACTAGATATGTTACCCCAGCGCTTCAAGTTAGTTTGACGGGGCAATTTTTCTAGTTTTTGCTGCACGTCGCGTATTTGCGAGTTTTCAATTGGCAGCGCTTGGCGCAGGAGAATTCTGGGATCTTTGATTGCAGTTGTAGATGGCAAGGCTGCAATTAGTGCCGCCTCACTGGGCTGTGCGTAGAATAATACTGCTGACATGACTACAGCAAAGGCAACAGCAAACATGCCTAACAGCCGCTTTACGGAAAACTTTTTGCTAAACATTGCACCCAAATTTAACGAACTAGCTAATCCCACCATAACATCGTCGGGATCTTCTGAGTGCAACTGGTTCTTAACTAGTTTTAAATGGGATCGATAAGTCCGTAACTAAAGGTAGGCGATCCGAATCGATTATTAGGGCCAGTACGAATATTTTGGACGGCGATCGCTTTACTGACCGGGTAACGATGCTATGGGAATAGCGACCAATCCAGCAAATACGAAGTTCGCCACTAAAACTGGAAAAAAAGCTTAATTCTTAAACCTAACGAGTTGCTTTTTAGCAACTTGTAACAGCAGCAACAAATACAAAAATCGATCGCGTTTATGTTCAAGGGTATGGTACCTCTCTGCGTAAATAATTTTTCTCCTACTAAGCTGGCGGAAATTTCACTATGACAGCACAACGCGAAGATCTCTATATGGAGGTCATAAACCAACTGCTTGCGTGTCCGAATGGAAAAGAACCCGAAATATTGGATAGCAACATGGAATTAATTGATGCTGGTTTAGTCCAAACTATGACTAAAGTAGCAGCATATTTCGCTCATCACGATAACCCCGATAGCGCTAAATTTTTAGTCCATGTTGCTCGGGAATTAGCAATACAATTAGGATTATTTCCCGAACAACCAACCCAACAGTTAGAAACTTAATTGCCAGAGATAAATGGATAATTCAAGTCTACAATAATGGCGAGCGAGTACGACCCGAGCTACACTTTTTAGCTGAATATCCAGAGAGTATTGCCAATGCGATCGCGATCGAATGTCAAAATCAATTAGCTGTTGCGCGTAAATAATCTTCTTTTTATGGAATTATGGAAATTTTAGCCTCAGAGATACTGGGAACTAATAAGTTTGACCAGTGCGTGCTTAACATGGCCTCGATCAATATCTGCGATCGCGAAAGCAATCTCGGTCAAGAAATGTTCGGGTTATACCGCGACTGGAAAACTGAAACTGACGAAGCAGTTGTCAATCCCTGGTTAGACTTGCATCAATTTACGATTTTTATTCCCCATCCCGACCAACAATATGATGGGATAACTCTGGGAGAGGGTTTAACTAAAGGATATAACCTCGAAGTCAAACCAGTCAGGGATCCCAGCAAAGTGCCTTATAAAATTCCAGAAGGCGGACATTTTATTGTTGTTTTCAAACAAAGGAGACTTGATTCTGAATTTCAGATCGCAGCTACTGGTATTTTCGTACGACCTTTGGCCGCGATCGCGCTCGATGTCATTCTCGATCCGGATAAAGGTCAGTATCAGTCTCTCATCGTCAAGCATCCAGTTATCAGAAATTATCCCGATGGTTGGGAAGAAAAGCTCGCTGCTTTTCTCAAAGAGGAAATCGCGAGCTACGACCTCCCAAGTATTGTCGGTCATGTCGATCGCGGCATCAATCGCGACTACCGATCGCCTTCTTGGGATGAGATATATTTGGCAGAAACTGGATTTGCGTTTTTTTAATCTATGACAAAAGAATTTTCGCGATCGCCAGACGATCTCCCCCCCTCTCAAACAACGCAAATAGATAGTTTCTTGCGCAGGCAATTAGAAGTAGCGATTGGCAAAAACTTTTACGATGCTTGTCCTAATAAGATTGAAGTATTACTCTCTAGTTGTGAATGGTATTTTACAACTGATTCCAGTGCCATGACCTTAGTAATTAACTGCCCTGACTTAAAAACTAGTTGGAGCGTACTGAACGAAGTTTTCGCGATCGCCACTACCCTCAAAAGCTTTGTCAGTATCGGCAAAATCCGCATTTCTCCTCCACCTAGTAAAGGCGATCCTTTTGAGATGAGGATTGACGAACTTGATATCTATCGAGACTAAGAGCGAATAGACGTTCGGTTGGAGAGATAGCCAGTTAATAGATTGGCGGCTGACATCAGAGGAGGATGAAACTCGGCAAGATTTGCAACCAGGTCAGGCACTAAGAGGAGAAACTAGACGCTCTAATGCTGCTTTTGCCGCTG
Source organism: Pseudanabaena sp. PCC 6802 (assembly GCF_000332175.1). Lineage (NCBI taxonomy): Bacteria > Bacillati > Cyanobacteriota > Cyanophyceae > Pseudanabaenales > Pseudanabaenaceae > Portococcus > Portococcus stanieri. The sequence continues at coordinate 286,216 of NZ_KB235910.1, read as the reverse complement.
CCATGTCGTATGGGAAAGGTCGCCGTAAAGGAGTGTAGTCTCGTTCGTGTACCTTGCCATGACGCAATACCGCATTGACCATAACGCAAGGCTCCTCGCTAAAGTTAATAGCAGCATGAGGAATATTAGGCGGTATTTTTACTACGCATGGCAGATGTTCGCTCATGCCAATGTAGCTATAGCGGCGGTTTTGCAGAATCACCAATACAAAGCTGCCTCGCACTACCAGTAGCTGATCGGTTTGAAAATGATGCACGAACAGATCGTCGTTTGCCCACGGTTTCACCTGTACCAGCATTGTTTCGTGACAGCTTTGCGGCGTGTAGAACTCCGCCATTCCACTTTTCATGGAGGTAAGGTACTTGATTTCAACACCATCGATCGCACTCATAGAAATTCCCTCAATCAGGTAGCGCTGAAAGTTAGGTTAGTGTATCTAATTTTTAAGATTTGTAATTTATGTTGCCAAAGCGATCGAAATATGATTTGTGTTGAGGCCAATTTTTTTATGCCAAATCCTGGGTTGCCAACCCCTTTTTACTCGAAGTCCGCCTGCGCGGACTTTGTTTGTGTAGCCGAACTTCCAGTCGCCAGACGATATTAGGGGTAATTAATGCGGATTTGGGAGCGGACTAAACCTGTGACAAAAAGAGGGTTTGTAGGTTAGAAATCCTCTTAACGCAGAATGCGAAACAGGAGGAGTGGATTGAGTATGGTTGAGGCAGTTTGCAGGATATCGCCGAAGGTAGCAACATCAGTTCTCGGCACAATTACCACGTCGCCTTCCTGTACCTGCACGTTGTCGCTCAAATTACTCAAATCCAGACCTTGCTTTACAATCGTGCCATTCTCATTTAGACGCACGTAGGCAACCGCAGCCAGGTTGGCCTCCTTAGTGGGGCCGCCCGCTACGCCTACAGCCTTAGAAATGGTACTGTCGGGAGCCACCTGATGTTCGCCTGGGGATTTTACCTCACCAAATACTGTAATCCGAACAGTCTTAGGTGCAAGTGTAGAGCGACTCAGTAATTTTGGATCGATTTCTGTTGCCTCGGTTGCTTTAGGAATAAACAGCGTATCTCCATCGCGCAAGATGATATCCGGCGTATTAGTAGCCGATCTCACCGCTTCCCACAAATTAAGCTTAATCGATACGGTTTCGCCAGTGAACTTTTGGCGCTTGAGTACTACATTCCTAACATCAGCGTTTTTGGTAATACCGCCCGCCGAAGCGATCGCCGTGCTCACCGTCGGGATAGAGCCAGCCGTGACAACACTTTCCCCAGTCGCCGAGGTCGTACCCTCGCCTGTGAGTGCCCTGAGTTGAATTGGCCCCGGTCGCTGTACCTCGCCAGTGATATTGATGAGTAAAGGTCGCAACCTTGACACTCGCACGGTTACAACTGGTTCTACTAGTAGGGTTTGCAGTTGAGCTGTAATATTTTGAGTTAGTAACGCAGGAGTTTGTCCGGCTGCTGTCATTCTGCCCACCACGGGTAGCGTAATGGTGCCGTCAGGTAAAATTAGCTGCGTACCAGTATATTCATCGTAGCCAAAAACCCTGATGTCAAGTTCATCGCCTGGGCCTAACAGGTAGTCGGAAGCGGCTTTAAATTCATCTTCGGGACTACCAACTGGCGTACTGGCAGGCGTAGCAAGTTTAGGATCGCGGTAAGGGATGGCAGGTAATGCTGGTGAGGTTGAGTCGGTTACCTTGGGCGATATTTGAGGTAACGTACTGTTTCTAGGTATTACTTTGACTGCACTATTGCTTATTTTTCGGTTAGGAACTGATGCTTGAGCTTCAACTCTTGTAGATGTCAAACTAGATATCATTACTACTGTTAGTGCAGTACATGAGATATATGACAAATAATGTCGATCCTGACACAAGCTAACCATAGACTGCTCCAACTCCTTCAACTCCTCACCATCTGCTGCCTTTAACAATCTAAGCAGGCGTCTGAACGTGAAATGCTGTTCGATTAATATCAGTGACAACACGAGATCGTTTGCTATAGTGCAAAGAAATCAAGAATTTCCACATAATTGTTACAAAAAGCCACATTATATTATGACAAATTTGCCGCAAAAAAGTGGCAGGTTGTGCTCTCGATTCCAAAATGGCAAAATCAAAGTCACGCTACGTATGCACTCAGTGCGGTTCCGATTTTCCGCAAATGTACGGGCGGTGCCCTGACTGTAGTAGCTGGGGATCCATTCTGGAGCAATCCGTCGAAGCGATCGCGCCTGGGAACCCCAATCTTTTAGCTAGCCGCCTTACCCAGCGCCAAACTAAAGGTGCTGCAGCACCTGCCACTCCCATGCAGTCGCTGACCCTGACCCAGATTGATGATTCGCATCAAACCCGCCTACCGTCAGGCTATGAGGAGTTGGATCGCGTGCTTGGCGGCGGCATCGTTCCCGGTTCGCTCGTCCTGATTGGCGGCGAGCCTGGGATTGGGAAAAGTACGTTACTGTTGGGGGCAGCGCAAAGGCTAATGCGTAAGTACCCAACTCTGTACGTTTGTGCAGAGGAATCGGCACAGCAGGTCAAACTGCGATCGCAACGCCTTGGCTTGCACGAACGGGACGCTCAGAATCTTTACTTGATGCCGGAAACCGACCTCGAAACCATCGTGTACGAACTGCAATCCCTGCGTCCGCCCGTAGCCGTAATTGATAGCATTCAAGCGCTTTATTTTGCCAGTCTCAACGCTGCACCCGGTTCGGTATCGCAGGTACGAGAATGTACGTCCGTCCTGATGCGGGTGGCGAAACGCGAAAATATTACCCTGTTGATCGTCGGACATGTCACGAAAGAAGGGGCGATCGCGGGGCCTAAGGTGCTGGAGCATCTAGTGGATACAGTTTTGTATTTTGAGGGCGATCGCTTTGCTACCCATCGCCTACTGCGATCGGTCAAAAATCGCTTCGGTGCCACTCAGGAAATCGGCATCTTTGAAATGGCCGAGTCGGGTTTGATTGAGGTGAGCAATCCTTCAGAATTGTTCTTAGGCAACCGCGAAGAACCCGCACCCGGTACTGCCACGATCGTTGCCTGTGAGGGGACACGCCCCCTGGTCGTGGAGCTGCAAGCGCTCGTCAGTCCTACCAGTTATAGCTCGCCGCGCCGCACTACAACAGGGCTTGAAACAAATCGGTTCCTGCAAATTCTGGCAGTTTTAGAAAAACGCATCGGTATTCCGCTATCTAAGCTCGATGCCTATCTAGCATCGGCGGGAGGGATTAATGTAGCGGAGCCAGCCGTAGATTTGGGGGTGGCGATCGCCGTTGCTGCTAGTTTCCGCGATCGCATTGTCGACCCGCGTACGGTACTGATTGGCGAAGTTGGCTTAGGCGGTCAGGTGCGTCCGGTCTCGCAACTCGACTTGCGCCTCAAGGAAGCAGCCAAACTAGGCTTCAAACGCGCCATTATTCCCAATATTCAAGTCACGCAAGACTATGGTTTAGAACTCGTCCCAGTCGGGAAAGTCATGGATGCGATAATTGCTGCCTTGCCTCGCACGGTTACTTCCTCTTCTGACGATCCAAACGATTGAGTTAAGATCGAGTCATATCAAACTTCTTGACCTATGACGATCGCCAACACCCCACCCACCTTAAGTCTACCGGATCGTACTCAACTGCCAGAGTTCGATGGTATAGCTATGACCAATAGGCTTAGGACGGGGTGCAGGGGTGGAACACGGCAGTGGCTCTAGCGGGGAACCCCCAAGACTGCCCTGCCTCCCCTGCGTGGGGGCGCAGCCCCCACACCCCCTGTCCTAACAGATCTGTCTACGGCTATACCTTTGTGAAAAACTTTCAAGAACACCCTCAAAGCATACTTACGATCGCAAGGATTTGACCCAGATCGTCTACCTGAGGGTTAGGGGCGATCGCTTAAACGTTTAAGGAGATTTCTGGTAAAGGAAATACCCGCAGGGGCAGCGCACCCATGCCTGCCATTGATCGATCGGGGCACCCACAGGGGGGTTGCCCTTACAATTATCGGTATATTTTTTCATAGCAATCTCCTAAGCATTATTGGGGATCGCAGAGTCGAGTATCGGTATTTTACGATCGGTATTTTTGCTAGATGATACCCCTATAAAGTAGTATTAAATACGTAATAAGCAAAGATTAAGAAAAAGGGATCGAGTCAGTTCTATGAGCACTAAGCCAGGTCGCGTTGTTTTAATTGGAGTAGCCGGAGACTCTGGATGCGGTAAGTCTACTTTCTTGCGTAGATTAAAAGACTTGTTTGGCGAAGAATTCATGACTGTCATTTGCTTAGACGATTATCATTCCCTGGATCGCAAGCAACGTAAAGAAACGGGCATCACCGCCCTCGATCCCCGCGCCAACAATTTCGATCTGATGTACGAGCAGATCAAAGCCCTCAAGAGTGGCGAGTCAATTATGAAGCCCATTTACAATCACGAGACTGGCGCGATCGATCCCCCCGAGCGGATCGAGCCCAATCACGTCATCGTCATCGAGGGCTTGCATCCCCTTTACGATGAAAGGGTGCGTACTTTGCTAGACTTTAGCGTCTATCTCGACCTCAGCGATGAAGTGAAAGTGGCGTGGAAAATCCAGCGCGACATGGCAGAGCGGGGTCATACTCTAGCGGATGTTATGCAAGCGATCGAAGCCCGTCGCCCTGACTTTGATGCTTACATCGATCCTCAAAAAGCCCATGCTGACGTTGTCATTCAAATTCTCCCGACTAACCTGATTAAGGATGACAAGGATCGGAAGGTATTGCGAGTTCGCATGGTGCAAAGGGAAGGTATTGAAGGTCTAGAACCAGCTTACCTATTTGACGAAGGCTCCACCATCAGTTGGACTCCCTGCGGCAAGAAACTAACTTGCTCCTACCCTGGCATTCAACTTTACTATGGTTCCGACAGCTACTACGGTCATCCCGTTACCGTTCTGGAAGTTGACGGCCAATTCGATCGCCTTGATGAAGTTATCTACATAGAAAATCACCTCAGCAACCTTTCTACTAAGGAGTACGGCGAATTAACTCAATTGCTGCTCAAGCATCCCGACTATCCAGGCTCAAACAACGGCACTGGTTTACTACAAGTAATAGTCGGTCTGAAGATGCGCGCTACCTACGAGCGTCTCACCCAAAAAGCTCCTGAAAAAGTCGCTGTAGCTGCCTCTTAGACCAGATTGCAATCTAAGGCGTGATAAAATTCGATAGGTACTGAGTGCTGAATTAAGGTAGTCTCGGTACCTATTATGCTAGTTGAGTCTGCCATGCACAATGTCATGTCACCTTCGCAATATCCAATTTTTGGCCCAGAAATTAGGTGTCCCCATTGTAGACAGACGATTCAGGCACTAATCTTAACCGATACTTATTTGTGCCCTAGGCATGGGGCATTTGAAGTTAAATCTGCCACCAAAGACCTCATACATCTGCAATCAGAGCGTCAGTGGCGGCTTTGGGATGGTGAATGGTACAGGCAGCACACTCACCCCGACACGATTCGCTTTGAAATTCACGAATATCTCGATAAGCTGTATACGCAAGGCTACCGCGCCACTAAAATTACAATTGCGCATCGCTATAAGAATCTAGTCAGTAACTATCTTGAACGCAGTGACGATAGCAGTACTCTGCGCTTGTACGGCTTAGTTGTGGAATTTAGCCCTCACGAAGACGTAGAACCCCGCTGGAGAGTTGTCAATTTCGACCTTGACAAAGAACCCGGTGCCCCAATTCGCTACCCTTCCTTTCGGCCTTTTTAAAAGGAACTAAGTATGCGCGAATCATGTTGGAGAATTAAACCTTAAGCCTCTACAATTAAGTCTGAATCTAGCAGAGCTAATTTTGAAAGATCATGGGTGAATCTAAGCGTCGCAAGCAAGCATTAGGAGATGACTATGGTAAGTCAGAGCCTATAGCGTCATGGCTACCTTTCTTGACCAAGCAAAAAGCAGAGCAGTTTGTCCAGATTACGTCTACTGGTGCCTGGATTGGCATCGGTGTCATGGTTGCGTTCTGGATCGTGGTGCGATTTATTGGCCCCAGTTTTGGTTGGTGGGAAGTGGTGCAATAAGTTGGCAGACGTTATTCCCCCTCTAACTGAAATTCCTTTTGCGCCCTATTTAGATGAATCCGGCAATATTTCACCGGCTTTAGAAGGCAAGATCGGGGTCTATGCGATTTTCGATGCCGATAAGTGCTTGCGATATGTAGGCATCTCTCGCGATATTGCCAGCAGCCTCAAGCTGCATATAGTTCGCGTGCCGTCCCAGTGCCATTGGCTAAAATTTACCACCGTTACTAAGCCCAGCCGTACGGTTTTAAGTGAAATACAAGCGGCCTGGTTCGACGATCTGACTGCAGATACTGACTTGTGGGAGCAGCCCCTGGATTGTCGCCGATTGATGAATGACGATGAGAAGCATCAACTAGAGCAGGCAATTAATGAAGCAGAACAGGAGAAGGTACTGAAAAATGTTGCCCGTCGCGTAGAGAAAGATATTCTCGCCCAACTTGCCGAACGAGGTGCAGCATTTGAGGTGCGATTTAATCCTAAACGCAAGAGTGAGGGGATATTGGATATTAAGTGAGCGATCTATGAGCTGTTATCTGCTGATTCCGGCGGCGGGAAGTGGTAAGCGTATGGGTAGCGATCGCAACAAGCTACTCCTGGAACTTTTAGGTAAACCAATCTTGCAGTGGACTCTAGAAGCGGCGATCGCCGCCACTGCCATCGACTGGATTGGCGTAGTCGGTCAACCCTGCGATCGCGAAGGCTTTCAACAAATTTTCGATCGATTGGAGCGCGCTAAACCAATTGCCTGGATTCAAGGTGGGGCTACTCGTCAAGAATCGGTATTCAATGGCTTGCGATCGCTGCCCGACCATGCCAACCGCGTACTGGTACACGATGGTGCCCGCTGTTTAGCCACGCCAGAATTATTACAGCGCTGCGTTACGGCGCTAGACACATGTTTGGGGTTTATTGCGGCAGTGCCAGTCAAAGACACCATCAAAATTGTGGATGCGGGTGTAGTAACGGATACGCCCAGCCGCGAGTACCTTTGGGCAGCCCAAACCCCCCAGGGATTTATTGTCGATAAACTAATTGCCGCTCACGAACGAGCAGAGGCACAGGGATGGGAGGTAACTGACGATGCCGCTTTGTTTGAAAAAGTCGGTTTACCAGTGCAAATCGTCATGGGTGAAGAAACCAACCTGAAAATTACTACGCCACAGGATCTAGCGATCGCCGAGTTTATCCTCAAATCTCGTGGCAATACCCATAGAAGTAGCGATCTATAAAATGTGTTACCTTGGGTTCATTATGGGAGGCGCGATCGCAAATGACTATCGCAACTACAAAAAAGCTAACCTTTGAGGAATACCTGAACCTCTGTGAAACGAGTCAAGAGCGCTACGAATTAGTTCGAGGGGAATTGCATCTGATGACTCCACCTGCCTGGCTGCATTTCCTCATTGCCGATCGTCTAGTCACTGCCTTTAAGCAAGAAATCGCCCAAAACGATCGCCCCTGGATTGTCGTGCAAGGGGCTGGCTTGCAGACAATGAATGACACTTCACGCTTGCCAGATATTGCGATCGTGCCCTTTGATGCCATTTCAGACTGTCTCGATCGGACTGCTATTCTGACGGTTGCTGCGATTTTGGTTGTGGAAATTGCGAGCGATAGCACTGCGTTGCAGGATTACCGGGAAAAGGTAACAGAGTATCAGAATAGAGGAATTCAAGAGTACTGGATTGCCGACCCCGATCCGTTCGGGGCAGCAAAGTATATCGGTTCTCCCAAGCGCCCGACCGTAAGCGTCTATTCATTGGTGAATGGGGGCTATCAAGTTAACCGCTTTCGCGATCGCGAGCGTATTATCTCTCCCACATTTCCTGGGTTGCAACTAACCGCAGCCCAAATTTTATGGAAAGATGACGAAGTCAAACGGAATTGCTAGTCACAATTTAGCAGGTAGTTCGCATCCCAGATTTAACCCTTACGATCGAACAGCTTGCGATCGCTGCCGGACAATTTTAAGTGGGGTTGCAACTTTTGGGAGGCTGCTTTGAGCGATAGTTCCCATTGGGCAAATCCGCAATTTGCCCTTGCGCTTTGGCAAGGGCTAGAGCGCTTAAGCCCAGTCCGCTCAGGACGCGATCGCCGATAGAGTTACAACTCGAGCGATTGTTAGCGACATGTCAGTTTTAACTTTTCAATTTGCGTAGCGCTACCAGGAGTTCGCTATCTTCGCGCTTAAATACGGGAAGAAACTCGATGTGCTTGTACTGGACGATGCCGTGGACATCGATGATAAAGTAGGCGCGCTTGCTACCGAATAGTCCGGCAACACCATATAGCTGGCTGACCTGCTTATTGCGATCGCTAAGTAGGGGAAATTCTAGACCGAGTTTTTTAGAAAATTCGATGTGCTTCTCGATCGGATCGGCACTGATGCCCAAAATTTCAGCACCCGACTCTCGAAACTTGGTCCAATCGTCGGCAAAGCACTGCATTTCGCTGGTGCAAACAGGAGTAAAGTCACCAGGATAAAAGGCCAGTACAACATTGGTTTTGCCCTGGTAGCGACTGAGTGTAATATCGCCGCGATCGCTAGGCAAAGTAAAATCCGGAGCTTTTTGACCTATTTCAACAGCCATGTAATTTTTGTAAATTCGACAGAACAAATTTACAAACCATATTAACTTGAGTTGTGGATTAGGGAAGAGCCGACATTTACCAATGCTACAATCTATCTGTTATCAGAGAAGGAGGAGTTGTCATGCTTAGCGCCCTTTCTGAAGCTGTAAGTAAGGCGGCTGAGGCTGGTTCAGGTTCAGGTCGATTTTTAAGCAACCAGGAGTTTAGCACCCTAAGCGCCATACAAGATTTAGCATCTGAATCCAAGAGTCGAATAGATATTGTTAAACGCATAACCAGCAATGCAAAGGTTATCGTCGCCGACAGTGCTCGTTCTCTGTTTGCCGAGCAGCCACATCTTATTGCTCCTGGTGGCAATGCTTATACCAGTCACAAGATGGCTGCTTGTTTGCGTGACATGGAGTATATCCTGCTTTATATCACCTATGCCATGCTTGTAGGAGATTCCAGCGTTCTAGACGATCGCTGCTTGAATGGTCTCCGCGAAACCTATTCAGCTCTGGGTGTTCCCGGTGCTTCCGTCGCACGTGCTGTGCAAAATATGAAACGCCTTACTCTAGATCTTTTTGCTGACGAGCAGCAGAATTTATCGGTTTTGCTTGCTGAGTTAGCGTCTTACTTTGACCGATCTGCTGCCAGTGTGGGGTAGATGACGAGAAACGATCGGCGATATCAGGGGAGGTAGAAAGTTTTAGCACTTATTAGGGACTGAGTAATTAAGCCTCTTCTTGGTTTGGTTGTTTTTGTTGAGGTGAAACTAATTCTATCGGTGAAATGTTAGGTAGATAGTTAGGTAGTTTAGTATTAGTGTATGTGGAAGCTTTATCAAGCTGGTCTTGGGTTAAGTTATACACGGTTTCCAGATTAATGCCACTGAGGTCAGCCCCTGTGAGATCGGTATTTTCAAGATTGACCCTTGTGAGATGAGTTTTTTCTCCTTTGGGAAACTTAGTGAAGTCGGTTTTGTTGAGAGCAACATTCCTAAGCTTAGCGTTCTTGAGGTTGGCACCATCAAACTTTGTCTCAGTGACAATACTATTACTGAAGTCAGCATCACTGAGATTGGCACCACTAAAGTCTGCTTTACTGAGGTTCACTTCAGTGAAATTGGCACCTCTAAGATCCGCTCCGACAAATTTTGTTTCAGTGAGAATGGCTCCGACAAATTTTGTGCTTGGAAGACTAACTCCACTGAGGTCAACTCCACCGAAGTCGACATTGCTAAAGTCGGCTGTTTTGAGCTGTCCTGTCTGAGGATCTGTTTCGCTAAATTTTACATACTTGAGCTCAGATACCTTAATAGGCTCGCCTGTCTTAGAGTCTTTACCAGCAAATCTTGTTCGTTGGAGAATAGCTCCACTAAAGTTGGCAAAGTTGAGGATGGTTTCCTGGAATGTAACATCGCTTAGATTTGCGTTACTAAAGTTAGCATAGCTCAGGTCGGCTCTACTAAAGTCAGCATAGCTCAGATCGGCATTGTTAAAGTTAGCTCTTTGAAGATTCTTTCCTTTGAAGATGAAATGAGTTAATATCATCCAACTAAAATCTGCACTGCGTAAATCGAGATTTTTAATTTTGTCCTGTTTTAGAACAAAATTCAGTGCAGCTTGAATATCTGTTGGGGGGAGAGTTAATATCTTTTGCTCTAGAGTTGGCGAATTGCCTGTCGTCTGCGTGTTGGACGGAGTGTTTTCTGTTTTCTTCCATCGTGCTGTAGAGCGTTCGCGTACAAAGCCCGCCAAAATATTCATAATTCCGTAGTCTTTCTCCTTGGAGTCTTTAGTAATCTGTTCCAGTGCATAAATTCCACCTAGCCGAACTTCTATCTTGTCACTTCCTAATTGATCTACTGCTTTGCTGAATCTCTCGGTAACTTGCTTCTCTTCTGAAACCCTAAGATTCTCCTGTGCGTTGAATCTCTCGGTAACTTGCTTCTCTTCTGAAACTCTAAGATTCTCCTCTGCAACTTTAAGATTACGAAAAGTAAGATAGGCTGTTATAGTGAAGAAAAATAAGCCTCCAGCTTGAAGCAACCCGCCAACTACAGCATTACGAGTGTTAATCCAGTCTTTCTCTAAAGCAATTCGATCTTTCTGTAGAGAAATTCGGTCTTTTGTAGCAACTGTAGCAGGGAGAGCACTTATTTGCTGTCTTAACTTCGCTAAACCCTCGTTTAGTTGTTTTTTTAAGTTGATATCCGATATTGCGTTAATCTGACTTTCCAACGCAACAACTTTTTGATTTAGTTCATCTCTATGAATTGCTTCCGATCGTAAAGCATCAATATCCCTGCTTAGCTGATCGATATTGTTCTCGAGCTTAGAGATACTTTCATTCTGTTTTGAATATAGAAAGAATAGAAATGCTCCCAGCGCACATAGTACTAACAACAGCCCAATCAGTTCTGATATATTTATTTTTTCGCTTCCTCGATCGGACATTTTCTGTAATCCTTGCTTTCTGGATATTTCAAGATTAGCTTTAATAATGTCTTGTAATGGACATTTTTACAATTAACAGCAAGAGAAAAGGCTAGAATAGAAAGGCTTGCTTTCATATCCCGTCAAAGTCTATGCTATTACCTGTTGCAGTAGCCTAGCCTATGCATTTCTGGCGCAATGTTGCTTTTGCCGCTTTCGGCGGCATTCTCATGGGGTTAACCCCCGACCCATTTAGCCTCTGGATCCTGGCTTGGATAGCGCTAATTCCCCTGTGGTTGCAAACGCAACGCCTCAAAGTTCGCGATGCTATGCGCATGGGTGCCGTTTGGGGTTTGTTCTATCACGGGATGGCACTGTTCTGGATTACCGGCGTGCATCCGATGACCTGGCTGGGCGTACCCTGGTTGGCAAGCCTGGCGATCGCTATTACAGTCTGGCTCATTATTACGTGCGTGGGTTTGGTGCTGTCCGGTCTGTGGGCAGGAGGGATGGCATGGCTGACTCCCAAGCTCTCTGTTCCCGGTCGCGTCATCGTGGCATGTGCCATGTTTTGCGGTTTGGAAGTCATTTGGAGTTGGGGACCGCTATATTGGACGGCTCTGGGCTACACTCAAAGTCCGCACGACCTCCTCATGCTGCAAATTTCCAAACTATCGGGGCAGCAAACAGTTACGGCGGCGATCGTGGCGGTTAATGGCTTATTAGCTGAAACGATTCTCCGTTTTCGGAGCGAATCGACGCGCCATAAATGGAGATACGCTCAGATCGCACTAGGATTGTTGCTGTGCGTAGGTTTATACGGTGCCTATGCTATGCAAAGCGATCGAATGGCTGCGGATAATGGCAGAGCGATTAAGGCGGGCATTATCCAGGGCAATATTCCCAATCCCGTAAAGCTCAAGTTTGATGGATTGAAGCTGGGCGTAGAGCGCTATACCCAAGGATACGAGCAACTGGCGCGAGCAGGCTCGGAGATCGTTCTTACACCGGAAACAGCCTTGCCATTTCTATATCCCGATAGCGATCCTCGGCGATCGCCGTTCGATCTAGCCGTCCAAAAATATAAAGTCCCTACCTGGATGGGAGGTTTTGGGAGATTGCGGCACCCGGATGATGGGAGCAATCCCTTTGGTTATACGAATAGTCTCTTTTTGTTGGACGGTACTGGCAAAACCTTGGCTCAGTACGACAAAGTTAGACTCGTTCCCGTGGGGGAATACATTCCCTTTAAAGCGATTTTAGGAGGTCTAATTAAGCGGTTGTCGCCTCTTAGGGGGGAAGTGGAAGCTGGCAAAAGCGATCAAATCGTCGATACGCCTTGGGGGCGAGTGATTATGGGCATTTGCTACGAATCGGCTTATCCCAGTCATTTCCGCTATCAGGCCGCCGCCGGCGGCCAGCTAATTTTTACCGCTTCTAATAACGCTCACTATGCCGAGACGATGCCAGCCCAGCACCACGCTCAGGATGTTGCTCGTGCGGTTGAAAGCGATCGCTGGGCCGTACGCGCCACTAACACGGGTTATTCCGGCATTGTCGATCCGAATGGGCGCACGATCTGGCTCTCCGGCATCAATACCTACGAAACCCATAGCGATACAGTCTACCTGCGCCAAACCCAAACGCTTTATGTGAAGTGGGGCGATTGGCTCACACCTTTACTGAGTTTGTTAAGTGCAGGTATATTGCTCAGAACTTACATCCCACTAACCAGGAAATAAGATTTCTGAGTATTGTCGGTCTATGAGGTGTACTTCCTCCCCTGAGAGTAGCCGATCCCATCGAGTAAAGATCGAGCGATCGGCGAACATGTGGTACAATAAGTCGTACGCGTTTAAGGATATTATATGGAAATTATCAGCACGAGTGAGGCTAGAGCTAATTTGTTTAGCCTGGTAGAGCAAGTTAATAAAGACCACTTACCGCGAGTGATTACCAGCCGGAAAGGCGATGCTGTTTTAATATCTAAAGAAGATTGGGAAAGCATACAGGAAACAATTTATTTGCAATCTATACCTGGTTTAGTTGAGACCATTAGAGAGGCTGAGCGAGAAAATGATTGGGTGTCTGAAGAAGAATTTTTGCACGTATTAAATGGAATGGGAAATTGAATTTAGTCGGCAGACACTCAGGGACGCTCATAAGTTGAAATCTGCGAATTTAGCAGCCAATCTTGCCTCTTTACTGGAGATCCTGAAACGCAACCCCTACGAACCACCGTATGAAAAACTTTCAGGCAACTTAAAGGGTTATTATTCAAGGCGAATCAACATCAAACATCGACTGGTTTACTCAATTGACGACCAGGCTCAAACGATTAGAGTTGTGTCTGTTTGGTCTCATTACGAATAGTTGAAGATAGCGATTTTTAGCTTAGATTTGGTATAAAAAGTTGTTGTTTACGTTCACGCTAAAAAAAATTCATAATGACAAGGCTCAATATCCCATTTTTCACCTTTTGCACTAGTTTACTGTCACTCTCTATTCTTGCCTATAAGCCTTTCTCAGCCAGTGCCGACTTGCGCTCTGCTACACCTTTAAATAGAGATATAGAACTCCCAAATAACTGTAGGGTGGTCAACGCCCACTCTATAAATTGTACTTCTGGAACAGGTAACTTCTGGGCTGGAAATAGCCCGAATTCTAAATCAGATGCTAAGTCCGTACAAACTAAAGCATTTCAAGCCCATGAAACCAGCGTTCTGAATGTCAGTTTTAGTCCCGATGGCAATCTGCTTCTGACTTCATCATCGGATGGCTCCACCAAGGTCTGGAGCAGACAAGGTAAGGTCGTAATTGAGATTAGACCCGACGATAGTATTATCTGGAGTGCTAGCTTTAGCCTAGATGGGAAAACTATTTTGACCGGAGCGCAGGATAAAATCGCCCGCCTCTGGGATCTCCAGGGGAAACTAATCCAGGAATTTAAGGGACATAAAGACTGGGTAAATAGTGCTTATTTCAGCCCCGACAGTCAGTTCATTCTCACTGCCTCCTCTGACAGCACGGTGAAGTTATGGAATCTTAAGGGAGAGATAATTAAAGATTTTAAAGCAGGTGAGGGGCAAATCTGGCAGGCCATCTTTAGTCCCGATGGCAAATATATTGTCACGGCAGGTTCTGACAATACCGCTAAACTTTGGGATTTGCAAGGAAATGCGGCGGGACGCATCCCGAAGGGAATCGCCACGTTTAAGGGGCACCAGGATTGGGTCAGGCGCGTAGCCTTCAGTCCCGATGGCAAGTATCTCGCCACCGCATCCTCGGATAATACGGCTCGCCTGTGGGATATCAATGGCAAAGAGATTGCCCAGTGCAAAGGACATACTAGCGTAGTGCGCAATGTCGCCTTTAGTCCTGATGGTAAATATCTCGCCACAACATCCCAAGATGGAACGGCTCGCATCTGGGATTTAAATTGCAAGCAAATCGCCAAGTTGGAAGGTCATAGCGATTGGGCGATCGGTTTGAGTTTCAGTCCCGATGGCAAATCCCTTGCCACCTCATCCGCCGACTTTACTGTAAGGATATGGGACTTAGCCTTCCTCTCTACTAGAAAGTAGAGCCGTTCCAACCCCACATGGAGCCTTTAGAATCGGCAAATTCTATGTAAATGCGATTAGATGGAACGCCCAAACCTTCACTTAGCTTTTGGCAGAAGTCCTGGCTCATTGCTTTGGTTTGTTGAGGGCTCATGCTACCCACATTTTTAATCTCGACGTAACAAGTTGGAGCGCTCGTGCCGCCAAAGGTCATCGTAGCATCGGACTCCAAAGCCGTCATGACATACGACTCGGGTTTCCCTAAATGCTTAGCGAGAGCGGCAGAAAGACTTTTGAGCATGGTTTCCACTTCAGATTGCGCCGGAGCAGTTGCAGAAGTTTGCACTTTGATTAGAGGCATATGTTTATTGAAAATCGCGAACGTCCAAATCATAACTCAAAATCAGGTCTGGTAGGAACCCAAAGGATCTTTGAGATATTTTCTGCGACTTGGTTCCAGCGTAATTAAATCCTCGATATTGCGATGTAGATTCTGGCAAATATTATCTAAAGGTAGATCGTTGGCATCGAGTCCAAATGGATCTTCGATTTGGATGCCGATTTCTTCAATACCAAAGACTGTAAAACTAATGAGAGCTACGGTGGGACCAGTCAACCACCCCACGGCGCTGACCATCTGAAATGGTAGCGATAGACAATAAATTAATAACAATTGCTTGAGATGAATGGAATAAGCGAGTGGCATCGGTGTTTTTTGAATGCGTTCGCAGACACCAAGTGCATCCACTAAATAATTGAGGAGCTTTTGCATGGCAGTTAATTGGTATCTGTCCAAATTGCCCAACTCTTGCTGCTTTTGCAAATAGTCACCAATCCAAAAAGCAATTTCTAAGGGTGGGTGATTCATTTTCTGAAGCTGAACGTACTGCGATGGCGATAGGAGTGCTTCTATTTGAGTATTGAGGGGTTCGTGCCGTAGATGCAGCTTCATAGAAACTGCAAATGCTGCCAACAAACGCAGAGTAGCTGTTTTTTGCTCGAAATCTTCCGGATCCTTTTCTGTAATTGCAATCAGCATCGATCGCGCCAGATTGCGTACTGAGTTAACGATACTACCCCAGGCTTTACGTCCTTCCCAAAAGCGATCGTAGGCGGTATTAGTGCGAAATACTAACAATAGCCCCATGACAATATTGGGAATGAGACTGTCCAGGGCGGGGAGGGATACTGGAAACCCTTTTGTATGGAGCAGATGAATTACAAGGCCAAACACACCACAAAATGTAGCACGTGGCAAAATCTCAGGGATTACCGAACCTCGATAGCTAAGGGCAATTTTGACCCAATTCCGCTTTTCTGTATGCATATCCTCGCTTACTTGTTCGATCGCGATCGCCGATCGCGTGGGGCATAGATGCGTTCGGGTTGGTGCTCGATATTAATTTCTACCACAAGATCGCATAGATCGGGGCTGCGCATCAATGGCGTAATGAATAATTCAGGGTGGAGCGCTCGCCAGAAATATTCCACAAATTTTTCAACATCCTCATCGCTCATACCATCACCACCTTTGGCGATCGTCTCGTGCTCGGCCTGTAGTCGCCAAAGCTTGCTATAGCGATAGTCTGAGGGATAGAGCAGCATTAAGCTATCCAGTCTTTGCCAAAGGGGCAGATAGGCTTTGAGGCGTTCGTTAGTGGAGATCGCAAATTGACGATCCGCTTCAGTAATAATTGGTTCTGGTGCTGTTGCAAATATTGCCGGATCTACAGGTTGCACTCCCGTAAACCAACCTTCAAACAGGATGATATCTGCGCCTGTTATCGCTTCTGGTTCCGCGCGATCGCCATCGCCACCATACTTAGACTTGTCAAACCGGGGGATGAAGATGGGGGGCTGCTGGTCTTCGGGGGTGGGGGTTGTTGTAGGGACAGCGCCTTGTGCCTGCCCTAACCCTTGTCGCAATCGATCTAATACCTGTATGCCCAGATCTATATCGTGCGTGCCGGGTGGCCCGCGCCAAATCAAACGCGGATCTTGTCGTTGCAATTCCTCTCTCTCGGCATGGGTTTTGTAGAGATCGTCGAGAGATATGCCAATGCAGCTCAGACCCATGCGAGCCAATAGGATTTTTAGAGCGATCGCCAATGTCGTTTTACCCGCACCTTGCCCGCCTAAAATCCCCTGTACGAAAGGACGCGATCTGGCCTTTTGCCGATCTGCCAGCCGCGTGGCTAAGGGTAGCCACAAATCCCATAGAGTATTGAGGGTGCGATCGCGATCGCGACTAAAAGCTGGATGTGCTTGTATCAATGACGTATAGACATCTGGCAGTAACTCCAGGTGTCTTCGTACATACTCGGTAACATTTTGCTGAGTTATACCAAATGCTGCCGCGAACGCTTTTACCTCTGGGAGATCTTTTAGTAGCTGCGATTCTAGAAACTCGTACTGTGCTTGCGTAAGTGGCGATTCCCTTCGGGATGCGTCCCGCCGCATCTCACATCGATCGTTCAACAAATCTAGCCTGCGCCTGCGCTCTTCTGCATTTTTTAGCATGGTTTTAGCATAAGTATAACTGCTCATTATCAATACGATATAATTTGATTATCTACCCTGGGCGGTATGTCAAGCCCAAAATTATGAATTATTGTTAAGGAATCAGGTATACATTTCTTCACACAAATTTTAAGCGGAGGCTCATCGGTCATGGAAAACACAGAACCTAAATTCGGCTTTAACAACTTCTCAGAAACTTGGAACGGTCGTTTGGCAATGCTTGGTTTCGTAATCGGTCTTGCCACCGAATTACTCACTGGTCATGGCATTCTGTCTCAAATTGGCTTGCTGTAGGCGCAATCCTCGGTAAAAGCTAGTTTCATCTCCAAGTCTAGAAAAAAGTAATCCCTTTAGAGCCTGCGCAAGTAGGCTCTATTTTTTTGGTTAGAGGGTTGGTAAATAGAAGTCCAAATGCGACGAGAAGTAGATTCATTTCGATCTTACAAGACAAAGGAAAGAAAGCAGATTAGAACCTGCAATCTTTAATAGTTTAGTCGCGAAACGGTATACTTTGCTAGGGTTCTTATTGAACGCTGTGCGTAAACGTTTATCGATTTTGGCAAATGGCAAAGACAAAGGTTTTAGTAACGGGTGGGGCTGGCTATATTGGCTCCCACGCCGTATTAGCACTGCAACAGTCGGGGTACGAGGTGGTAATTTTAGATAATCTTGTCTACGGGCACCAGGATCTGGTCGATCGCGTGTTGCAGACAGAGTTAGTTGTGGGGGATACAAACGATCGCGCTCTGCTGGACGGTTTATTCCAGAAACACGATTTTGCGGCGGTGATGCACTTTTCTGCCTATGCCTATGTGGGGGAGTCGGTTCAAGCTCCTGATAAATACTATCGCAACAACGTAGTGGGAACGCTGACCCTACTGGAAGCTATGCGAGATGCTGGCATTAAGCAATTTGTGTTTTCCTCTACCTGTGCCACCTACGGCAATCCCGAGAAAATCCCCTTGACCGAAGATCGTCCCCAAAATCCCATCAATCCCTATGGTGCTACTAAACTGATGGTAGAGAGGATCTTAAAGGATTTTGATGTTGCCTATGGGTTGCGATCGGTTTGCTTCCGCTACTTTAACGCGGCTGGTGCCGATCCTGAGGGTAGATTGGGAGAAGATCACAATCCTGAGACGCATTTGATTCCATTGGTATTGATGGCGGCAATGGGTAAGCGAGAATCGGTATCGATTTTCGGATTGGATTATCCTACTCCTGACGGTACTTGCATTCGAGACTACATCCACGTCACCGATTTAGCTACAGCCCATGTCTTGGGTCTGGAGTATCTGCTTAAAGGCGGAGAGAGCGATGTATTTAATTTGGGTAATGGCAATGGCTTTTCCGTGAAGCAAGTTATCGATACAGCGAGGCGAGTAACTGGCAAAGAGATTCCCGTAGTAGAGAGCGATCGCCGCCCTGGAGATCCGCCCGTACTGGTGGGCAGCAGTGCCAAGGCGATTGATATTCTGGGCTGGCAACCGCAGTATGCCGACCTCGAACAAATCCTGACCCATGCTTGGCAATGGCATCAATTTAGACATGGCAATTAATCTTTATAGATAGTCGATATATAGCCATAGACAGATCTGTTAGGACAGGGGGTGTGGGGGCTGCGCCCCCACGCAGGGGTTTCACCCCTGCACCCCGTCCTAAGCCTGTTGGCTATAGCTATATATCCGTTGTTTTTGGGTAGCATGATTAACATAGATGCCCAGGTTGGATGCGCATCTATAGTACGTGCAATATTCAATCGTATTTGGGTTAAAGATATCTATGAGTCGTAAATTTGCTACTGTGCTGGCAATTACTAGCGCGATCGCCACGGTTACAGTCGGAGTGCCTAAGGTATGGGGTGACAATGCCGAACTACCGCCGCAGTCGCCGCAAGTAAGCGATCGCCCCGCCGCAGAACAACCCCAAGCCGATACGCCTGCTGCCAACCCAACGACTAAATCAAGGGAATGCAATAGCAATAAGGATCGCAACAAAGAGGACGAGCTATTTGAAGAGATCTTGAGCTATCGACGCAATGGGGAAAAAGACGACAACTTTTCCTGTTATCTCTGGCAACATATCAATGGCGATATGGCACTTGCCAACAAGCTAGTGCAACGCACGATCGCACACGATCCCAAATGGACGTTTGGGTATTTCCTAGCGGGGGATATCCTCAAACACCAACAAAAGTATGACGAAGCGATCGCCCAGTATCAAAAAAGCATCGCCCTCGATCCGAATAATCCCAAAGGATACGAGTTGTTGGGCTGCGTGTTAGATACCCAGCAACGAAAAAAAGAAGCCGAAGCTGCTTACAATCGTGCTGCTGAGTTATATCGACAACGAATTGCTAAATCACCTACGGATGAAGCAGCATACTCAAAATTAGCTATTATATTGCAACGTCAGAAGAAGTTGGATGAGGCTATTGTTCTGTATCGTCGGGGAATTGAAGTTAACCCGAGAAATAGTCGTTTGTATTCTCTATTAGGACTCACTCTTCAACAGCAAGGCAAGCTAAGTGAAGCTCTTAACGCTTATAGTAAAGCGATAGATCTTGATTCAAAAGATGGTTTTGTGTACCTTTTTTATGGAATGCTTCTCCAGCAACAAGGTCAACTAGATAAAGCAGAAAGCATTTATCGTAGTTTTATTCAATTAAATCCCAAGGATGACATGGGATATATCTACTTAGCTCAAATCCTACATGCTAAAGGCAAAAAGGATGAACTACGATCAATCTTTGCGACTTTGATTGCCCAAGAATCTCACTTTTCTAATTTAGCTAGTGCCTATCTAGGCGCGGAAGATGCTACAGCAATTTATCGGGAAGCGATCGTCAAAAACCCCAATAAGCCTGAAGCCTATAGTAGGCTAGCGAAACATTTAGGTTCGCTTCATAAGTATGATGAGGTAATCGCAATCTATCAGAAGCTAATCGAACTCTCTCCACAGGATTTAAGATATTATGTGTTTTTAGCGGATGCATTTAAGGCTGCTAAGAAATATGACGAAGGGATCGCAATTTATCGCAAATTAATCAATTCTCAGCCTCAAGAGATTCAACCATATTACCAACTAGTTATCTTTTTGAGCGAACAAAGCAGACTAGGTGAAGCAGTGCAGATCGCTAAACAAGCTATTGCTGCTATGCCCCAAAAGCATGAAGGTTATTCTCTCCTAGCAGAGATTTTGCAAAATCAAGGAAAAATAGATGAGGCGATCGCCCAATATCGCAAGGTAATCGAACTCGATCCCAAAGAATACCAGCATTATTGGGATCTAGGCGAATTGTTGCAAAAGAACGGCAAGCTCAACGACGCAGCAGCCATATACCGTCAGGGCATCGCCAACGATCCCGATCGCAATCCCTACACCTATGAGCTATTGGGCAACGTCTTAGCTGAGTTAGGGAAGAAAGATGAGGCGATCGCCGCCTATCGCCAATCTCTAGAACTTAATCCTGAAGAGCCAGGCTCATTGCACGTATCGATTGCCAAGATCCTGAAGCAACAAGGCAAACTGAAAGAGGCTCTGGCAGAATATAAGCTAGCTTTGAGTAATAATGAGGATAGTGATGAAATTAAAGACGAGATCCGTAAATTAGAGCGCGAAATCAGTAAGGGTAGAAACTAGCAACTCTAGCTATGGCAAAAACAAAGTCGAAAGAGATTATGGAGGGATAAGGCACATGCAGCGTAAACTTTCGTTGGGGTTGACGATCGCCACTGCGATCGCTGGAGAGCCGAGTGCATGGGGTGAGCAACAGATATTTCGTCAGATATCGATTAATGCTAAATAGCACCACCACCCATAACTGAAGCCAGATAACTAATTCGATTGACCGTTGCGGAGATTGCATTTAGCCTATCTCCTCTTCACAAAAATCTGAGTGAAATAGTACCTGCCATTAGGACTGAGTGCAACTCCTATGCCTGTCGTATCGTATTGACCCTCTATATTGGCGCGGTGAGAGCTGCTGTTTAGCCATACTTCAACTGCTTGCTGCGTCGGTCGCTGGATTCCGCCACTATAGGCAACATTTTCAGCTATATCGCTATATTCCATCATTTTTTGAACGGCTTTGCGGCGACGTTCAAATCCCTGGTGCCCAAATGCAACACGCCTATCAGCCATTGCTTCGCTGTGCGATCGCGCCATTTGGCTGAGGCGCTCGTCTAAACGTAAGGGTGACAAGCCATTTCTACTGCGGTACTGGTTGATGCGATTGTGGATGG
Source organism: Pseudanabaena sp. PCC 6802 (assembly GCF_000332175.1). Lineage (NCBI taxonomy): Bacteria > Bacillati > Cyanobacteriota > Cyanophyceae > Pseudanabaenales > Pseudanabaenaceae > Portococcus > Portococcus stanieri. The sequence goes on along the minus strand of NZ_KB235910.1, from coordinate 264,791 downwards.
CTCGCTCGATCGCTATACTATCGTCCGTTTGAGCGATCGCACGATCTGGTAAATGCGGTGATTGCGCGATCGCTGAGGGAATCCAAATATTTGACAGCCCGCTAGCTAAGCTAATGACAAAAATCGTTAATTTCTGTAATTTCTGACTCATTATTCTCCGTAATTAAGTGTTATCACAAGTCTCTAAAGTAAATTTACAGATTTTTGCAGAGGCACATAGTTGTTCGCCCACAAGAATTGGTATTACTTGGCTCAATAGCATCGATTGCAGTGACTTTGTAAATTTCTCATGAGTTCCTCAAATTTCGATCTAGATCCTCATGAGTTCCTCAAATTTTAAACAGATAATATAAGGTATAGCGGAAAACTAGGAGGAACAAAGCTATGTTGCAAGCAGTTGCGGGCAGTGAGTTACCTAGCATCCCCAAGGAACAGGCACTCGTACTACCCTTAGAAACAGTAGGAATTGCTGATATACCGCTCGTCGGCGGTAAAAATGCGTCTCTAGGTGAAATGCTGCAACAGCTATCACCTCAGGGCGTGCGCGTACCAAACGGGTTTGCCACTACTGCCTATAGCTATCGCCACTTTATCAAAGCTGCGGGGTTAGGAGAGAAATTACAGCTACTATTCACAGATCTCGATGTTGAAGATCTCAACAGCTTGCGATCGGTTGGCAGACAGGCGCGATTGTTGATGTTACAGACACCATTCCCTCAAGATCTGCAAGATGCGATCGCGGAAGCCTACGATCGACTCTGCCAGATTTACGGTGCTGATACCGACGTGGCAGTACGTTCCAGCGCCACGGCAGAAGATTTACCCGATGCCAGTTTTGCAGGGCAGCAGGAAACCTATCTAAACGTGCACGGGTTAAAAGCCGTGTTGGATGCCTGTCATTGTTGCTTTGCTTCTATATTTACCGATCGTGCGATTTCCTATCGCACGCTTAAGGGCTTCGATCATTTCGATGTCGCCCTATCCGTAGGGGTGCAGAAGATGGTACGTTCCGATCTTGCCGCCTCTGGCGTGATCTTTTCGATCGATACGGAAACAGGGTTTAAGAATGCCGTGTTAGTCACTGCTGCCTATGGTCTGGGCGAAAATGTCGTACAGGGGGCAGTGAATCCCGATGAATACTTCGTATTTAAACCCACATTGATGCAAGGATTCCGTCCCATTATCGAAAAGCGCCTGGGCACAAAAGAGATCAAAATGATCTACGACATCGGCGGTACGAAGCAAACCAAAAATATCTTAGTGCCAGAATCGGAAAGGTGTAAATATGCGATTAGCGATGATGAAATTCTAGAGTTAGCCCGATGGACGTGCGCGATCGAAACGCACTACTCGAACGTGAGGGGTAAACCTACACCCATGGATATCGAATGGGCAAAGGATGGCATTACAGGCGAGCTATTTATCGTGCAGGCGCGCCCCGAAACCGTCCAATCGCAGAAATCGGGTAACGTGCTGCGTACCTATAAGCTCGACGATCGCGGTGAGGTTCTGGTCAGGGGACGTGCGGTAGGCGAAGCGATCGGGCAAGGCGAAGCACGAGTAATCTTAGACGTACATAGAATTGACGAATTTCAAGCTGGCGAGGTACTGGTTACCAACAAAACCGACCCTGACTGGGAACCGATCATGAAGAAGGCAAGTGCCATTATTACCAACCAGGGAGGGCGTACGTGCCATGCCGCGATCATTGCCCGTGAAATGGGTATCCCTGCGATCGTGGGCTGTGGCGATGCCACGCAGCGGTTGACCAACGGTCAAGCCGTAACGGCATCCTGTGCTGAAGGAGAGGAAGGCAAAGTTTATGCTGGTCGCCTGGGATTCCACGTCCAGGAAACTACGCTGGATCGACTACCGAAACTGAAGACGAAGATCTTGATGAATGTGGGCAATCCCGAAGAGGCATTCGGTCTGTCGTCAATTCCCTGCGATGGTGTGGGCTTAGCGAGATTAGAGTTCATTATTGCCAACCATATTAAGACGCATCCGCTGGCACTCATCCATTTCGATGAAATCTCAGATCCACAGGTCAAACGAGAGATTGCCACGCTTACCGCTCTCTACGATCGCAAATCAGATTTCTTTGTCGATAAGCTCGCCCACGGGATCGGCACGATCGCGGCAGCCTTTTACCCCAATCCTGTAGTGGTAAGGATGTCTGATTTCAAGAGCAATGAATACGCCAATCTACAAGGTGGCAGGCAATTTGAGCCTGAAGAAGAGAATCCCATGATAGGTTGGCGGGGTGCGTCGCGCTATTACGATCCCAAGTATCGGGAAGCCTATGGATTGGAGTGCCAAGCCCTGAAGCGCGTCAGAGATGAGATGGGTTTGACTAACGTAATTCCCATGATTCCTTTCTGTCGCACCCCAGAGGAGGGACGGAAGGTACTGGCTGAGATGGAGAAACACGGTTTAAGGCGCGGCGAGAATGGACTGCAAGTCTACGTGATGTGCGAGATTCCCAGCAATGCGATCTTAGCAGATCGATTTAGTGAGGTATTTGACGGCTTCTCGATTGGCTCCAACGACCTCACGCAGCTAACTCTCGGTCTCGATCGCGATTCGGCTCTAGTTGCAGGTCTTTTTGACGAACGCAATGAGGCTGTGATGCAAACGATCGCTATGGCGATCGCCAAAGCCAAGCAAAACAATCGCAAGATCGGGATCTGCGGCCAAGCTCCCAGCGATTATCCCGAATTCGCCAGGTTCCTGGTAGAACAGGGCATTGACTCGATCAGCCTGAATCCTGATTCGGTGTTGAAGACAATCCTGGAATTAGCTAAGGTGGAGGAGCAAGTTAACCAAACTCTCTAAAGTAAACTGTATATAGCGGTTTTCAGATGAAAACCGCTATAATGCTTAGCGATGCCAGCGAGTGGAACCATCAGGCTGGTCGATTAGGGTAATTCCCATTGCTTTTAGTTCGTCGCGAATGCGATCGCTCTCGGCAAAATTCTTAGCTCTTCTAGCAGCTAGTCTTCGCGCGATCGCCTGTTCGATTTGCTCATCTGAGATTTTATCTGACGCAGTATCCGAGGTTGGGCTACTGTCCGGTTTGTTTACCAAACAAGAATTACAATTCATAGTCAACACAAATAATTAATCCAGCCACCACTTCCTTGAGAACTTTTACTGAAACACTGCCTAAACATCGCACAAATCTTTCTGTAGTCACGCTACGCACTTGTAACACGTTTCCTGCTGAGTCCACGTCCAGACCATTTTGTTCTGTTTTGAGAATGGGAACCATGAAAGGGCGATTTTGGAATTTCGGTTGCCATGTAGCGATGGGAATAATAATTCTCATAGGGATAGTGCTGAACAGATCGGAACTCACAATCAATGCAGGTCTTGTTTTTTGAATCTCTTGGCCTCTAGTTGGATCGAGTTGTACTAGCCAAATATCTCCTCTTTTAGGATCGTTCATGCTCGATCTCCCAGTCTTCTCCGTCTAGTATTGAGAACTCAGTCAGTTCAGGGTCGTATAAAAAATCATCAGCCGTAGCAGAGATTGATGGAGCGAGCAGTTTATGTCGTTCTGCAATGGGAAGTTTGGCAATTTCAAGCAGAGTTAATGTTTGTTGCTTTGTTGTGGCTAACTTATGAGCCAGAAATTCCACAAAGTCTAGAACTTCACGTTGTTGAGCGGATGGTAATTCACGAAAATGTGCAACCATTGCTTTTTCCATATCCGTAGACTCTTTTTCCCTATCTGTGTTGTTAGCTAACATATACAGCTCGTCTCATCTCATGATATCGTACAATTGCAGACATTATTTAGCTTGCCTTCTCAGCGATGCCAGCGAGTCGAACCATCAGGCTGGTCGATTAGTGTAATTCCCATTGCTTTTAGTTCGTCGCGGATGCGATCGCTTTCTTTCCAGTGCTTGGCTTGTCTTGCTTCCTTGCGTTGCTGAATTAACAATTCAACCCTTTGGCTTTCACTAGCTTTGATAACTTCTGCTTCAGGTTGAATCCCCTTATTAATTGATAAGGTAGTACTAGAAGTTGCTTCCCTATGATGAGCTTCTAAGCCCAATATTTGAGTAAGGTGTAATAAGGTTTGCCAAATCTGAGCTAATTCGCGAGGTGCGATCTCGGTTTTACCAGAATGGATGAGAATATTGCGCTCGGTCTTCAGGGTTTTGGCTAGCTCGAAAATTGTGGCGATCGCCACCGAGGTATTGAGATCGTCATCCATTGCTTCGGTGAATCGCGTTACATATTCGCTATTTAATAGTTTCTCTGGAATATCCTTCCATCCTAATTGTTTGCCAAACTCAGACCCGAATAGCAAGCCATCTTGAATTGTTTCCCATGCTTTAGTCGCCGCATTAATCGCATCCTCAGTAAAATCAATTGGTTGGCGATAGTGGGATTGCAGGATGAATAAGCGCACTGCCATCGGATCGTAATGCTCTAGCAGAGCGCGAATTGTCGTGAAATTATTGAGGGATTTTGACATCTTCTCGCCCTCAATATTCACGAAACCATTGTGCATCCAGTAATTTGCTAAAGGCTTATGCGTTATTGCTTCCGATTGCGCGATTTCATTTTCGTGGTGGGGGAACTGCAAATCCGCACCACCAGCGTGGATGTCGATACTGTCGCCGAGGCGCGATCGCACCATTGCCGAGCATTCAATATGCCAGCCCGGTCGCCCCTTACCCCAAGGTGATTCCCAAAAAGGCTCGCCAGGCTTTGCTGCTTTCCAGAGCGCAAAATCAAACGGATAGCGCTTGTGCAGTTCGGTGGCATCAACGCGACCGCTGGCTCCTGCTTGCATGTCTTCTAATTTGCGACCGGATAGCTTGCCGTAGCTGGGGAATCGACGCACGGCATAATAGACATCGCCATCAACGGCGTAGGCGTGTTCGCTGTCAATCAACTGCTCGATTAGATCGATAATGGCGGGAATAGATTCTGTAGCGCGGGGATATTCGTCCGCAGGTAGGATATTCAGCCTTGCCATATCCTCGTTATAGGCATGAATGTATTCCTCCGCAATCTCCTCCATCGTCTTGCCGCGTTCTTTGGCTCGATTGAGAATTTTGTCGTCTATATCCGTAATATTCTGGACGTAGCGCACCTGATATTTAGTGGATAGATAGCGCCGTACCATATCCCATACCACATAGGCACGGGCATGACCGAGATGGCAGTAGTCGTACACAGTCACCCCGCAAACATACATTTTGACTTTTCCCGCCTCTAGGGGATGAAATTCTGCTTTCTTGCGCGTGATGCTGTTGTAGATACGGAAGGTCATGATTGGCTAATGAGAAATCTCCTAAGATCTTATCCAGCTTAGCAAGTAATCGGCTGCATATGCCGCACCATTGCCAGTAACTATTTGTTTGGCTTTAGCGGCAACGCGCGATCGCACCGATGCATCATTTAGCTGCAACAAAGTTGCCCGCAGCGTTTCGCTATCGTATGGATTTACCATCCAACCTGCCTGACTTTCAGCAATACGCTGGGCGCGGCATACCTGATCGTCAACCTGTCGCGGTAAGGGAACCCAAATAGTTGGTATACCATTGTGTAATAATTCGGCGGCAGTGTTGTATCCCGCTGCGGCGATCGCGGCATCAAAAGCACCCCAGCACTCCGCCAGCGGATAGTAGCTAATTTGCTGCACGTTAGGCGCGTTCGACAAATTGGCTGCCACTGCCGATATATTGCCTAAGGGCGGGCGAGCACAGACAAACTGCCACTGTGGCAAGCATTCTGCCTGTGCCAACACCCATGCCAGTAACTGTTCGTATTCCGGATCGCCGCCACCGCCAAACCCAACGTATAGCAACTGCCCCTCCAGGGGGAGCTGCAAGCGCGAGCGGGCTTGTTTGGGGTCGAGTGCCTCCATTTGCGATCGCAACAGCATGGGACCCGCCCACTCTACTGGGACGTGCGGCGGCACGGGCAATTCTACCTCGCCTTTGGTATGGGGTACCAAAATCAGGTCGTACATGGCCAGCAAATCCTGAAACCATTTTTCACCGCATACCGCCGATTTTTGCTCGCGATAGATAAATACTCGCCGTCCCTCCCACCGCAGGACGGGCAAGAGTTCCTGCGCTGAACCCGCTGGGAAAGTATCGACAATCAGAACGTGCGGGCGGAAGGCAGAGATCGCATTGGTTACCACTGTATGCAACAGGCAGACGTAAGTGCTGTAGTTTAAACCGCTGCGGCGACATGCCGCTTGTGATGGGACTTTGACGCTAGCAAAGCCTTCTTGCCACAGTAGAGATTCTGCTTCCGACGAAGTTAGAAATAGGAACTGCGATTCCGGCGATCGCTGCCGCAGTTGATGGGCTAGTCCCATGAGACGGGTGAGATGCCCTAAGCCCAAACCATTGACCGCGTAGAACAGCCAGCGCTTCTTATTCATGCGCGATGTCACGAGCGATCGCCCGTAAAGAAGAAATCTGTCTCCCGTGGAGTCTCATCTATAGAGGCATCTCCTATGTCTTCTCTACTGTAGAAGTCCGTATCGCTTTGGCTTTCTGCTCCGGCATTGAAGCTAACTGCCGAGTTAGCCTGGGCGCTCCAATCAATTTGTTGTTCTATTTGCTGGATGTTACGATCGCGATATTGCGAGCGATCGGGCGTAATGACTATAGTTTCGCTCTGGCGATATTCCGGTTGGATATCGCGGTAGGACACGACAATCCATTCGCGATCGTAGCTGTAGTAATCGCGGTAAGGATTGTAGTCAGGGTAACGGTACCAGGGAATGTAAGTATTGTATTGGCGTACTGCTCTAATGTTGGGAATTTGACCGCGATCGATCTGAGCGGCACAGGCAGGAGAGCACAGCACGCGCTGCGGTACGCCATCAACATCGATGGTTCTAGTTTGGGCTTCTGAGATGCGTAGAGGTTGAGAAGTAAAAAAACATGCGACATATTCTTCTCGCTCGCTTTCTCGCTCTACTATTGTCGGAGCGCTTGGAGGCGCAGTAACGCCTGTGGAGCGATCGATCCACTTACGAGCCTCTTGCAAGTGTTGGCGTGCTAACTCCAGCGAACTTTCTGCTCGCTCTAGCTGGGTAAGATTTTTAGGCGGTGCGTCCACAATTTCTGAAGCCTGGACAAATTCACTAACAGCCTGTTGGTAAAGAGCGCTTGCCTGACTCGCTGCATCTCCTTGCGGTAAAACTTTGATGTAACTATCAACGTCATCGAGATTAGTGCTGACCTGATAGCGTAGCTCTTGCAATTGCGTTACTCTCTCCTTCCATTTATAGCGACGATGGATGAAAAAGGCAGCGCTACCTCCTGCCAGGCAAGTCAATGCCACAAATCCCAAGCCCTTATTTTGCCCCTCTTGCCTTTGCACCTCTGCCACTACAGATCGGGCAAGAACTACCAGTCCTGGCGAGTAATTATCAGGTGCGAATTCTATTCGACTCGCTTTACTAAGTTCCACGGCGCGATCGCTCGTCAATCGATCGGAATAAACATCCACTCCCCGCTGAGTGGCAACAATTACGGCACCATTTTTAAGATTGAGATAAGTAAATATTTTTTTGGCATATTCCAGGCGATCGCCTGGAATGCTCTTTTTAACAATAAATTCGATCGTAAACGGTTGCGCCTCATTCGCGACCTGTCTTAGCTGGGCGATATCCACTAACTTTGACATTGAGGCATCTACAACCACAGCGTCAGTTTTCAGCGCAATCAACTCTAAATCGGTGCCTTGTTTGGGAGGAGGTGAGGGATTTGGTGGCTGAAGGATAGTGCCTCGATCTTGGCCGATCTTTTTGTTAATAGTTTGTCGAATCTTGTTGTAGGTTTGGCGATTCGTAAATGTAATGTTGGGATCTAGTTTTACTGCTCGATCTAGGGATTTCTTAGCTTCCTGATAGCGTTTCAGTTGGTTGAACGCTAAAGTTAACCCCCAATGTGGTTTAGGATCGTCGGGCTTTTCCCGCACAGCTTGTTGGAACTTCACTACTGCCTCTTCGTATTTTTGGGCTTTGTAGAGCTGCCAACCCTCCTGATTCGCAGAGGCTTTGCGCGTAGTTGCCTGGGCGAGTACTTGAGTAAACTCCTGGGGAACCTCTTGGGCAATTACTTTTGCGATCGCACCAGCAAAAGCACTCGCAACAAAAAAGCTAAAAGTTAGAGAGAGAATTAATCCCAACTGCAATGCCAGCAGCGCGTAGTTCCAACTCTTGCCGCGTCGATCCTTCATATGTACCCTGGGCTTGTTGTCGGTTTATTTTTGAGGCAAAATTTCTCGAATACGCTCCCTAAATAAGCGCACTGCTGCCCTTTGCCCGATCTCAAAACTTTGTTCGATGTAAGTTGTAACCTCGGCAATTGGGAACGTAGGTAAGGCAGCACTACATGTTACTTGCTCATATTTTCCATCAATGAGTTGATATACCTCCAGATTCTTTTTGCGATATCGCCACAACTCGGGCACGCCAAGCGCAGCGTATAGGGAGAATTTATCGATCGAAGAATGCCTATAGTCGGACTCAACTACTAAATCTGGTGGTGGATTCTCAGGTATTGCTCCGGCAGCCTGAGATATTACAGGAGATACGGTTGTTTCAAGGGTCACTACCTAAAAAATGCAGGCTGTATTATTGCCGGAGCAATAGGTGAATACTTCTAACTCCCCTCACTGCTAACTCACTTTGAATATAAAAACAAGTATCGGGTTCGACAGCACGGGTGAGGTCTTCACGCTCTAGCTTCAAGGCTCCAAGCTGTCTTGTTTCAATTTCTAGTTCTTCAGCTAGAGCTGTAACGAGGTCAGCAATTATAATTTTTGGTTCTTCGTGTTCTGTTAACGGCATTCTAATCTCCAGCACACCCTGGTCGTAGGCAATTCTCCACACGCGATCGTCACCCAACTGGGCCATTAGTTCCTTGTAAGTCTGCCAACTAATGCCCTTCAGTTCAATAAATTGCCTGGCTCTAATTTGCTCTTCCGTGAGTATTGGTAATGTTGTTGTCATGGAGCTACCTCCAATGGTGAACTTCAGCCGATAAGTCTACGAGTCAATCTAATACCAATTTAAATTGTTCGGGTTACAGATGGGGTGTGGGGGCGTTGCCTCCACGAAGGGGTTCCACCCCTTCCCCCCTTAGATCTGTCATGTTTACTATTCAAATTGGTATAATTACCCTAGCTGCACTTGATTAAAAAAACAGCTTCTCACTCCAGTATGACAGGCAATATCTCCTACCTGCTCGATTTTTAATAGCAGTACGTCAGCATCGCAGTCGAAATACATTTCCTGGAGCTTTTGAATATGCCCGGAAGTTGCCCCTTTGTGCCATAGTTCCTGGCGCGAACGGCTCCAATAGTGGACTTCTCTGGTTTCTATCGTCCGAGCGATCGCTTCTCTATTCATCCACGCCATCATCAGCACGGCACCATCACGGTAATCCTGAGCGATCGCTGGTATTAAACCATTCGCATCGAATTTCAGGCGATCGATCCAATCACTAGTTAAATTCATAGCATTCCATTCAATCAATCAATGCAACACCCTAATACCAAATCCGCGTTCATTACTCCTATATTGCCTGGTGACTGGAAGTCGCAGCTACACCAACAAAGTCTGCCTGCGCAGCCTTGAAGAAAAGGGGGTAACACCAATTCTTCAAAATCGAACTACATATCAATCTACGTACGGGCGAACGGCCGTTCGCCCCTCCAGCAATCTGTAATTTTACTTTAGAGAATTGGTATAACAAACCAGGATTTCGTGTAACCCATAAACAAGTTTGATGCCACTCACTCACGCAAATGGCATCAAAGGAATACTCTAGTTTAACTTAGATTAACAAGGTACCTAATAGTTTAAACACCTCGGTTTTCTAACGCACTAGCAAGGCGCTCCATTGTACTGGTAAGGCGCTCCTGCGACTCAAGTACTGGATCTGGAGCCGCTGCCGCTTCTTCCGCTGCTGCTTCCTGGCGCTTAAATTTCTCAAGTGCCCGGATCACTAAGAAAATTACGAAGGCAATCACCAGAAAGTTGATTACGGCAGCCAGAAACTTGCCGTAAAGTATGCCACCTGCGGAAAGCTTAGCCAAATCTTCAACCTTAGCTGCTTCTAAAGCTGGCTTCAAAATAGCAGGAGTAATGATATCTCCAATTAAGGATTCCACAATTTTGCCAAATGCGCCACCAATAATGACTGCCACAGCTAGATCGACAACATTACCTTGAATGATAAAAGTCTGAAAATCTTTTAGAAAGCCGGTTGCAGCGGCTCTACCTCGTCTTGATGCCATAACTTCCTCTTAACTTTTTAAAAATTTAGGGTGTTCCTAGAAAATGTTAGATAACTTGGGGGTATACGAATGCAAAGCGACAAATTCTGCATCAGTATGTTTTGGTCATCTTATGCTAAGAATGCCAATTATTTGCAGTTATACCCAAAAATTTAAAGTTTATTTGCTAAATTTGTGTCGGAGGCTGAATAGCTAAGGAATTGTCCCCAAATGCATGTGGCCAACTTTATATAGCTATAGCCAACAGGCTTAGGACGGGGTGCAGGGGTGAAACACGGCAGTGGCTCTAGGGGGAAACCCCCAAGACCGCCCTGCCTCCCCTGCGTGGGGGCGCAGCTCGCACACCTCCTGTCCTAACAGATCTGTATATGGCTATACTTTATTAGGACTTACGCATTGAATGCTGAAATGCAAGATCCCCCCTAGCCCTCCTTATCAAGGGGGGAAATCCAAAAGCCCCCTTTTGCTAGGCTTTGCCTTCCCGTAAGGGTAGGGGGGTGGGGGATCGGTTTTGCGTAAGTCCTGTTGATGATACCTACACTGTTAAAGGCGATTTCTGCAAAAGAGCTAACACCAATTTGAACGATAAACAAGAAAGAGTGAAGGGGATAAAAGGATAAAAGAACTCCTTCGTGGGGGCAACGCCCCCATTTGTAACCTTACACAGTTTAAATCAGCATAACTATCTCTAGAAGAAAGGGCGGGCAATGCCCACCCTGCAGTTAATGCAGCAGATTTACAGCTTGACCGAAGCGTTGACTTTATAGCTATTGATCACGCGGGACATAGGCTCTTTTAGGTCGTCGAATTGGTGCTCTAGCACTCCAGTAGTGAGCAGGGAGATCTTGTCATCGATCTTCTCAATAAAGCTATTGCCTTGTATCCGACCCGTGGCTCCTTGAATTGTTTCCGTGTAGCCCCAGACAATCTGCACGCTACCATCAGATTGAGAAATAGGCTCTTCCATAAAAAATCCAGGTCGGGAGCCAAATGTTTTAGTTAGGAAGCTCTTGAGTAATTCGGTCATCTTGGCACTATCAATGCCCTCTGGCGCATTGAAGATGTCAACGGAAATAAGAGAATTCTTAGTAGGATCGAACCACAAAACAATAGTTTCATTTGGTTTTGAATTATCAGTAGGCGTCCAGCCCTCTGGAATGTCAATTTCAAATAACCCGGTTTTGTGCTTGTAGGATTGCAGGTTATCTGCCTTTACTTTAAGAAACTTCTCCGGAGAGCTAGTTCCAGTAGCTGGTGTGGTTGCCTTGCTCAAAACCTTAGATTTGGAGGCTGGAGCTTCAGTTGTTGTGGGAGTAGCTGCGGTTGTGGGTGAGGCTGGAGCAGTAGTGGTTGTAGTTGGGGTAGCTGCAGTTGTCGTCGTTGGTGTTGGCGTAGTTGTGTTGGTACCACAGGCTGCTAGGGCTAGCATGGCTGTTGCTGTTACAGCTAATAAATTTTGAAAACGCATAATTAAATTCTCCCTGTTGTGCCAGGTACTAATTTTTACTTTTAAATACTAGGCGATCGTAACGCATTATCGGCATTTTTATTAAACTTCGTAGGTATTTTTGCTAAAAATAGCGACATCAAGCGCGGTCTTTATGCTGGATCGCAGCGAATTTCAATCAAGAAGCCATCAGGGTCATAGAAATATATCCCCCGACCAGTGGGGCGACTGACTGGCTCGCCTTCCATTGGTACGTGATGCGATCGCAACACTTCAACCGCGCGATCGAACAAATCGGGAGCAATATCAAATGCCAGATGATTGGCGCGGGTAAACTGTCGTTGTGGATCGGGGTCGGGCGGAGATAGTTCTGGCTCCCAAAACAGATCGATAACTGTGCCATCTGGCAAGGCAAAATTTGCAACTTTGCCAGCTTCAACTAAAGCTTTGAGGGTACTGGGGATTTCGTCGCCTTGCAACTCGTGCAGGCCCAGGATATTGCCATAGAAATGGCGAGAAGCCCGCATATCCTTGATGTTAAAGGCAAAATGGTGGACGCGGCGCAGATTCCCAGTGACAAGGTGGGGGGGATTGTCTACCATGCAAGGATCTCCTGGCTATTTTTTAGTTTGCTGAGGACTTGATCTGCTTGTAGTTTATTGCTTCCAAAACTTCTAAAGCCGCATCCTGAATCGCTGGAACGGTTTCTCTGCCGAGCAAGACCTGGCAATACTGGGCGATCGCTATTTCCTGGTTGAGCGGCAATCGCTGTTGTTGCAGGTGTTGGGCCAGTTGTTTGACGGCAATTAAGCGTTCTAGATCGTCGCTAGCAGTAAATTGTGCGACTAAGGCATCAACGTTAGACCGTTGAGTTTCAATCCACTTGTCGATCGCCTGCTTAAACAGTAGCCCCAACACTGCCAATGTTGCGATCAGTTGCAAAATACCGGCGCTAGCCAGCCAGTGATTATCAATCCCGTGCCAAATGGCTGCCACCATGTATGTAAAGCATACTGCTACCGCACCCGCGACTACTGCAACTGTAAACTGGCGATTGGGATGATTCAACAGTCTCTGCCAGCGCAAAATTAGACTGCTCCAATTCCAATCTTGCCCGACGTATACCAAGCTCATTACGACTACGCCAGCAATTGTGGCCACCACAAGCTGCCAATTCCAGAGGGCAAGCATTAGCAGCGCGATCGCGACAATTGCCCAGATAGGCATTCCCTGCTTGCGTCTGAGTATGCGCCCGGCGGAATGCATAAATTGGTGCGATCCTGAAGATGAGCTGTCACTGTAACTGGACGGATCTTCCATCACCGATGGGAACCTTGAAATCTATGCAAATAATTTTAACTATTTCTCAAGCTATTTTACGCCGTTGAATTCTTTGTTAGTTTGAAATTTTACGACGAATATTTTACTGAGAGTAGACCACCCATGCAAATCCTTAAATGCCTGCACGCTGCCATTTTAGTTTCCGATCTAACTAGAGCAGAATATTTTTACGGCGCGGTACTGGGTTTAAGTAAAGTCAGCCGAGAACTGCGTTTCCCTGGTGCTTGGTATCAGGTAGGCGATTACCAAATCCATCTTATGCTTGGCCATTGCGATCGCGCCCGCGAGCTGCCAGAAAAATGGGGACGCGATCGCCACATTGCGTTTGCGGTTGCCGATCTTGATGAAGCCAAAAAGCAGTTGCAGGAACATAATTACCCCATCCAAATGAGTGCTTCCGGTCGTGCCGCCCTGTTCGTGCAAGATCCTGATGGCAATATAGTAGAGCTATCAGCCCCTCCAACTGCCTAGATATCTTACCCAGTGCTAACTTCAATCAATCCCGACTAAATAAGTCGGGTATGTTTGACGCTGTTCCAAAGACTGTGTTATGGTTCAAAGCAAGTTAGTCAACTCCTAAAAACGCACGCGATATCATGACCACAGCAACCACATCTACCTACTCCTGCGAGAAAGTTACAACCACTTTCAACAGTCTCAAGTGTAAAGAATGCGGTACTACGTATGAGCCTAAGGCTATGCACGTATGTGAGTTGTGTTTTGGACCTCTGGAAGTAGACTACGACTACGATGCGATCGCCTCTAAGGTCAGCCGCGCCACCATTGAAGCTGGCCCACTGTCCATCTGGCGCTATCGCGATTTTTTACCCGTACAAACCGATAACTATATCGATGTGGGGACGGGTATGACCCCACTACTCAAGGCAAACCGCCTGGCTAAGAAACTCGGCATCAAAAACCTCTACATCAAAAACGATGCCATCAACATGCCCACGCTCAGTTTCAAAGATCGCGTGGTTTCGGTTGCCCTCAGTCGCGCGCGGGAATTAGGCTTTAATACGGTTGCCTGTGCCAGTACTGGCAATCTGGCGAATTCTACGGCAGCGATCGCTGCCCATGCTGGTTTGGATTGCTGCGTATTTATTCCATCCGATCTAGAAGCAGGCAAGGTATTAGGTACTGTGATCTACGCACCCAAGGTATTTGCGGTACAGGGCAATTACGATCAGGTCAACCGCCTTTGCTCGGAAGTAGCCAACACCCACGGTTGGGGCTTTGTGAACATTAACTTGCGCCCCTACTATTCCGAAGGTTCTAAAACACTGGCTTACGAGACGATCGAACAGCTTGGCTGGCAGCTACCCGATCGTGTTGTGGCTCCGTTGGCATCTGGCTCTCTATTCACTAAGATTTACAAGGGCTTCCAAGAGTTTGTCAAAGTTGGCCTGGTAGATGAGAAATCAGTCCGCTTTAGCGGTGCCCAAGCCGAAGGTTGCTCGCCCATTGCTTCTGCCTTCCGGGAAGGTCGCGATTTTATTGCTCCCGTTAAGCCAAAAACTATTGCCAAGAGCATCGCGATCGGCAATCCGGCTGACGGTGTTTACGCGATCGATATCGCGCGCAAGACCAACGGCAGTATCGAGTCTGTCACAGACGATGAAATTATTGAAGGTATCAAGCTACTGGCAGAAACCGAAGGTATATTCACCGAAACCGCAGGTGGCACGACTATCGCCGTACTCAAGAAGCTAGTAGAAGCAGGCAAGATCGATCCGGACGAAACTACGGTTGCTTACATCACAGGGAATGGACTCAAGACCCAGGAAGCAGTACAGGGTTACGTGGGCGAGCCGCTACAAATCGAGCCAAAACTCAGCAGCTTCGAGCGGGCACTAGAACGCTCTCAAACTCTCGAACGCCTGGAATGGCAACCTGTCTCGGTTTAAAACCCTGCTGACTCTTTCTAGCACAATCGCCTGAGTTATGACCAAACGGGTTTTGTTAGGCTCACTTCGATCGGCAAGCTTAACAGTCCGGTTGCGATATCTATCTGTGATGGAAGATAGAGGGTTTGACACTGCTTAACCAAGCACTTCTCATATCATGTCGCGATACAAACAGGTTTTGCAGCCGGAGCCGACTGAAGCCACTCGTTAAGGGAACCGCACTCGTCTCTACAGATTCAGAATACTAGCCAACACCTCAATAGGACTCAGTCACCTATTTGGATTGGTTATACTAGTACTATGCTGAGATATAAAAACATCGCTAAATCCGTTCCCGTGTTTGCCTGCTTGGCATCTATCGCGTCAATGGGTGCGATCTGGGGTGGAGGATTGAGTTCGGTGCAGGCAAGTTCGGTAAGTAGCAGATGCCAAAAATATGAAGCACAACTGGTTAGCGCAGTTTATCAAACAGATACGGAGATAACGGCTTCAAAAGAGCAACTACAAACTGCGGAAGAGAGAGTCAAACAACTTGCAGAGTTGTCGCAAGCAGGCGCGGTTTCGCAAAGACAGGTAGATCTAGCCCAAGTGCAATTGCAAAAAGCCAAAAGAGATTTGGCAGCGGCGATCGCCCGTTCTAAGCAGGCAAGGCAACAACTCAAAACTCTTCAAAATATGCCAGCTTGTACCGTCTAAAGGTATATCGCTAGAGTTATATCGCTAGACCTATATCGTTAGTGCACCTCCAGCATCACCCACTCGGGTGATTTTGCTGGAAATATGCATAGAGAGCGATCGCTTTCTATGCAAAAACGGGCAGAATGAGACTATAAATATCCGATACTTGCATGTGACTTTGCCAGGCTTTAGTGAGTTGATTACGATCGCACTCGATCCTGATAACGATCGCTGTAAATTATGGGAAATTCGATGAGGATAAAAGCAGAACAGAAATAGGTAGGTAATTAGGCAAGGGTGAAGCTGCCAGGAGCAGTAAATTAATAAGACCAATGTAGATAGCCTACCAAAGTTAAGCGTGTTAAATCTATCAACCGTACTACTTAACTTAACTCAGGAGGGTTATTATGAACGAGCTATCACTAGAGAAGCAATTTGCACATTCGATGTTTTGCCAACAGGTTAAAGGAATCAATAACCTGGAAGCAGCAAGAAAGCTTCTGGAAGAATTACATCTGCTCTATTTAGGTCAGCAGTCCTTGTTTGTTCAGCTTGCCAAACAAGATTTCTCCAGAGACTTCATAGATGAGTAATATTGCTATGACTTACACGAAAGAGATCTTAAAAGCCCCCACTCTTGAAGGAGGCTTTTAGGATCTCCCTTTTGCAATTGGGATTAATTGCCTTAGGCTATTGGAGAGCGATCGCTTACCCGTAAACACATTAGCGATAATCGTCAGAATTATTCTTTGGGGTCTGCCTCTAGCCAGCCTTTGAGAGTTTCGAGAGGAATGCTGACAACCAGGTCGTTGGTGAGAACTTTTACTTTCTCAATATCTCTGGATTTGATAGCACTCAACAATTGCCACTTAAAAGTTGGATCTTTTTCAACTTTGTGTTGCAGTTGTATCTTGACGAGTAGCGTTTGTTCCTCTTCTGGTAACCTATCAATTAGGCCTTGGTCTAATTGAGTCACAAGCGCTTGAAATTTCGTTGCCAGACTTGTCATGCCTTGTTGTTTGGCATTTTGCTGTTTGCGTTGTTTCCGTTGTTCGAGGAAAGTGGAAAATTTTTGCGGGTCGGCCAGTACTTCATCACTAATGGGAGTTTTGATAGATTCTTGCTGAACTTTGTCCATGTAGGCATGAAAGGCTTGCTCGTCATCGCGATGCGCTAACATATACTCTCGTAATTCAGCACGATTCATTTGTTTATAGTCAGGCTGGATTGTCATTCTAAATCTCCACTAGTTCGCCATTACTGCCAATCAATACTTCTGTTTCTTCGCCTGCAAGAATATAGATAGCGCTATAGCGCGAATCAAATCGAACCAGGTAAATGGGCAAATACATACTTGACAAGCTTTGACAAACCAAAAAGCATTTTCTTAACTGTGCTTCTGAAAGCACCCTATGTTACTCCTCACTCCTTAGCCTTATTGTAGCTGCTCTAAATAATATCAGGTCGAGGCGGATTAATAATTTGATTAGTCGTACTACCTGTAACACCATAAGCAGTTTGGAAAAATTGGATGGTATTTGTAGAGCCTGCTTTTAAAATAAGCGCATTAATTTGCAGTCTATTGCTAATGTTTTCTTTCTCCTTTTCTTGCAGTTTAGCCCCGTAGTGGAGGTAATAACTCTTGTTTAGCAAAATTATAGCCTTCCATCTGACGGAGGGATTTGACATAATCTTTCAAACTTTATCCAAATCTTTTCTATTGCAATCGCTCGATCAGGCGATCTCCCACCCTTAGAGCATTCGCGATAATCATCAGCGCTGGACTCACAGCAGAACTGGATGGAAAGAAACTGCTGTCTACCACATAGAGATTATCGACATCGTGGGTGCGACAGTCGAGATTTAATACCGAGGTTTGGGGATCTGACCCAAATCGACAGGTACCGCATTGATGGGCGACTACCTGGATGGGAGCTTCGCCACGGGGGTGGATGCCGCTGCCCTGAAAGATAGAGCGATCGCTACTTTTCTCTATATTTTTCAGTACTTCGATCCAGCGGTAAACCAGGCGATCGTGCGCTTCTAAGTTGTTTGGGTTATAGTCCAGGTAAATCTTGTTGTCTTGTACGCGAACGCGGTTGTTGGGATCGGGTAAGACTTCTGTCTGCGCCCACCAGCCAATCGAACGAGTAGCCAACTGTTGCAGACCCAACCCAGGTACGATCTTCGCTAATACGGACAGAACGGGTGGCGATTCAGCAAAAATAATATCTTGCAGCAATCCGCCCGTGTTTTGAATGTGTCCCAAGGGATAGTGGAAATTCTCATCTCCCCAATAGAAGTCGTTGACAGAGATCGATCTGAGAAACTTGCCAGAGTTTGGCTTTGATGTCAGTTGCACGATCGCCGTCATCAGGTGTTTCATCAGGTTGCGTCCCACCAGATCGGAACTGTTCGCCAGTCCGTTAGGATGCTTGTCGTTGCTAGAACGGAGTAACAATGCGGCTGAATTCACCGCGCCGCAGGCAAGTACGACGATATCGCCAAAAAACAAATGGGATTGTCCGCCAATTTCTACTTCTACGGCTTTGACAGTTTGTCCCGACGGATTCGTATGCAGGCAGATCGCTTTAGCAGAGGTTTTTAAGGTAACGTTAGGAAACGCGATCGCGGGAACGATGCCAAACACTTCGGAATCGCTGGTGGGGTCATCTGCCTGGCGGGTCAAACCCAACGGTAGAGGGGCGGGATGCAGTCCCTGAGTAGCGATCGCATCGGCAACGGGTTGGAGAAGAGGTTCGCTCTCGACGGCTGGGAAAGGATAGTCTTCACTGTGGTGTGGTTCTGTCGGATCGACAGCAGTACTGCCGTGTACCTGATAGAGCTTTTCAGCTTCTGTATAATAGGGTTCAAAGTCCTGATATTTCAGTTCCCATGCCGGAGAAATGCCATTTTGATGCGAGACCTCATTGAAGTCTTTCTCTCGCATCCGCATCAACGTCGCACCGTAGATCTTGGTGTTACCGCCAACAGCATAGTTAGTTTGCGGCGAAAACGGTTCGCCAACATTGTCGTACCACTGTTCGGGTGCGTGGTAGCGCTCTCGTTTGAAGATATCGACGTTACTTCGATTTTGCTCCTCTAACGGCATGAAGCCGCCCCGTTCCAGGATGAGAATCTGCTTGCCCGTCGGTGCGAGTTTGGCTGCTAGCGTACCCCCTCCCGCACCCGTACCGATAATAATTACGTCGTAATTTCGGTCATCAATAATCATTGGAATTTCCCTCACTGCCACACATAGATGAGAACAAACAAAATAATCCAGATGACATCGACGAAATGCCAGAACAGCGATGTGGCAGCAACGCCAAACTCTCCCTTGTCATAGTTGCCGGGAATCAGCGATCGCCACAACATAATCGACTGCAACAGCACGCCCGTCAGTACGTGCAAGCCGTGAAATCCGGTCAGCAAGTAAAAAGTGCTGCCAAATACGCCATCGGTGAAGCCAAAGGGAAGGCTGCGCCATTCCACTGCCTGACCGTACAAAAAGTAACTGCCCATTGCCATCGTCAGCAACCAGAAGGCGCGGAAACCCCAGAGTTTTTTGGCATGGAGGAAGCGCTCGGCGATGTAAATCGTAAAACTGCTGGATACCAGCACTATCGTATTTATAGCTGGATTGTTAATTTCCAGTCCCGTTACGCCAGAGGGCAACCAATCAAGGGATGTGGTTTTGTAAACGATATAGCCAGCAAAAAAGCTCAGGAAGATAACGCTTTCTGAAAGGAGAAAGACAATGAAGCCAAACATGCGGTTGTCGGCCTCTTCATGGCCGTGCGTTCCGTGGACGGAACTCGTTGCGGTTTGAACGATATCGACTTCAGCGGGATTCATGAACGACCTCCAGTTTGTCAGGGTTGGCTACTAAGGGTTCCTGTTTGCCGTAGCCATAGGGTGGGGCAATCACGACGGGCAGTTCTTCAAAATTTTCGACTGATGGGGGCGAAGCAATCAGCCATTCCAAACCGATCGCCCGCCAGGGGTTGGATGGGGCTTTCTCGCCGCGAATCCAGGAACTTACCATATTTAGAATGAATGGCAGCGTGGATATCCCCAGTAGAAATGCACCGAGGCTAGCAAGCACGTTCCAAAATGCAAATTCCGGATCGTAGGAGGCAACGCGACGCGGCATTCCCTGCAATCCTAATGGATGCATGGGCAAGAAGTTTAAGTTCGTACCGATAAATGTGAGGACGAAATGGAGTTTGCCCAATCCTTCGGAATACATGCGTCCGGTCATTTTAGGGAACCAGTGATAGAGTGCCGCGTACAGGCCCATCACTACCGCACCGTAAATCACGTAGTGAAAGTGACCGACCACGAAATAGGTGTTGTTGACATGAATGTCGATCGGCACCGATGCCAGCATGATACCAGTGATGCCAGCAAATACGAACATCAGCATGCCGCCCAGCGCGAATAGCATGGGCGTATCGAGGCGCAACTTCCCGCCCCAGAGTGTCGCTACCCAGGCAAATACTTTAATACCCGTCGGCACGGAGATCGCCATGGTCGTAAGCATGAAGATCATGCGCATCCAACTGGGGGTGCCGCTGGCATACATGTGATGCACCCAGACAATGCCGCTCAGTCCTGTAATAATTACAGACGATACGGCTACTACCTTGTAACCGAACAATGGTTTGCGGGCGTAGACCGGAAACAGTTCCGAAAACACGCCAAAAATGGGCAGGATAATCACGTATACCGCCGGGTGGGAATAGAACCAGAAAAAGTGCTGGAACAGGACAGGATCGCCGCCCTTGGCTGGGTTGAAGAAGCTGGTGCCAACCGTAAGGTCGAACAGCAGCATCACCGCTCCGGCGGTCAGGGCGGGTAAGCCAAACAGTTGAATGATTTGCGCTGCCAATACCGTCCAGACAAACACGGGCATCCGAAACCAGGTCATGCCCGGTGCGCGCATCCGCGCGATCGTCGCGACGAAATTAATCCCGCCCATAATTGACGATATGCCAGAAATCGCCACCGCTAGAATCCAC
The DNA here is from genome assembly GCF_000332175.1 of Pseudanabaena sp. PCC 6802. Lineage (NCBI taxonomy): Bacteria > Bacillati > Cyanobacteriota > Cyanophyceae > Pseudanabaenales > Pseudanabaenaceae > Portococcus > Portococcus stanieri. The sequence continues at coordinate 244,104 of NZ_KB235910.1, read as the reverse complement.
AGCACCTGACCGTTGATTAAGTTACCAGTGGGATTCTGCAAGCTTACTGGTGGATAAGCCCACCAACCTGATTGGGATGGGCCTCCCGGCACCAAAAAGCTAGCCATCATAATCGTGCCCAACACGGGTACCATCCAGAACGCCACTGCATTCAGGCGCGGAAATGCCATATCGCGGGCACCGATCATCAAGGGCACGAGGTAGTTGGACAAACCCACCAGGACGGGGAACGTCCACAGGAATAGCATGATGCTGCCGTGCATGGTGAACAGGGCATTGTATACGGCGCGATCGACGAGATCCGCTTCCGGCGTGATCAGTTCGCCGCGCATAATCATGGCAAGGAGTCCACCCACCAAGAAGAAAAAGAAGGAAGTGACAATATATTGAATGCCAATGACTTTATGGTCGGTGCTGAAGCTGAAATATCGCTTCCAGTTATGTGGCGCGTCAGGCTGTCCGGGCAGTTTCGCGATCGCGTCAACGGAAATATTGGTCATGAGGCACTCTCTTCGGAATTAGCGTAATTGACAACAGGTGGAGGTGCGGGGATGACGGTTTTCCATCCCGCCGTACCGCTTTCTTGAGCGCGGCGATATTCCGCAAAAGCTTGGTTGTAAGCTGTGGCGGGAGTACGGTTGGCTGCATCTGTCAGCCATTGCTGATAGGACTCTGGTGACTCGACCACGACATTTGTTTGCATGGCAGCGAAATAGGTGCCGCTGTATTGCGAATCGCGCAGTCGGTAGGTACCTTCGCGAATTGGCGTAAACTCAAAGTCGATCGCTCGACCGGGAACGACATCCTGTTTGATGCGGAAGGCAGGGACGAAGAAACCATGCAAGACATCTTCAGAATTCAGCGCCAATTCGATCCGTCGATTAACGGGCAAGTGCAGTTCCGTGCTCGTGATACGGCGATCGGGATAGCGAAACTCCCAAGCCCACTGGCGCGCCCGCACTTCAATCCTTTCCTTCGGTTCCGCCGCAGGTATGGATGGTTCGCGGCTGGTAGAATCGGCGAGCGGAGCGGCTTCAACGGCTGGCATACCCATGTGTACGTGTTCCATCGGTCCGAGAATCGACATGCGGTCGTAGATCTGGTAGCTGTAGCCCGCAATCCAAATCACCAGACAAATGGGAATTGCCGTCCAGACAACTTCTAGCGTGACGTTGCCCTCAATGTGCGGCCCATCGCTGTCATCGTATTTGCCAGCCCGCTGAAACAGAACTGAGTAGATTACAGTTCCCGCAACGCCCAGGAAAATGAACGTGCCAAGCGATACGAGAAAGCTGAACAAATTATCGATCTCGATGGACTCAGCCGAAGCCTGCGGCGGAAACCAGGAATACGACTGCTGCCCCATCCACAAACTAATCGCAGTTAGCGCGATCGCGATCGCGACTAACGTCAAAATCGTACGAGTTTTCATAATTACGAGCGATACTATTTCGAGATACTATTTCGACAATAGAAGAGAATCTTTACTTAACAATAACAGGCGATCGGCGCTGATGTGCACGCCAAACTCGGATGCCATTTGCGCGCCAAGCGTACCGTGGAGGAACATGAGAAAAAAGATGCCCAAACCCACTAACAAATAGCTCCACTGTACTTGTCTGGATAAATCTTTGCGCCAGAGGAAGCGCTGAAAGCCTCGCCAGACCGTCATTGCCACGATCGCCGCTAACAATAACACACCACCAACACCGTGCCAGAGCATGGTTTCCATGGCTTTCAATCCCCAGTCACTTTTAATGTTTGCGGGTGGATCGGCGAGCATGATTTCGTAAAAACCCGCTGCAACCGTAAAAAATGTGATGATGGCGGCAGCCAGCATGTTATACCAGCCCACATCGAAGAAATTGGAACGCGTAGCTGGAATTGCCAGGAACTTAAACACGGGTTTTTCGAGGGGAAACAGAACGCCAACGATGTCGAAGGCGATCGCCACGATAAACAACCCCAACGTCAGATGCACTAAATTGGGATGAATGGGGATGGCATAGGGCAAGCCATTGGCACCAATCTCTCGCAGTGGATCGAAAGCAGTTTCGTTCATTGCAAAACTCCTCCTTTGGTCGCTTCTACTACTGCTTCGGTATGCAAGCCATACACCCAAACCAGTTCGTCGCCCAGATAAACTTGGAAACACGTTAAAACCGTTAGCAGCACTCCCATACCTAAATAGGCGATCGGCAACTGTTTCGGATCGCGGGAACGAATCACGTAGCGCCATCCCGTCGCGGCAGCAATAATTCCCGAAAGCGACCATCCCAGCAGCGTATGCAAGTTCAATACCGGTGCCACGGCTGTATAGGGGTCGGATAAACCTGCTTCAATTTGCCCAAAAATCACTGCAATAAAGATGGAAATGGTGGCAAAGAACAGGTTCCACCAACTTACTTCGTACAAGCGAGGATTGCGCGTAAAAAAGCCGATCGCATCGCAGATAAAGGCAAACAACACCATTGCAATCACAAAATGCACCACGATCGGATGAATTGTGTCCGGGTAGGGCAAGTTGCGATCGTTTAAAGGCGGAAGATATTCAAACACAATACTCTCCTGGAGACTATCCGGACTCTAATATAGCAATCGCAAATGATTTGTGAAAAAGGGGTTGTGGGGCTGCACCCCACGCAGGGGAGGCAGGGCAGTCTTGGGGGTTTCCCCCTAGAGCCACTGCCGTGTTCTACCCCTGCACCCCGTTCGTAAATGATTTAGCATCGCTATACTAATTTAAATTGCTTGGGTTACATATTAAGGGGTGGGGGCGTTGACCCCACGAGGGGGTTGGAACACCTTCACCCGTTTCGATCTGTCCTGTTTACTGCATTAAATTGGTTTACCGTATTAAATTGGTATAATTTTTAACCTAGTAAATAAACCTAGCAAATTTTGCCTTAACCTGAATGTATTAATGCATTCAGAAACAGCAGTTTCTAAAAAATTTAAGATTGTTATTAACTTTTGAGAGTTTAACAAATCGTCGTTAAACCGAAAATCTAGCTTTTGATGTTTTTATTCCAGCCCCAAAGACTTACCCAGGAATTTTACGATCGCTCCGCAGATAAAATAGGTTCCAATTACCCCTGGAATAGCAAAGTAAGCAAAAGCGCCCGACGATCGCTCTTGGCTCAGGCGATCGCGCACCGACAGAAAAGGAATGATATTGATGGCATGGTAATTCGTCATTGGATAGGGTAAAAAGAAAATCATTGATGGTGCGCCTAGGAAAAAAAAGAGACCGCCATCGCCTAATGCTTGCGCCAGTCCCATGACAAAAACGTACTGCCAAAGCGTATATTTATATCGATTAATGAAGTACCAGATAACTGAGAAAATTACAATATAGGCGGGCACGGTAAAGATTAGATCGAGCGCATATTGAAGCGATCCTTGCAAAAGAGAAGTATTCCAGCCAATGCGTAACGATAAAAAAACTGGCATGGAAATCATATGAAAGCCCTCCACCACCATAGCAAGAACGGTGCCTAAAGCAATAAATCGAGTTCTTGGTGAAAGCCAGGAAAAAGCCTTTACTAATGTCGAACGCAACGCAATTTGTCCAAAGAGAAACGCGATCGTCAAGAGCCGAGTAATGCTCGCGGATGAGAAACCAGCCAGAGCAACTGCCGAGCAAATCGCAAGCGCAGCCCAGAAACAATAGAGTTTCGGCCAAATCCCAATAGGTTTGTCACTCGATCCAAATCTTCCCAAGACTCTCTACCTCAAACTACAAAAAGTTTTCTTGCTCAGGGATAAAGTGGGCGATCGCGAAGATATTAGCAATAGAGAGGCTTGCAAATTTCCAAGCTATGTAGGACTTACCCATCATTATCCCACAAATCTAAGAAATCAATTTCTTGGCTCAGAGCTGAAGTCGGCTAAAGCAGACTAGGGATATAGATAAGGCAGACCTGTTTGAATAGGTTTAATCTTTATATTTTGCTGTATTGACGTTGTGTACTAGCATGAGTACCGTGCTATCATGTTACTACGATCGTCTAGTTTAAGAATCAAGGCACTGAAGATATTTTTAATGGCAAAAATACTCAGGCAGCACGCAATACTTGTCCAGAGTCAATCTGGAAAGTGGCGGGTCGAAAACTCGACCAACTCAATGCTGCTACAGTGGTAGGCGATCTGCGCGTGCCGCCTAAAAATCGGCTAGAGGCTTTAGTTGGCGATCGCAAGGGGCAGAATAGCATTCGCATTAACGACCAATATCGAATTTGCTTGGTTTGGACTGATGCTGGAGCCGATCGCGTAGAAATTACGGACTATCATTAAATTGCGATCGCGTTTGGAAAGATATCAAACCTACGAAGAATTCTATCTTTGCTTATGATACGTATACCTACTCATCGCTTACCAACACATCCTGGCGAAATTCTATTGGAAGAGTTTATCGTTCCAATGGGTCTGACCCAACGAGAGGTAGCACAGGCGATTCATGTTCCTTATCAACGCCTGAATGAGATTATTAATGGTCGTCGAGGTGTAACCCCAAGTACTGCCCTGCGCTTGGCGAAGTTCTTTTCGACTTCGGCTGACTTTTGGCTTAATCTGCAATTATGTTGGGATTTGCATCACGCACAGCAGGCTGAGAATGAAGCTCTTAAGGCGATCGCACCGTATATCGCTTGATTTGAGAAATATTAATGAAACTTTAACTAGACTGACCAGTCTTGAATTGCAAGATTAGGAATTTTCTCAAAATCTTGTATATTTCTAGTAAGAAGAATGCCTTCATGAGCTAATGCAACCGATGCAATGCGTAGGTCTTGCGCTCCAACCCGGAGCCGATTAGCCTTAAGAGACTGATAAATCGCATAGGAATCTGTATTATATTGAAGCACCTGAAATTCTGACAGCAAAAGCATTGTTTCTACCAATAGCTGATATGCCATACACAAATTGGCCACATCTTTTGCATTTTTCCTTGCTGCATCAATCTGTGCCAATCTCCCGCGCAACTGTTCTTCAACGTTAATTGCAGTTGTCGCAATCTGTCCTTGACTTGCCCTGAGTCTATTAACGATTTTTGGGTGGTTACGTCCGTAAAGGCTAAGATGGTCGGTATCTAGAACATAGAGATTCATTATGGATCTTCTATAGTATTTGCTTCTTTACGAATATTGGCAAGTTTTTCCATCCAATCGTCAAATGTTGGATCGTCCTCAAAAATGCCAGCATATTGCAGATGAAACCTAGATCGATCTGTAAAATTGGGTAAATCTACTTGAATAGGGACAAATTTTCCTGTAGCGAGTTGAGACTCCAAAACGGCTTTTGCTTTGGCTATAGCCTCTTCTTCTGTCGTGCCTTCTACATATACTGTAGGCATTCCTAGTACCGAAGCTACAAATTGCCGATCGCCTGGATTTTGAACAAATACTTGATATTCCACAGATCGCTTCCTCCTGCTCTGTTTTTATTCTACAAGAAGTATCATTGCTCAGTTGCCAGTTCGGCGAAATGATCTTGTAATAGCTTGTGGTTAAAGCGATAGCGTCCGCCTACGCGTTGGAGGAAAAGGCGATCGGTGCAGTCCAGATATTTCAAGATTTTTAGTACCTCAGACAAATTATTGCGATACGGCGATCGCGCCGCAAATAAATCGGAGATCCCATATTGCTTATCCACAGTTTTCAGAAACAAAAAACTACTGCCGTTTGTAACCATCCCATAAAGAGGTCGAGTCGGTTCTGGATGGGCTGCCATATATGTCAACGCTTGCGGTAGGGCTAGCTCTAGTAGAGATAGTTGCGGCGCACCTGCTCTAATCGCGTCTGTTCTAATTCGCTCAACGCCGGAAGTTCCGCCATCCATTCAACAAAAAACTGAGCATCGTCGCTCTGACTCAGACCTAACTTTTCCTGAACTTGACGAAACGTAGTTATCTCTTCGGCGATCGCAAAACTAGTAGTCATGGGATGGCAAGTATTTAGGTTTTAGGTTGAGTGGGAAGGTTGCTCAAAAAACAGGCTAAATCTGCAAAGGTGCCAGCATAGGTTACGGTGGGCATGTCGTAGCCCTTGAGATTGACAGAGTGCTTCTGAAATTTGAGGCGCTCGGCAGAGGGAATCAGGGCATAGGTGGTTTCCCCCAAGGCGATGTCGGCACTGATTTCTTTGGTGGCGGATTCCAGGCGAAAGGCAGCATTGACCGTATCGCCCAGGGCTGTATATTCCGGGCGATCGCCTGCCCCCATCTGTCCCACAATTGCATTGCCCGTATTGACCCCAGCCCCAATACGCAAGCGAAACGGTAGAGTGAATTTGTTATTGAGTTCGTCGCTCATGGCGTGGAGGGCGTGGAGGGCGTGCAGTACTTGCAGCATTTCAGTGGGTGCGACACTGCCAGATTCCTTATCAGTATTGTGAATCCAGACAGCCATTACGGCGTCGCCAATGTATTTATCTACCCAACTACCATAGCGACGGATGATGTCGCCCGCACTGCCAAACCAGGAACCAATTACTTGCGATAGTAGCTGCTCTTCTACTTGACGAGTTAGACCAGTATAGTTGCGAATGTCAATTACCAGGACGGTAATCAGGCGACGAGTATGCAACATCACGGTCGATTTTTGCTTGGGGGGACCTTCGTCTGTTTCTACGAGGGTCTTAGCAGTGGGACACACGAGCTGCATTTCTGTAGCTCCCAAAGTGAGGCGATCGCCGCTGTGCAGAGTGACGGGTATGCTGACACGACGACCATTCACAAACGAACCGTTCAGACTGCCCAGATCGATCAGGTAAAAGCTGCCCGAGTCCATTACCTGCAAGATAGCGTGGTTTCGGGATGCCCACTTATCATCAAATACAATGTCATTGTCCTGACCGCGTCCCAGCGACCAGGAAGTCTCGTTAATGAGAGGAATTTTCCTATCCCCATCTTCGGTATGTATTAGTAGATAAGGATAAGAATGCGTTTCCATAGTGTGGGTCTGAATCTGCGCGGACTGAGTTCACGAAACACTTAGTATACTTATTAGCTTATTATCCTTGCCCACCCAACTAGTTCAAAGCTGCCACCATACCAAAAATACTATCTACTAAAATCGTACTGAGTATGGCTCCGCTAAATGCCCAGTATCGTAACTCAGTATATCGCAGCGATCGCACCCCTAGCATCACCAGTAAGGAACCCAAAGCTACTGCCCAAGCAATTCCCCACCCAGACTGCACCTGGGCTACCGCGCTTTGCAGAATCGGTCGAATGGCACTGAGATCGTTTTCTACCAGCATCAGCGATCGCCAATGCGGCATAAGTCCGGCGATCGCAAAGTAAAGATCCGTTACAACGGTACCTAATAGGGAACCTAGATAAAAGCAGGCTCCAATATCGTATAGCTTGCGCTGCGACGGTTGCAATGCCCAAATTGCCCAGGGTAAAGCGATCGCTTCGACGGGCAAGTGCCAGAGTGGCTCCCAACGCAACCATCCCCAATAGAGCGAGCCGCACAACCAGGTGAGACTAAATCCCCAAAGCAAGCTGCCCCATGGGGAGCGATCGGTCTCGATCAGATGCCTGCTAAGCGATAGCCAGCCGACTGTAATTATCAGACTAAGCCAGGGCGCAAACCTGACTAAAGGGGCTTCAAAGAAAACAGGTACCGATACTAAAAAAACAGCGACTAGCCATACGGTAATGTTGGTTGTGCGCAGAAGTGCTAAGGGGTTTCGGTTTTGAAGGGTAACGATATAGGAAAACAACGCTTATTAACTTAGCTAAATTTATATTAATTATTATTATTGCTACTTAACATATCATTAAATTCTATGCAGCCGCCCATATACTTGGGCAGTTTTCTAGACATTATTGCCACCAACTCCAAATAAATTGAATCCACCGCCACTAGTTCCAAATCTTGATTTACCTACCAAAAGAATTTTATTCTTGAGCAACGGGCATGGGGAGGATTTAAATGCCTGTGAAATTCTAAAACAATTCAAAAGTCGCTACCCCAGCGCGGAAATCTCAGCCATGCCAATGGTCGGGGAGGGGAATGCGTATCGCAATCTAGGCATACCGATTATTGCGCCCACGAGGCATTTGCCCTCCGGTGGATTCGTTTATATGGATCGAGCCAAATTATTCGCAGACGTGCAGGCGGGGTTGCCGAGCTTAGTTGGGCAGCAATTGCAAGCCATTAGAGCCTACAGCCGTAACTGCGATCTAATCTTTGCCACTGGCGATGTTGTGGTTTTACTGGCAGCAGGCATAACTGGTCGTCCCTATGCTTCCTTCTTAGTCTCATCATCTGCCTACTACGAAGGGAAATTAACATTACCTTTGCTAGCGAAGCTGTTATTGCGATCGCCTCGTTGCCGACAGATATTTACCCGCGATCGCTTCACCGCCGAACTAATGCAAACCAAAGGTTTCAGCACAACCGTATTTGCAGGCTACCCAATTATGGATGTGCTAGCACCTACTGGCAAAGATCTGGATTTAGCTCCCAACAGCCCCACGATCGCTCTTTTACCTGGTAGCCGCCTACCTGAAGCCAGCCACAATTTAGCGATTCTGCTCGATCTGGCGATCGAAATCCAGCGCGAATTCACGGCGGTTCCAGTCCAGTTTCGAGCCGCAGTGGTACCAAAGATGATGGAAATAGGGGTGAATGGCAAGACACCCCTGGAGGAAGTTGCAACCCAGCAAGGATGGCATTGCTGGAGCAATGGCAAACTTTATCACGATCGCAGCAATATCGCCATTATTTGTTACTGCGACGCTTTCGCCGATATTCTGCAACGGTGCGATCTGGCAATAGGCATGGCAGGTACGGCGATCGAGCAAGCCGTAGGTTTGGGCAAGCCTGTCATTCAAATTCCTGGCGGCGGGCCGCAGTTTACCTATCGTTTTGCCGAAGCCCAAATGCGCTTGCTGGGTAAGTCAGTCAAGACAGTTGGCAAGCAGACTGCGAACCCGCAAACCTTAATAGAAGCAGCGAGATTGACACAACAAACTCTAGCGGACAAAGCCTACCTAGAAGAATGCCAGCAAAACGGCATAGAAAGAGTGGGTAAACCAGGCGGCTCTGCCCAAATTGCCGATCGCCTGGCTGCATTACTTTGGGGTAACACGCTTTTGCGGCAATAAGTTTGTTCTCCCCAGAACTTACGAAAACACCACTAAAAGCTAATGGCTAATAGCTATAGCCATAGACAGATCTGTTAGGACAGGGGGGTGTGGGGGCGAAGCCCCCACACAGGGGTGGAACCCCTGCACCCCCTCCTAAGCCTGTTGGCTATAGCTATAACAGCTAAAAACAATATCTGCACATAGAGTCATTGTATCTTGGCAGAAAATTAAGTTAACTTTAATTAAGCATCGATCGAGCAGGCATACGCAACATTATGAAATCTTCTTGGAAAACTTTTTTACTATGGTCTTTGCCACTAGTTGCGATCGCATTTTTTGCGTGGCAAACATTTTTGACCAGTCCATCGCAGTCGCAAGCGGTTATCAATGCTGCCAATTCTCGCATGTCCTATGGCAGCTTTTTAGAATACCTGGACAAACACGGCATTCGTAAAGTTGATATATTTGATGGCGGGCGCACTGCGATCGTCGTCGCCGCAGATCCCCAGCTTGCCAACCGCGAGATTCGCGCCAGGGTAGATTTGCCCCTGTACGCTCCCGAACTCATGGGTAAATTGAATGAGGCAGGGGTGGATTTGGCTGTATATCCACCGCGCAACAATACTGCGATCTGGGGCTTTTTGAGCAATCTCATCTTTCCAATTGCTCTAGTAGCTGGCCTGTTCTTCCTCTTCCGTCGCTCCAATCAAATGGGAGGGCCGGGGCAAGCAATGGACTTTGGCAAGTCAAAAGCGAGATTCTCGATGGATGCTCAAACTGGTGTCAAGTTCGATGATGTTGCTGGAATTGAAGAAGCTAAGGAAGAATTACAGGAAGTCGTCACTTTTCTGAAGAAGCCGGAACGCTTTACAGCAGTTGGCGCTAAGATCCCCAAGGGCGTGTTATTAGTAGGGCCTCCTGGCACTGGGAAGACCTTGCTAGCAAAAGCGATCGCGGGGGAAGCAGGCGTACCTTTCTTCTCCGTTTCTGGCTCTGAATTTGTCGAAATGTTTGTCGGCGTTGGTGCTTCTCGCGTGCGCGATCTGTTCAAAAAAGCGAAGGAAAGCGCTCCTTGCATTATCTTTATCGATGAAATCGATGCGGTCGGTCGCCAGCGGGGTGCCGGTATTGGTGGCGGTAACGACGAACGCGAGCAAACTTTAAACCAGATCCTCACGGAAATGGATGGCTTTGAAGGCAATACAGGTATTATCATTATTGCGGCTACGAACCGAGCTGATGTCTTAGATGCGGCATTGCTACGTCCCGGTCGCTTCGATCGCCAGATTCTCGTCGATCCTCCAGATATCAAAGGTCGCTTGCAAGTTCTTAACGTCCATGCCCGTGGCAAGAAGGTTAGTCCTGAGGTTTCTTTAGAAGCGATCGCCCGTCGAACCCCTGGCTTCACTGGTGCTGACCTAGCTAATCTCCTCAACGAGGCTGCAATTCTCACCGCCCGCCGTCGCAAGGATGCGATCGCCATGTCCGAGATCGATGATGCTGTGGATCGCGTGATAGCTGGTCTAGAAGGTAAAGCCCTGGTCGATAGTAAGAATAAGCGTCTGATTGCTTACCATGAAGTCGGCCATGCGATCGTGGGCACGCTGATTAAAGACCACGATCCCGTGCAAAAAGTTACTCTTATCCCTAGAGGACAGGCAGCCGGGCTCACCTGGTTTACGCCTTCGGAAGAGCAGTTCCTGATCTCGCGATCGCAAATCCTGGCAAGAATTTGCGGTGCTCTGGGCGGAAGGGCTGCGGAGCAAGTAGTGTTTGGCAATTCTGAAATCACGACTGGTGCAGGTAACGACCTCCAACAAGTGACCAGAATGGCTCGTCAGATGGTGACTCGCTTTGGCATGTCAGATATCGGGCCTTTGTCTCTAGAAGGACAAAATACTGAGGTGTTCCTGGGGAATAATTTGATGTCTCGTTCGGAATATTCGGAAGAAATTGCGGCTCGTATCGACCATCAGGTCAGAGATATTGTCAACCAGTGCTATCAAACCACGCTAAAAATAATTTACGAGAATCGCGCTGCGATCGATCGCATTGTTGATATCCTGATCGAAAAAGAAACTATGGATGGTGAAGAGTTTCGCCAAATCGTGGCCGAGTACACCGCCGTACCTGAAAAAGAGCGCTACGTTCCCCAGTTATAGAGCGATTTCTCGCAAATGAAATCCCCTGCTGTTGCCCTTCTGTCTGAGATAGAGGGGCAACATGCTTCCATAGCTAGCGATCGCATAGCCTGAAGGATGGTATAGCGGTTTTCAGACGAAAACGAGAAGGGGGTTTGGGGGCGTTGCCCCCAAGAAGGGGAGGCAGGGCGGTCTTGGGGGTTCCCCGCTAGAGCCACTGCCGTGTGGAACCCCTTCACCCCGTCGATAAAACCTGTCCTCAATTGAAAAACGCTATATTCCTAGCTAACTTAACAGTGGCAGCCCTGCAAGTGCAGATGGATCGTCTGAGAAAGTAATGGTGGTAGCAGTTAAATTACTACTTGGCACAAGTGGAATTGATATATCTGTAACTAGATCTGAAAAGTTAGGAAGCTTGTAACCATAATTTGCAGATCCAAACCCAAAACTACCAAAGCCAGGATAAGACGGATCGATTGTCAGCGTTATTAGTTCAGGCAGAGCAATGAGTGAGGGTTTAAACGAACTGAAAACAATGCTAGAGCCAGTAATATCAAGCACGCCACTCGCGGACCACCCAGGCCCAGAACCACCACCTAGCTTTTCCCATGGGTTTACAGGTAGTAGAGTAGGGTTATTCCCACCAGCAACATTACTAGATTGAGCTAGTATTCTCAATCTGCGCGGGAGATTACTACCAGTACTAATGCCAAGTTCGCTTTCAACGGTTTTGCTGTCAACACCCTGTATCACTGCTATCGTTTGTCCTGAGATTTTGTCAGTAATCAACGTATCGTTTCCACTGGGTAGCACGTTGAGATTATTGACATCAACCTCACCGCTCACGATCGCAAATGCATCTTCATTCGGACGAAAATCTGTAATTGTATCGGTTCCCTTATTGGCTTGGAGAACGAAGGTATCGCTCCCATCTCTACCAGTAAGCGTATCTATGCCGAGGTCGCCGTAGAGAGTATCAGCGCCATCACCACCACTAATGGAATCATCATCTCTCCCACCACGCATGGTATCATCGCCATCGCCTCCGTCAACAGTGTCGTTGCCGTTGTTGCCATTGACTTCATCATTGTTGCGATCGCCCTGCATGAGATCGTTACCTTGTCCGCCGCGCAGAAAATCATTGCCACCAGCACCGGAAATGACATCCTCATCTTTGTTGCCGTTAATGTCGTCATCAGCATCCGAACCCGTGACGGTATCGTTCCCATCAAGGGCGCGAACGGAATCACCCAATGCATATACTACAGCGCCACTTAAGCCTACCTGACCGAGAGTTAAAGTAGTGCTGTCAGCACTGTTAGTTAAATCGAAATAAGCCATAACTTCCTACTCAGCGTAAACTTTGAGCGACTAAACAAAGTGCTTTAAACGTCATGCCTTAATCCTATATTTAGTGACCTGAGTAGGGGAGATAGAAAAAGTCAGAAAAAGTGAGGAATTTATGTTTGTGTTCTCTAAAAACTATGTTGCTAGAGCTAGTAGAACGTCAGTTCGATAGACCTCACGTTAATAGAGAGGCGATCTCGCACTGCCGATCTTCCCCTCTGCCCAAAATCTTGCGATCGCACTATGGAGATGTACTACAATAGGTATGTGAACTATTTAAGCAAGCTGACTTTATGCAGAGCTTTACACTTATCGACATCCGCGATCGCTCGGATGAGGTATTTAATCAAGCGGCTGCCGCCCCTGTTCTGTTAACTCAGGAATCGCAACCTACCTATGTTCTTTTGTCGATTTATGATTATCGTCAATTGATAGAACGTCTAGATAGCCTGGAAGATAGGGCTTTGGGGAAACTAGCCGAACTATCCCGAAATCAATCTCAAATGGTTGGCACTGAAACTTTTACTACCGAGCTAACACGTCTAGCCGCCCTTGATAACCGCAACTTGTAGCATGGCAAAGCTAGATGGGCTTGGGACAGTTCTAGATTTCCTCAAGGGATTGCAGCCTAAGATTGCGGCGCAGATTGCCAAGAAAGTATTATCTTTGAACATCGATCCATTACCTCCTGATAGCAAGGAGCTTATTGGTTATTCGGGTTATTATCGGGTGGATAGTGGTGAATATCGGATTGTTTATCTTTTCAAGCCAGACGATGATTTGGTTGAGGTACTCTTGGTTGGCAAGCGCAATGATGATGAAGTTTACAAACAACTGAAGCGACTTTTGGGATAATTGAAGCGCGATCGCAACAATCCTAACGTTCTCATCTGAATTTCCTAACGCCTCGATCGCCTCTCTTCACCTATTGCGATCGCAATTTCCCACCCACTTCAGAGAAGCGATCGCCTTTTTTAGCCTCATGCGATTGCACTCTCTATCAATCCCCAATCGCATTAGGTCGAACTTGCCTTACAGACGATTTCACAAATAATTTGAAAATACTTTGGGTCTTCACCTTTAAACATCAGGTCACCTCCCCCCATGTAGGCTCTCAACAGTTCATCTTTGGCTTTTTCTATATGCCCTAATTCAAAACGTAACTGACCTAATCGAAGATGAATCAAGGGTTCGCCTAGTCCACCGTCGCTATTGACTGCATAACCATAATATTCCAGTGCATCTTCCCATTTCTTTTGTAAGAAATATATCTCACCAATTCCTGAAAAAAGCATGACAGCATATTTTGAATTCATAGCTTTTTCGCCCAATAAATCTAATGCCTCTTTATATTTATTGATAGAGGCTTGATAATTTCCATTTAACATCAGCGCCTTGGCTTTTTGAGTGAAGTCAACAATTTTTTGTGAAAGTAATTCATTTTTCATGTTTATTTATTCCTTGAACATTTAAGCTTTAGCTGGAGGTCGATATGTCTCTCCACGTCGGGAGCCTCTGGAACGATTTGAACTAGCAGGTTCAAAAACATAGTTTTTGGGATTTGTCATCCAGGCTCTAACTTGTGAAGATAGTGCCCCATGCTTGTAACCAGTCCTATTCCAGTAAGTTACAGCATCAGTTGGTTCATGGCTTGCGTCGCATTCCGATACGGAATACCATCGGGCACCTTTAGCTTTTGGATATTGTACGCGCTCGTCACCACCAACTTTTTGATAATGTGTCCCTTCAGCTTTATATTGTGCTAACAATACATCTCTGGAAACATTAGATCCAAGATATTTTTCCCGATTGGTTTTATCATAGTCATATTCAGATATATCTCCTGCTTTGAATCGTTTAATAAAGTCTTCACGTTCAATTATTTCTCTTCCTTTTCTTTCGTCGTTGTACCAAATCGTGACATTCTTTTCAGAAATAGAGGAAATTTGAGCAACCCACATTCCATCCACAAATTTTGATTTAATCCACGCTCCTGGTTTTAGAGTGATTGAATCAGTAGAACCCGCTTTTTTACTAGTCTTGATAGTGATAGAGGGGTTTATCTGCCCTTTTAACCACCAATTTCCTTCCCGTAATTCAGACTCTAGGTGTTGAAATCCGTAACGAATTTTTATTGGTACTAAAACAGGAGCTATTAAGGCTTTACCAATCGCGTTTCCTGGTAGAAGATTAACAGCACTGATGGCTTTTTCCATCCCCAATTTAAGCCGTTCCTGTGGATCTTCAGGCAAACCTGCTTGAACAATAGCACCTTTCAACTTCTTCAACATATTGCCCAGCCAGCCCACAATTTTATCCAATCCCTTATCAATTGGTGCTCGGATTTTCTTGATGATGCCGACTACTTTATTGGGGATATTGCCCAAGCCTGCGAACTTAGCTAAAAAGGCTATCAATACTGTGAGGGTATTTGCCATTGTCATTTCTACTTTCTTGGCGGCGTTGTCTATTTGACCTGCGGCAATAGCAGCAATGGAATCAATAAAGGATGCAACGACAGCGGCGATCTGGTTGATTTTTTCGATGAAGAAGGTGATGGTATTGTAAGTAGCAATAATTGCCTGGATAACTGCACCTGCTGGATTGAGCATGCTCACCAATTTCACCACTGCCGCCTTCACAACCTCAGTCGTAATCATTTGAGTAACCTGGGCAATCAGTTGATCTTTGAGATCGGTCAACTCAGATTTGATTTGCTCCCAGGCTGCGGCAGGACCATCTTTCACCAGCGTTACTAAGATGCCAGCAGTTTTTTCAAGACCAACCAATACTGGTTCGGGGATTATTTTCACCAATTTGCTGCGAATATTTTGCCAGGTTAGTCCCAACACTGACAGCACCAGTTTGACGATTTCGATCAAACTAAATGCTTGGGGAATATAAACTCCAGCCTCGCCCAACGGCCCTGTAATCCACTTGATTAAGGCAGCCTTCAGATGTTCGAGAATATTGTCGGCGAATTTCTGGAAACCTAGTTTTCCCGCTCTGACTAAATTGCCCACAAATCCAATGGGATTTTTGATAATCGTCGTGAAAGCTGCTTGGGCTTTCTTGATGTAGGGCATGACTCCCGGCGCTACGACAGAGAACAGGATTTCCAACAGGCTAATAACTTGTTTGATGCCCCAACTGATGAAATCCGTGGCGATATTCACAAACGCACTGACTATTTTGGTGAAAGCCCCAGCCACAGTCACGATATCTTGAATTGTCAGAGAGGTAATGGTGTCAACGATCTTGCGCGGAACAGTGCGAACGAAGCCCATTAAGCCTTCAAGTGCACCCTGGAACCAAGCCCAAGCGCGAGCGATCGCATTTCCCTTTTTGATGTTTTCCCAGACTTCCTCTTGTCCGATCAACTTCATAAATCCACCGATCAGGGTGTCGGCGTTGCGCGGTACGGGTTCGCCCGTAATCGGATCTTCACCGAGGATGGCTTTGAGCAAGTCGTAGCCCCGCGTACCCTGTGCTAGAGCTGCGAGTGGTTTCAAGATCGCATCTTTGACAAACTTGAGGATTCCGGTTATCAGTCCTTTAGCAAAATTGATAATGCGATCGATTGGCTCGGTAAAGATGCGCTTGGCTCGCTCCCAAACTCCGCCAAGGTCAAGAATATCGCTCCAACTGAGGGAGTCGAGGAACTTCGCGATCGCTTGTTTGATGACACTGCCAACTAGCCCGAGGGTTTGAATTTGCTGTTCGACCCAGTTGCCAACCTTTTCAAAGACTCCGTGGTTATCTAATGCCTGGGTGATGAAGCCGCCGCCAGGAATAAATTCTACGATCGCCCTCAGAATATTTGCCGCGCTCCGATCTACAGAACTCATATTAATTGGATTCACGCCCAACACAATGGTGAACATTCGGAACCCAGGAATCAGGTTAGCTTTATCGGCAAAGTAGTTGAGCGCATCGCTGAGTCCCAAGCGTTGCACCTGAGTTGGCGATTGTTGCGCGATCGCCACATCTTCGCTCCGCTGGATGGCGGCACCCTGCTGGATCGTGTGGGTCAATTCGTGAGCAATCAGTTCCTTCCCTTCTGATTGTTCTGGCTGGAACTTATCCTTGCCAAAGAAAATTTGATTGCCGACTGTGAACGCCTGGGCGTTTAATTGTCGATTTAATTTCGCAGACTTATCGCCAGTATGAATCTTGACATTACTGAAGTTGGCTTGGAAACGCGGTTCCATAAACTGACGCACGCTGAGGGGCAACGGCGAACCGGAAGCCATACTAGTTTGAATGTCGGCTGCCACATTAGAGGCAACGTTGGGCTGGCCTTCTGCTTTGCGCTGAATTATATCTTCGGGCTTCCTTTGGGTGAAGATTCCCGAGTCGGCAAAACGACTGATGTATGGCGATCGCAGTTTAGTCTGTACTTTCTTGTCTTTCTCCTCCTGTTTCACCTGCCGGAAGAGACCGTCACTGCCAGTTTTGACGTAGGCGATCGAACTCTCTGGTATTGCCATCCGCATAATTTTCTTAGCGGTAGTATCGGCTTCTTTTTCCGCTGGATCTTTAGGAGAGGAAACCTTCATGGACTGTAGCTGCACCGAGCCTCTTGGCACGACAGTTTGCACGCTTTTGAGAGAAGCGGCTGGCTTTTGCACGGTAGAAGCACGATTTATGGTTTTATACTGACCTGTTTCCACTCTTTTTATCCCTTGGTTAGTTAGATAGTTCTCCCTTCTTTGAGTAATTCGCGGCGGATACCTTCCTCTATATCTTCAAGTAAAATCGTATTCTCATTGCGGCTGAGCGATTTCAGGGAGGAATATCGCACGACATTCATAATGACACCTCCCGAAAGTTCGTACTTTTCTGCAACTCTGGCAAGATCGATCTTCTCTTCCAACACAGCTTTAGGTGAAAAAGCATGTTCCCAGATGCGCTGGCGCTCGGAAGGTTTAGGCATGGGGAAATGTACGATGGATTGGAAGCGACGAATAAACGCATCGTCAATATTGCCTTTCAGGTTAGATGCCAGAATTGTAACTCCATTGAACTCTTCAATTCGCTGTAGTAAGAAACTAATTTCCTGATTGGCATAGCGATCGTGAGAATCATCCACTTTGGTACGTTTGCCAAACAGGGCATCGGCTTCATCAAAGAACAGTATCCACTTTTTGTGCTCTGCCATATCAAAGATTTTTGCTAGATTCTTTTCGGTTTCGCCAATATATTTGGAGACGATCGCGCTCAGATCGATTTTGTAAACGTCGCAGCCGCAGTGTTTGCCCAGCAGGCACGCGGAAAAGGTTTTACCCGTACCTGGGGAGCCATAGAACAAGCTGGTAAACCCTGGTTGTAGCTTGTGGTACATCTGCCAATCTTGAAGCAGGATATGTCCGTACAAAATCCAATGCTTGATTTCATCAAGCTGTTCTAAAGTGGCTGAAGGTAATATGAGATGCTCCCAGTTGAGTCCTGTTTCAATCAGGCGAGCAGGAAATTCGCTATTAAAGTTGGGCTTGTGTTCGATCCCAGTGGTTAACCGATATAGATACTCCCGCGAGAGTGTTAGAGCACCGCTGAGCAGAGGTTCGCCAAAGGCAACGGTTGCAAGATGGAGGATATTATAACGAGCGAAGGGATGGTCGCCTTCAAATAGGCGCATTAGTTTGAAGCGATCGGCAAGATCGTCGCTAGCTAGCAGAAAAGCAACGGTTTCGCCCGTGGGAATGAAGCCGCCATGAGTAGTACCTTGCAAACCGCCAAATTCTGTAAAACCGCGTGCGATCGCGTCATTCTTCGTCCAGAGTACATCCAGAAGCTGCGGACGGATGTGAGGTATAAGTGCCAGCACAATCGCTAAACGTTCGCCGCTGGGAAAATCGTGCTGCCGGATCAGTTGGGCATAAGAGGAATTGCTATGACTGAGATCGGGAGGGGGAATATCAAAAATTGATGCTACGCTGTTTTCATCTTCTGGATCTGATTTGAAGTATATTCGCAGTCGAGCGTCCAGGACTGCAGCAAACCAATCCAGTTCGCGATCGAGATCTTGGGCATTATCCGTTAAAACGTTTGCCATTCGGTGTAGAGGGGATATTGCATCCATGATAGTTTGATAATATTGATACTCCAGGGTAGATGTTCGAGCAACATATCGAAGGATTGGTGCTCGACTTGCAGACTCCAGCCATTTTCTGATTTGCGCAACAGACCCGAACGTTGTAGAAATGAGGAGCGCAGTCCATCAACAGAGGTGTTTTTGAGTGCGCTCCAGTAATTGATGACGGACTGTAATAATGTCTTGGCTTCTTTGCGATCGCCCTCCTGCGCTAATCCCGCCTCGACCAGGAGTGGCATTTCAGGTTCTAACCCTAATAGGACTTTAATGAAACCGAGTTCGTATTCATATAGCTCTGACTCTCCAGTTGCGAGGAAGTGGAGCAGGGTGGCAGCACGAACTAGTTGGGAAGCGGCGATCGCTTTACTACCAGTTTCTTTCACGCCAGTCGCTGCGAAAAACGAGCTAATAAATGGGTGGATTAAAACCAGCCCAGCGTAGTTGACAAAGAGAGGGAATTTATCTCCAGTTGAGTCGATTTCTGGTGCGGAAATCAATGCCCGATCGGACAAATCAGGTCTTCGGTTCGACAGATTATCGATATTCTCTGTATCCCGGAATAAATGAATAGTGTTTGGATTGAGGGGCGATCGCAATGTATCGGGATCGATTATTTCAGGGGATGCGCGATCTAAAGTAGATTGTTGGGATAAAACATTGGAATTCGCAGGCATCGAGGGGATAAAAGTTTTGTAGTCGAGTTCCGTTTGAGATAACCCTTTATCGATAATTCCACTGAAGGCGGAGGAACTAAAGTCTGGTTTCAGGTTTTGTTTTGAGCGTCCCAAATACTCTGGCAGAATAGCTGCTAATGTGTGTAATTGAGTATAACGAGTCAGGTGACTCCGATCTGGATCGAAGACAAACCGAATGAAGTCGGTAATTGCTGCGCGCGCGATCGGCGAAAGGCGATCTGAAATGGCATTGATGAGAGTGTTAACGAGAGCGATCGATTCCGTTTCCGACAAGAGTTGAAGCAATCGGAAATAGAAGGGTGCAGTCTCTAGTTGGTTGGATAGATAATCTATCAGTTGCGATCGCTCTGTGCGGCAGAGTTCTTTAAAGTCAGTGGCAACTTCAGATACTGAGCCAGGCGCTGCGTGCCAGGGTAACGAACCCGTCCGCAAATAGTGGAGTAAAGTAGCAAACTGGTTTTGCTTTACTGTTATCTGTTGCTCAGTCGCTCTCGATTGAGTAGCTGGAATTATTTCTCCATCAATTGGCTGTAATGACTGGAATTGCTCCTCGATCTGCTGTTGGATTAACCTCGGCAGATCCTCCAGGAGTTGCTGCTCGGAAGAAACTTTGAGGTGGAGTTCGATCTTCGGGATGCGAATGACGCGATCGCCACTAGCAATTTCGTCAAATACACCCTCAAAAGCAGGCATCAGGGTATCTTGCCAGCGATCGCGCAAGTTCTGCCGAATCGCAAAAGCTTCCGTTTGGCTATTAGCAGTAACCAAACAGCGCAGTCTGCGGATTCTATGGGAAAGGTTCGCCATAATTTGCAACATTTATAATGAACGCAGGATTAGAGCGATAGCTTCTCTTAGATCCTGTCTATCAAATCTTCTCGCCACACCATCCAATTCTCCTTTTAGAGTTTCAAGAGTTTGACTTGTTCTTGAGGCTCTGATAGTTACTGCACCCTCGGATACTGACTGCATGGCTCTCGCTCCTTCACTTCCCGATGCAACACTGATACCTGCTCTACCAATATATTCAGCGATCGCTATTAGCGATGCAGCCAATTCTTGCTCTGCGCGATCGCGCTGCCTTGACAGGTCTTCTCGCTGTCTCAGTAGCTCGATTTTTTCCCGTTCGACAGCCATCTCGCGAATTTGTACATCTAGGATGGGATCGGTAAATTTTTGTGGCTTGATATTGCCCACGGCTGTAAAGATACTTGTGCTAGTATCGACAAAGCCTTTGTAAATATCCAAATATTTGAGTTGTTGATCGAATTTCTGGGTAAATTCTGGTTCGATAACCCCTTTGAAGTCCAGGAAGCGTTTACCAAATGAAGGGGTGACTCGAATTCCTTGATCGATAATTGTCTCAGGTCTGATTGTCGGTCTAGTTAGAGTTGGTTCTTCAGGAACCTCTTCTGCTTTATCTTCACTGTAATAGGGCAACATAAAGTCTGCAACTACGGTTTTATTGCCATCATAAACCAAGACAAAGGTGCCACCGCGTGTGACTCCAGCAAAGTGCTCCAGGCTGGGATGCTGAGAAATAAATTTAGAGAACAAGAGTTTCTCTTCCTCTTTGTCATCTTTATTTTTAATAATTCGATCCAACCAATCGATCCACTGAATGTGAGTGTTGCCGATTATAGAATCAAAGGGGGTAGTGAATTCGGTTTTGACAACATCACCCAGGTTGCGTTTGAATTCACCTGCTGTTCTCAAGACATCACTCATATCATTCTTCCAAGAAACATCGGCAGTATAGCTTGAATAGTTCCCCTGGAGTTTTGTTTGGGCTAAAGTTGCCTTGCTTCTTAATATGTTGTCTTTTTCAGTGGCGATCGCCTTAATTCCATCAGCATCATTATTCCGTTCCACAACACTGCTTGCCCGATTATTAACTTCGCTGCGGAAATTACTACTAAACTGCGATACTTCACTCAATTGATGATAGGCATCTTGCCGCAACAGATAGTGAAAGCGATGCAAATCGGTGTAGCGAATGCCAGGTTTCCTTTCTAATTTGGTTTTATCCTGCCCTAGCAGAACAGCGCGAACTGTGAAGGGTAGATTATATGATTCGATCTGTTTTTCGATATCATCAAGGGTTTTAGCGACATTTTTACCTAAATGACCTTCAATACGGAAGAATGGAAAGCGCCCAATTTGTAGAGCTAAAGGATTGGTTATACCGCTGTAGAGATTGGCATTGTAGGAATAATTACGTGCTTCCATTTTGCGTTGAGTCAGGCGATAATTCCAAGCTTTACTTTTCTCCACATCGACCTGGTAGTAATAGGGTATCGCTCTCTCTTCCAATGGTTGGTCTTCAAATAGGCTAGGGGTGATGCGAATCTCTGAATCTGTGTTGGGATTGGGTACTTGAAACGTTTGAATCAGTGTATCCAGTTTTTTCGCGAGAAATTTGAAGTGTTCCAACTGTCCCTTGGGTTGACTGGTGATTGCTGAAGGGTAAAATGGAGTGCGATTTTTATCGGGATCGTTATTTGGGATCAAGTTGCCCAATAGCAAATGTTTTGGGAAACTGGCAGGATCGGGGCAGTTCCAGTTTGTCTGACCAAATAAAAGCTCTAAGCAATGGTTATGAGTTTCAGCCAGATCTTTGAGAAAGTCATAGTAATACTGAATTCCGTTAGCTGGGATAAAATTTGCGTTAATTTCTTCTAATTTTCCTTTCCAGGCAGGATCGATGGGAAAGATATCCTTAAAGAAAGTAGAGCAGAGAGCGTAGAGTTTTGGCAATTCATCCACAATGCGCCTAACAAGAGTATTATTAGTGGTGCTATAAATGGCAGTGAGTTCGCTAAAAGTATTAATTGTTCTCGGAACGATCGCTCGTTCGGGAATAATCTCATTCAGTTTGCTGGCAGCTTCATTCAAACTGACGATCGTCGGCTTTAAATTCTCAATATCGGCTTTGTCAACCAGCAATAACTTAGGAGTATTCAGACAATCCTGTCCTAGGTTATCGCAATCAGTTCCTGAACATATATCATTATCCTTGATGTAGCTTTCCATCAGCAAAACAGCTACCATGCTACTACGAGACTTACCAACTTGGGTCTCAAATTGGTTGAAATTCACTGCTTCGGCATCGATGTTACCTTGACGCACTAATTCGTAAACCTGAAGCATGTCTTCTTCGCGGTAAAGTAGCGAATATTTTGGCTGGGATTTGTCGTAGAGTTTGAAGCGATCGAAAATAGTGTCTTGATTGAAATAGAGCAAATCGCCATCGGTAGGCACACCTATCCCAGCCGTAACTTTCACAGTATCGCCATTGATAGAAACCCTTAACCCATAGGCAATACCCACACCTAAAAGCATGATTCGAGTTAGTCGGTTTTGGTCATCCAAATAGTTGGCTATGCTATTAAGCTGCTCGTGCGTTAATACTTGGTCTTTCTCAAAGACACTATAGTTAACATCGATTTTGGCAAGGCTTTGGAGAAGTTCTGACATGGCATTAATCCTTGTACTTACTTGTTGGGTTGATTTTCTGTGCCGAGGGTAGTCCGTCCGAGAATGAATTTTGCTTGGGTTTCAGGGCTGCTGCATTCATGCAAATTACCAGGGGGATAGACATTCTTGACTGCAAACAATTGGTCAATAAATGCGCTCAGTTTCTCCCGTGGTTGACTAGTATCTACTCCCGCTTTGAGGTAGATCCAATCGCGATAGAGCTTCTCAAAAACGGTCATATCTTCCTTGCTAATCCAGCAGATTTTCGGCAGAATATGGGCAGGGGTTTCTTCTCGAATTACTTGTTCGGCAAATCGTCTTAATTCTAACTTTCCAAATCGTAGACCATAGGCTGGTAGAATAATCTGGATGCGATAGGAATAGGGATCGAGATCTGCGCAGTCAGTGCAGTTGCGGTCAGGGCAAATGGGTAGGAAGGGATCGTCTGGACGCTCGGGTCGTAGCAATATATTTTCAATCAAATACATGCCTTCATCAATACTCTCACTACCTTCACTGAGATTTCTGCGTTGGTAATTGGAAATGCCTAATAGTTTTGCTAATCGCTTCTCTAAACCAGAAACATTTTCAGAATCCCATAAATCTTTTTCTTCTGTGAGGCTATAGTCATAGGCTAAGGCGCGATCGCTGCTAATTGTGGGATAATCCTGAAGAAATCTGCATTTATATGCGATACTTTGTTCGGCTTGAGATCCTGAGTTTGAGTACATGGTATATCCGATGTCATGAACCCGCTCGGCAAAGCGAGCGATTAAACGATCGAGAAATCGATTGCGGCGACTGAACCCCGTAGCTTTTTCGCGATCGCTATTCTGAGTTTGCAGGATATCGATGACATTTGTGGCATTGGCAGCGTAGATTTTGGTGTAATCGGCAAAGGATTGGACTGCTTGATAGAAATAGGTTTGCTTTACGTCGGGATTAATTGAAAATAACTCCTTTACTCGACTCAACTGAAACATGTAGTTTGCCATGATTTGATCGAAGAAAAGCAGATAGGCTTTCAATTGGTAAGCTAGTGCTTTTCGCTTGTCGTCCGCCGTACTGCTCAAGCCCACTTCACTCAGTCCGTAAATTGCTGGAAAGTGGTTTTGAACTGAATAGTAATTGCCTGCTTCTTGGTAGATTCCTAAAGGAATATCCAGGTCGTTTTTCTCGTTAGTTAGCGATCGAGCAGTTGGCTCTGTAACTTCTACCTTGCCAGGTAAGACTGGCATATTGCGTTTGTAGAAGACCAGACGCGATACGGCAGGGTTCAAGTTAGCTTGCTTTCCTGGATCGACCGAAATTAGCCATTTATTAGCTAGTGGGGCTGCGGTTCCTTCGGGATTGATGATGATATCGCGAACTGCTTGCACCCCATCAATATCCATTATGATGCTGATAATATCCGAGAGGCGAATTTCTCTGCGTAAGTCAGCATTTGCTAGTTCGCGATCGTCGATAAAACCGTTCTCTAGAGCTGGGCCATCAAAAATTTCATCGACAGTATAGGCAGTTCCATCTACCTTCTGCCGAGTTAGCATTTCACTTAGAGTATAGAATCTAATCGATGGAGATAAGTATTCCTGTACGCGATCGAGAATAGTTGCATTTACTCTCGTCACATCTGCATCTGGAACGAGTTCCAATTCGGCGCAGAGTTGGAAATTCTGGATGTCTACTTCAGTAAAACTAACAAAGTCTTCGCAGAGGTTGCGGTTTGCATGTAATTTCTGTTGCACGGCCTGGCTTACATTCTGTTGAGCCTCAGCAGTGGTAATTTCATCGCTATACTGAATTTTTACCTCGTACAGACCAGCTAGATTCACCTCCACAATCTCCGGTCGGCGAGGATTCTCCCGCAGTAACTCCCCTCTGACCGTATCGGCATAATAGGTCAGTCTAGCAGGTTGCAACCAGGCATTTTTGACACCATCAATGTCGATTAGTAGTTTTCGATAGTCTAAAAGCGTTAATGGGCGGCTGGGCAAGATTTGGCGCGCTGTGAAGAATTGCTTCTTCATTTCCCTGGCATTGTTGGTTTCGCTTGCAAGCAAATCTTGAATCGGGAGCGAGGCGCGATCGCTCAAATCTGTCAGAGCATAGCATAACAACTCCAACGTCGTAATACCTGGATCGTGGACGTTATAATCCGTCCAAATTTGACTGGACAATTTCTGGACGTACTCCAGACCCTTTGCGTACAATTGCTCGCGATCGAATGCCAGTTGTCGAGTCTTCTTGGTAATAGTGAGTTGGGAAAGCATGACTAGGTTACGGGATTAATTATGTGATTGGAGATGGAAACAAGAATTGTATCGGGCGTGTGTGGCTGTATCTCATTCAGATCGATATTTTTAGTCGTGCCTGCAATGGGACTGTACATTTTAAAATCCGTGACATAATCGACATAGGGCAAATCCTCCACAAAATCCAGGATAACTGATTTATAAATTTTGCCACCAAAGGAAATATCGCGATCGCTTTCATACGCCCAAGGGGATAGGAATCGCACGATCTCCCGATCTAGTTGAGTTTTGTAGTAGTTAAATTCATAGCCAGGGTAAAATTCGACTTTAAAATCCATCTGAATCCTCTGATAGCGTGGATTTTTTACCTGTATCTTTACCTGCATCCCCGCTCGCTTTTGCACGTAGGTGGTAATGCGGTCGATCGTATCCGCATCCACCTTTGGTTCCAGCAGATTCATGGTGTTTTTGTGCTTGAGATCGGGAATAACTACGATTAAGACATGGCCGGGGACAAGCCAGGCATTTTCCTTGGCGTGGGGAATGCATTTAACTTGATGTACCTTGGAAAAAGCTTCCAGAATCAGGCGTTCGTAATCCCATGCCGCGATCGCGCGGTTCTTGTGACGCAGTCGCTCGGAGACGCGGGCGTGAAATGCATCGTCAATTTCCTCGGCACTA
Organism: Pseudanabaena sp. PCC 6802; assembly: GCF_000332175.1. Lineage (NCBI taxonomy): Bacteria > Bacillati > Cyanobacteriota > Cyanophyceae > Pseudanabaenales > Pseudanabaenaceae > Portococcus > Portococcus stanieri. The sequence continues at coordinate 218,318 of NZ_KB235910.1, read as the reverse complement.
CCGCCAAAGGAGGCGTAGGGTTGTTGCACCGTCTTGACTGCGGAGAGTCCGTTCTCAAGTTTGGTAATCTTGCCAGGTGGGAGGGCAGTCAGGAGATGACGAGGGTCGTTATCTCGATTCGCAAATTGTACTTCCACAGCATTAGCGATGACATCAACTAGCTGACAAACAGCAGTGACATTATCTGCGATCGCGGGACTAATTCTAATGGCGGCTTTGAGCCAGATCGACCCGCTGGGCAAAATCGTATTGTGAGTTGTTGCTTCGGGGGGAATAACAAATTGAATTATGCCGCTAGTGAGAAGCCGATTTGTTGTATCCAGTAAGACCTCAGAGCGGTTGAGTGGCTTCCAATAGTTATCGCATAAGACAAACCACTGGAGGTCTTCGGAGGGCAAATCCGGATTGGCGGTGCCTTCTGCCACCTGAAATAATACGCCGACGCTATCTCCGCCATTTAATTGACTCAAGCCGATTAAAAGCTCGCCAGCATGGCTGTAACTCGGTAGGAGTGGAACTACTGTGTTGATGCCTGACCGAATCCGATCCTCGATCTGTTGGCGTTGATAGCCATGCTCTCGCATCTGTCCGAAGTAACTGATGTGAAAGAAGTGCAGGCATGAATTCGCGAAATCATTGGGTGCAGTGGAGGAAATATTGACCGTATCGGAATGAGCTTTGTAGGCTAGTGAGATGCTTTGAATTGTGGGGGTGTAGGGTTCCTTTAAAATCGTCAAATCTTTCCCTTCTTTGCTATACTTCACTACATATTCGACATATTTAGTGCGATAGGTAGAGTGGAGAAAATCTCGTTCGAGGAAGAGGGCGATCTCTCCACTCCTGGGTGGCAAAGTCAAGGTATGCAGCGCAGTAGCATTACTAGAGTTAAATAATTGTACTCCAGTACTTGCATTTACCCAACTGCCACCATCGTTGAAGGCAACAGCGGCAGTAAAGGAACTGTTATTGACACTGACTCCATAACCACTGTAACGGCTTGAAAAATCTGTCGGTGCATCTTTCCACTGTACTTTTAGGGTTATTTCAGATAGTTTCTTTGCCAATGCTTCTGGATAGTCGATGAGGAAACGCGAACCCGCAGTCGGCTGGGGTCCAAATGGTAAAAAAGCTTTTTTCGGATCGAGCGTACCACTATCGCTTTCTAATTGCAGCGCAGTAATATTCGATACTTCCACTGAGATAGTGGCAGTTTGCAGCGTCACATTTCTGAAGTCGCGATAGCCGAGGTTGGGATTATTTGCTCTTAACAAGATCTTTAAGACTGGCAACCGATCGCTGTAGGAATAGCCGTGAATTGTAGGGTCGTAGTCAACTATTGCAGCTTCAGTCTCCGGCACCGTAAAACTGAATATCAGCATATTTCCAACGCTCAAACTGGGAGAAACAGTATATGTCCCCAGCCAGTTTTTGGCACCAGTTATCGATACGTCAAAAGCCTGATGGAGCGAAGCATTATTTAGTTGCGTTGCATCTACATCAGTCAACTGCAGAGATACGTCGATCTTGCGAGTACCTTCTTGCATCCGCAACACGGGAGAGGCGATCGCAAATCCCACTTCCGCCGGAGGTAGGTTCCGATCGCCAAAGCCAGACCATTTGGGATCGGTTTCCTTTAGCTTCCCACCCAAGCCATCCGAAGAATTAGCGATTGGGGCATAGCGAATCGTGCCGCGTCCCTGCCGATCGAAAAATAGGGAACGCAATGACTCGACTTTGGCAGAATTTACGATGGTTTCCCGCGTTGGTGCGTAGAGCAATTCCACATTTGTGGCATCATTTCCGGCTGAGAATAAATTTTCTGGTGCAATGCGAATGGGAGCGACATTTTTTTTGAGTTCGATTAATAGATGTACTTTGTCTGGAATTGCCGTTTTCTTTTGCAGCCGCAATACGTCTTGATAATAAAAATCGAGATGGCGTGCCGTAATCTGGTTGATAATGCTTTGGGGCTGTTTGTAAAGCTCTAGAAATGCTAGAAACAGAGCTAGATGAGGGGATGTGCTGGCTGTATTGGTATTTTCGTTTTTTAACAGTTCTGCGATCGCATCGATCTCCGACTCTTTAGGGAAAAAATTACGCCAGTCACCAATTGGAGCATCAGAACTATGGCGATAATAGTTGACAAATTCTGCCAATGCTTTGGTAAAGCGCAGCAGATCTGCTGTGGTGCGCTCGTCGATGTCAGCAAAGTGAGTTCCCAACTCCTTAGGCAGGCGATCGCTTTGGCTTTGCCCGAGTTGAAAGATGAGATTCTGGATAATGTCTTGTTCAGCCATGTTAGGTTGCCGCCTTTACAAATTTCCCAGCACTCCCCTGACTTCGTTGCCGTCAGTGATACTGAACGGATAAACGAGGTTGTAGCGCGAATTGGTAGCTCGCACTTTATATTCCATGACAATGCCGATCTTACCTTCATTTTGAGCTGTTGTATCGAGATCTAACGACAACAACTCAATTCGTGGTTCGTAGATTAAGATTGCTATCTTAATGCGATCGCTCAGATAGGTTTTTATGGTGGTACTCATCGGCTCAAACAGAATTTCCTGCATATCGAGTCCGTATTGAGGATTGAAAAACCGTTCGCCGATCGCAGTCCCAAATAGGATATTCAGACTGGCTTTAATATCTTCTTCGTCTGCTGTCATCACGACTTCGCCCGTCTCCATCACAAACTCAGGTGGAAAACTCCAACCTGTTCCCAGAAATGATGTGTAGGCTAGGTCTGGCATTGTACTTTATTCTCCCTTGAATTGCTTTTAATGGCCTTTAATCGATCGTCACTGTTGGTGCGCCCACAGCTGCCATTGCTCCGCATAAGCAGGCATCGGATGTCCGTAATGCGGGTCTGCCGCCGATGAATACTTTCGCGCTACCCATTGGGAAAATGCTGGCGGTGGGTTGATGGCCGATCGGTGGGAGCGAGCAGATGTGGCCGTCGCCTGCGACAGCGGCTGGTTGGCCGCTAATTAAGACATTGCTGACTCCGGGGCCGATAATAGTGCCACCGTGATTGCTGAGATCTCCGACTCTTACTGCTGCTGGCATAGGATTTCTTTAGTTAATTTGGACTAGACCACCTTTGATTGTGGTCGTGGCTGTGCTGGATAGTTCTGTTCCCGATGTGCCTGTTAACTTCAAATTTGTTCCTCCTTTGGCATTTAGTGATGTTCCCGACTCAATGGTCAACTCTGTTCCAGCCTTGAGCGAGATCGCTTTGCTACTCTCAATTTTGATACCGTCCCGATCCATCGTAATTTTGTTGCCATTCTGATCTTCAATTTTAATCGCTTTATCTTCCTCGTTTAACGTCAGCTTGTTGCCTGCGGGCGTTTCCAACGCGATCGCCTTCTGCTTGTCGTGGAAATAAAGTTTCATTTTGGAGCGACTTTGATATACCTTCTCGTGATTGTCATCCGATCCTTTTAATGGTGCTGGTTTCGCACTGCTGTGCAACATTCCCAAAATCACTGCCTGCCGAGGATCGTCATTCAAGAAACCCAACACCACTTCATCTCCAACCTCGGGACGGAAAAAGAAACCGCGATCGCTACCCGCATCGACTGCCGCCACCCGCGCCCAGGTGCCATCTTCGCGATCGTTCACCAATGGCATTTTCACGCGCACGCGATGTTCGCCATCGGGATCTTCATTACTCACCACCACTCCAATCTGCAAGCCATTTACGCCTGGTAGAAGAGCAGATGCTTTGGGTGCGGAAACAGCATTTTCCTCCATCAACCATTTTTCTACACTGCCAAATTGGATGTGGGTTTTCCAACCTTGCACTAGGTCAAAGTCCTGGCGCACGCCCGTCACAAATACGTTGCCGTTGTAGCGATCGCCCACTCCACTCAAGGTGACGATATCGCCGGGATTCACCGTAGGAATGCCTTCGCATTTGACTCGACCGCTCACCTTGCTCATTTGGGATTTTAGCCAGTGGGCATTCGCCCATGCCTGTGCCTCATCCTCGCTGACCGCCACATGTTGAAGTCGATAGTAATCCAGGTTCACTGCCGCAGCCAGATTCTGACTGCTCAAATTACCCGACGACTTGAATTTAGGATCTGCGGCATTCTTCTCCAAAGTAGCTTGCTGAGCAGAATCCCAGGTCAGGCTCTTAACCGCCTTGTATTGCAGGCGAGCGTCGATTTCGGCGTCTAACTCCAAAATCGTGGCACCAAACTGGAGCGTACAGACTGGCTTGCCGCCCAAAACAGGTGCTTTTACCTTTACTTGCTTGTCATTTGTAAGTACGAGTTTGCCATTCGCCTCGGCGCGTGCTAGCAGGAAATCCCAATCTGTACAGTGATACTGCACCTGTTGCTTGTGAGTTACAGATGACATCTCTACGTCCGATTCAACCTTCGCCTTTTTAAGCAGATCGCTAATAATGTCGCTGTCAGTTTTATCGAAAAAGTAGGCATTCTTGCGGCCTACCGTCAGCTTCGCAGCGGGGTGACGGCATTCCACTACTAACTGAGGCGCAGTATGGTCGCGCACTTTCAACTGTTGTCGAATTACGATTCCTTTGAACAGGGAAACCGGATCTTTGTCAGTCCCAGCTAGAATCTCAATGGCTTTGCCTGGAATAAATGTATCCGTATTACTCAAGGGAAAATTGCTGGCAGCGGCAGACCCGTCTAGATAGACCAAGCGAGCAGAAGCAATCTTATTCACCGCCTTGATGACATACACCGCTAATAACTGGTGTTCGCGTCCCACGGCTTTACCATCCACCTTGACGGTAAATTCACGATGTTCGGTAGGAATAGGTAAAGTTCGAGTTTCTGGCATTTTTACTTCTCCAAGGGGGGAAAGAAAATTTTGGTGCCGGGGGTGAGACTGCGGAAGTTAGCGATCTTGTTGGCGCGGGCGACTTCTAAATAGTAGCTAGGATCTTCGTAGATTTGATAGCACAAACCAGGCAAGGTATCGCCTGCTTTTACAAGGCGTACGTGGGTCAGATCGGACGATTGGTCTTGGGCGATCGCTTGACGAGTTTTATCGTCGGAGTTATCGGTAAAATTGGCAGTAATTACTGCCCGTAAGGGAATGCCATTGGGTTGGAAAAGTTTGTAGGCGATCGAGGCACTTTTGAGGACGCAGCGCTTGATTTGCAGAGTTCCCCACATCACTTTCAGATATTTTGTGCGGTGAATTTTGCCACTGTAACCCGTGGCGAGTTGGAACTCCTCTATTTTCTTTTGTACGTCGATTTGTTTGCCATTAGCGCCCGTGCCATCGAGAAAGAAGGTAAGCGAAAGATCGCCGGGTTTTGCTTTTTTAAAAGTCATCCGACTGTTAGTCGTACCCGAACCTTGAGCGCTGTCATATTCAATCTCATAGGCTATGGTGATTTCACTCGGATTGACATAGGCTTCAAATCTACCCTCTGGCTTTGGATCGGAATAGTCCGCTTTTTCGTAGGATAGAATTGTTAATTTTTCTAGCGTTCCCTTATCGCTCATGGTTTAGCGCTCCTCCTTTTGTCTGAGGATGTCAAGTATTCGTTCGACACATTCATTAATAATGGTTTGCTTATCGGCGGTACCTGTGGCAGGAGCAGTTGCCCCACCTGAAGCTTGATTGCTCACATCTACTGAGATAACTACTTCATCAACAACTATTGCCATGAGAAATTCTCTCCTGCGATTTCACTAAGAAACTAAGGCGGAATGTCACTGAAACGGTGCGGGTGGGCAATGCCCACTACGATATATTTAAGATTTGACCAGGGTGAAATATTGATAAAAGAACTGCAAGGTCTCGATCACTATGGCATTATTTGAGGCATTCAGATCGCTCACAGCCCATTTGGTAGGATAAGCTTTAACTACGTTCCACGTCAGTAGGGGTTGGTGTTCTTCATTCAGTAGTTTAATGAAGATATCTTTGGGTTGAATTTTGTAACCTTCCAGACACTGTTGAATCCAATCTGTCACCTTTGAATTAACCAGCAGTCCGCGCTTCAACACCAATTCTGGGTATTTGGTGCGGGTGGGATATTTCTGGATAAAGCGATTTTCTCCTCCTTCGGCTATTTCCTCAGTACCCATTTCGACTGAGAGTCCGCTGACTTCCGTGAAGCAGACATCATTAGCGGTGGCGGCCAGATCCTGCACCTCGACTTTAAAATGAAACCCAACTGGTGGATAGTAGACCACTAGAGATTCTCCACTTCTAGACCTTCGTGGGCAATTTCGAGCGATTCGATCGCGACTTCATTGCCAGTCGCTTTTAGTTGCGGTCCCTCTAACTTAACCGGAAAAGCCCTTGTAACTTTCCAACTCATGACTGGCTCGTGCTTTTCGTTGAGCAGGCTGATCGTGAGATCTTTTCTATCTACCTTGCTCAACTTCATGCCACTAATCAGCCATTGAAAGAACTTGTTATCGCTTTGCATGATGCCGCGTTTGAGCGTGATATTGTTGAACTTTCTCAAACCTGGCATTTTGATCGAAGAAAATTCGGGAAAATCACCAGCTCTATATTCGATCGCCTGGATTTCTTGGGTTAATCCAGCCACTTCGGTAAAGCCCAGTTGTTCCGTGCCGAACTCGACGCGGAAATGAAAGACGGGAAGGGGATATAGTTTGTCAGCCATAATTCTTTCTTCTGCTTAATTTGGATTAGTTTGCGATCGCGGGATTCGGGGAAATAAAACATTTTTGGGGCAGGTTTTGCGGTCGATCTTAGGGTAGAGATATTGGATTTGGGCTAAACCTGCCCCTACCCATTGATATCTTTTGCTCGAAAAACTCTTAAGATGTCTGCAATTTGTGTGAGAACTTCAAAATAATGAATTCCGCCGGACGCACGACTGCCATGCCAATTTCCACATTCATTCTGCCTTCAAGGATATCTTGAGCGGTCATAGTAATCCCCAGGCCGCATTTCACAAAAAAGGCATCTTTGGGAGTAGCTCCGGCCAGGGCACCTTCGCGCCATTTTTGGTTGAGGTAGTTTTCAATCATACCGCGCACTTTCACCCAGGTATTGGCATCGTTCGGCTCAAACACCGCCCAGAAAGTGGATTTCTTGACGCTCTCTTCGACCATATTGAAAAAGCGACGCACCGAAATATAGCGCCATTCATTATCGTTTCCTGCCAGTGTCCGCGCCCCTAAAACTAATGTCCCTTTACCCGTAAGCGATCGGATGGCGTTGATGGATTTACCAGCATTCGCGTCAACATTCAAGCTATCCGTTTCGGATAGATCGAAGTTATAAGTCGGTTCAATCACGCTAGCTAGACTCACATTGGCTGGAGCTTTCCACACACCGCGCTGTCCGTCCACCATTGCGTAGATTCCAGCGATCGCACCACTGGGTGGAATAGTAGTTGAAGTGTCATTGATACCTCTAATTATATTCTGATAAATTGGGTACCTGTCGTACAAGCTTTTCTCGTAGGTACTCACATATCCTAAAGCACCTGAGATAAAACTGTTGATCGCTTCATTAATCAGACTGAAGTTTTTGTTGATGTTGGGCAGCAGAGCAGCAGATCTGGTCTCATCGGTAGTCGCCGTACTAGGAATTGCTGTTGTTGAAGCCGCTGGTGATGATGAAGTAAATATGTTACCCCATTGGGTAGCAGATGGATCGGGATCGACTTCCCATTGCGGAGTATAAGCGCCATCTACTTTTCCGTCCAGTTCCTTTTCATTGCCGATCAGTTCACCAAAAGCATTTTTGAGGGAATTGGTGACTGAGTCTTCGATGTTTTTCTTCAGCTCAGTGCCTTTTACTCCAATAATCGAATCAAGGAAACCATCTATAAGACTGGCGATTTCAAACAAGAACCCGAAAAGTGCCTGCATATTGGCAAGCGTTTTACTATTTTTATAGGCGGTAAGTAACGTATCGTATCTGGCTGTGAGCGATGCAATACCTGCCAACCGTGTTGTGATTTGGCTATTAAGAGCATCGGTATCGGATAATGCCACATCTAATCTTGTAATAGCAGCTTGAATCTCAGTATCAGTGGTCAATGTGTTCAAGTTAACCGTTGCAGCCCCTTTTTTGATCGCTGATTTCACATCTTTATAAGACACATTCTTCGGATAATTGACTTTCAGCCAGGGTGTGTAGGCAGCTCCGTATTTAAGGTTATTAATGCCGATTTTTTCACGGAAAGAGGTTCCATTAAGGTCATTACTTCGGGTATCCAAAATACCTACGCGATCGCCAAGCTTGGCGCACTGAGAGAGTGCATGAATCTGAACAGCGCTCAGCTTGTCAGCATCTAGTCCAGCAGCATCCGGAAAAAGGAGAATGGTAGGCTCATCGTATTTCTTTAACGCATCTATACCCTTCTTCAATTTCTCTTGGTCTACTGGTTCTGAGTAAAAACCTACGGCTACTATATAGCAATTCCCACCACCATTATCAAAGAACAACCTGATGCTGTCGTACAAATAGTAATTGTTGGTAAAACTAGATCTGAGGAAATTATTATTTTCATCAATTACAACTTCGGAAAGATTTATCTTGGCTGCTTTGCCAAAATAAGTCTCGAAGTCGAGTAACGAACTGATTTTTGTAGGAATTTCCAGGAGATCGTTCCCTGAGAGTTTGGTTGCTTTGGCAGTATAGCCAATGAAAGCGGGAATCGCAGTTTCGACTTCTGCTACCGAGGGCGGAAAGATCGAAATTTCTTCTACGTAAACATCAGGAGTTTTGTAAGTTGGCATGGGTTTGTATCCTTAAGGTCTAGGTTTTGCAAGTTGGACGATCGCATCTGCATTTGTTTTATTGACATCAGGCTGAGGCAAATGGGAAATCAGCACTGTGTCGTTTGATTTCAACTGGATCTTCTGGCGGGCTTTTTCCTGTCGCGGCACGGTTATCTGCGACTTAAACAGCGCTATTTTGACATCACCATTGCCAAGTAAACCTGGAGGGATGTCACCCTCCGTAAAAGCAGCAGGAAGCACTTTAGTGAAATTAATTTGCGATCGCCCCTCTTCTCCAGCATCTGAAACAGTCAACTGATTGAACTGAGAATCAGAGTAGTTCTGGGCGAGTATGTAATATTTCAGAGTTTCTTCCCTAGCTTTAAACGCGATCGTGAATTCTGGCGGTTGGTCAGGAGGTTTGGTATAGAGGCTATCCGCGATCGCAATTTCAATCGCACCGAAAATCCCTTGCTGTTGTAACTCCAAGTCGGAGTAATAACTAGTAGTTTGGGTGCCGCTAGAACTGGATTCCTCGACACTATAGAGACCTGATGCTTTCCCTGTGAGATTAAAAGAAACGCTGGAACGATTGTTTTCGGTTGCGATCGTGCCTGGTGCATCTGTCAATTCTGGTGGTAAAACCTGTCCATCGCTATTTTTGAGAGTTACGGTTATCGGTCGTGCCGTTGTTTGGCTTAGAGAATGATTCAATACTTGACCTACTAAGGCCACAGCTTTAGGTTTATCCAGAACAAGGGGATTTGCAGAATTCCTATAGAGAGGGCAAAATGAGTAAAAATCTAGAGCCGAGATGGGAATTTGCGTCAAGTTATCGAAGTCGGAGCTAGTAAATTGCGTGAAGTTGCTAAAGAAAGGATTGAGCAATTTTAAGCCAATGCGGAGGCTTTTACCTGCCAGGGAAACCAGGGGCTTGCCCGTTCGATCTGTTGCATCTGCCCCATCTTCAGCCGCCTCATCTACTGCAAACAAAACGTGCAGTTTACCATCGCGGATTTTTGCTATTAGTTTGCCATTATTTAACAATTGAACGCTATCTACAGGGATGATAAAGCTGAAATCCTTACAGCCCTGAGTATAGTATGTATGGGATATAGCGATCGTAAATAATGTGCGAAATAGCATGATCGTTGAAAGCCTTATAGACTGCGCAATAGTAGTCAAGGAGCGGACAGGTAGCGGGAGTAACTAAAATGTTCTATTAAATTTTTTTGGTTTATCGACTGTGAAGATTTGTTTTGACTTCCATAATGGGTAACTGAATAGCTTTTGGCACCATGCCCTGTACTGATACCATGCGAATCTTGTAAATAAGTGATGGTAATTGTTTGGCTCCAATAAACGCCCATATCTGATTCAATTGCTCGTAGTTAAGCGATTGTAACTCTGCCGTCAATTTATCAATACGCGAGTCGAGAGCAGGATATTCTAGTGAGGTAAAAGCAGGATGCATCTGGAAATACATCAATATATAAGAGATGTATTTTAAAGCTTGGTCGTAGTTTGGTCGGGAGCTAGAGTCTTTCGGGAAATTAGCGGCAAACAACACATACAAATTAAGCTTTAAGTCAGGTTCTAAGATGACATGTTGCCCATTTGCATAAATGCGATCTGGAACCTGGGATTTAAAAATACGATCTTCCTCAATGTTGATGATGGAAGCAGCAATGCTGTTCGTAACCGTATATTTACCTGTCTCATCCACTAAGTTAACGATCTCGACAGTAGCCGAGTCCGAACCGATCTGGGTTTGCAAATAAGTATTTAATTCATTTTTAAGAAATGTAAGTGCAATATCTAACATTGTCGAAAAAAGTCATAGCTTTCTACAACGTCACCCCTCAATCCTACATTCCGCAACCCGATTTGAACAGTGAGAAAAAGTCAGAAAAAGTCAGAAAAAGTAAGGAGTTTACTTTTGTGAAGGTAGGTAAGTATTAACCTACCAAGAATGACATAATGTTGGGAATACCTTAAGTTCTTGAAGATTTGCTTTGCCGTGGTAAATCAACGCCGAAAATCAGGGGTTCGTGTTGTTAGCAGCGCCATCTGTGTAGCTTGTAGCGCGATCGCACCCACTCTAGTTACCGATCCGGCTTTTGCACAAATTGTTCCCGATCGCACGCTCGGCGATCGCAATTCTGTAGTGGTTCCTAATGTAATTCGCAATGGCGTAGCGATCGATCGCATTGATGGTGGTGCCGTGCGGGGTTCCAATCTCTTCCATAGCTTTCAACAGTTTAACATCAATCTCGGGCAGAGAGTTTACTTCAACAATCCCAGCGGGATCGCTAATATCTTTAGTCGCGTCACTGGCGGTAATGTTTCCAATATTGATGGGGTATTGGGAGTTTTGGGCAATGCCAATCTATTTCTGCTAAATCCTAGCGGTATTATCTTTGGCCCTAATGCTCGACTGGATGTTGGTGGTTCTTTTGTGGCTAGCACTGCTAACAGCATCAAATTTGGCGATGGCATTGAATTTAGCGCTACAGAATCGCAAACACCACCTTTATTAACGATTAGCGTACCAACCGGATTGCAGTTTGGCAATACCGCTGCGAAGATCGTCACCCGTTCTCAAGCAGACAATGTGGGATTGCAGGTGCCGACTGGAAAGACATTAGCCCTGGTGGGAGGAGATTTAGACATCGCTGGTGGATTTCTCACTGCTGAAAGGGGAAGGATCGAACTGGGTAGCGTGGCTCCTACCTCCCTGGTCAGCCTCGCTCCCATTCCTCAAGGTTGGTTGTTAGGATATCAAGGTGTGAATGACTTTCAAGATATTAAGTTATCGCAGTTAGCCTTTGTGGATACTACCGATCGCACGACTAACAACGGTGGTGGTGATATCCAGGTGCAGGGTCGCCAGTTGCTGATTACTGAAGGGTCAGCCATCCAGGCAACTACATTAGGTGCTTTGCCTGGCGGGAATATTCAGGTAACGACAACTGATTCCATCGAAGTGGTTGGCAAATCTCAAGGCTTTAATAGTGGGATAGCGGCAACCGTTTGTGCGACAGGCATTGACTGTTCTCGTGCCACTGGCAATGGTGGGGATATTAGCCTGATAACAAAGTTACTGAGCGTGCGAGATGGCGCGCAGATTACGACAAATACCTTTGGCAGTGGCAGAGCAGGTAACTTAATCGTTAAAGCCGCTCGGATCGAGTTAGTCGGTACTGATGGTGAAATCGCTAGCGGTTTATTTGCCTCATCGAATTCGTTTGGCAATAGCGGCAATCTCACGATCGATGCACAGCGTTTACTGGTTCTGGATGGAGCGATCGCTCAGGTTACCACATTTAGCTCCGGTAAGGCGGGAGACTTAACCGTTAACGCAAATACGATCGAACTAAATGGGGCGTATAGGCGCAGTAGCGATCGCGCCACAATATCGGGTGGATTGAAGGCTTCCTCGGATATCAACTCCACGGGTAACGGTGGGAACCTGGTAGTTAATGCGGGACGGTTTACAATCCTCAACGGTGCTGAAGCCCAGTCCAGCACTCTCGGATCGGGTAGAGCTGGGACTGTGACTGTCAAGGCATCGGAATTAGTGGAATTGTCGGGGCGCACTTTTGACAATCGATTTGCCAGTGCGATCCGCACTGCGTCAGGTTTAGAGGGGGTTACTACCACTGCCACAGGGCAAGCAGGGGATGTGACGATCGCAGCTCCAACTGTAATTGTCCGTAACGGTGCAGAGATTAAAGTGAGTGCAACTGGCACGGGAGCGGCGGGTAACTTGAATATTGACGCTAATTTGGTGCGCCTGGATCGGCAGGGTACCTTGCAGGCGGAAACTAGAGCAGGCGATCGCGGCAATATCAACCTGCAAACCAGAGATTCGTTGCAATTACTGCGCAACAGCAACATCTCAGCCAATGCTTTTGGCACGGCTACTGGTGGCAATGTGTTTATTAATGCTACAACTCTGGCAGCACTCCAGAATAGCGATATCAGTGCTAATGCAGAGTTTGCTTTTGGCGGTCGCGTAATCGCGAACGTACCGCAAGGCTATTTTAACACGCCAGATAGTGAAATCACTGCTACCTCAGCATTAGGACAAGAGTTCAATGGCGTGGTAGAAATCCGCACGCCAGATATTGATGCCAGTAAAGGACTTGTGACTCTCTCCCTCACTCCCGTTGATGTTAGCAAGTTAATTGCCCAACGATGTTTGGCCGATCGCAAAGGTAACGAATTTATCATTACAGGTAGGGGTGGGTTACCAACATTACCCAACGATCTATTGCGGACAAATAGCACGTTAGAAGATTTAGGTAGAGAGGAATCCCTTTTAAAGAGCGATCGCAATTCGCCTGTAGAATCATCTGCGCAATCGTCGGAGTCATCCCATCTCAATTCGGCATCGCAGGCAGAGATAATTACTGAAGCCCAACAATGGGCGATCGCAAAAGATGGCAAAGTAGTACTGCTGAGTCAGGTTCCGCATAGTCAGTCGCCCGGTCATGCGATCGGAGCGATTACCTGCCCCAAGTAACCCAAAAGATCGAGTTCCTGGCTAACGCCAGGCAATATGAGGGATAATTAACGCGGATTTGGTAATATTGCAGTGAGATTCATCCTCAGTTTAGTAATGGTAGTGGGGCTAAAGGCTTATCAGAGAAAGTAATAGTGGTGGTAGTCAAATTGCTATTTAGCACGATTGGAACCGATATATCTGAAACTATATCTGAATCGTTGAAAAGCTGGTAACCATAATTTGCCTCCTCGAATCCTACTGTGCCCAGGCCAAGCAAGGATGTATCGATTGTTAGCGTTATGGTTTCAGGTAAAGCAGAGCGGATAGGAACATATGTACTGAAAACTATATTCCCGCTGTTAATATCGAGTACCCCACTCGCCGACCAACCCTCGCCTCCACCACCAAGTCTAGTCCATGCATTTACAGGGGTTAGAGAAGGGAGATTGGTGAGCCCAACAGTAGCTTTATTAGACTGAGCCGATATTCTTAATCTGAGTGGCAGATCGAAATTAGTAGTACTGAAACCGATTTCACTGCTGATAGTTTTGCTGTCAACGCCTTTCACCACTGCAATCGTCTGTCCTGAGATTTTATCTGTAATTACAGTATCGCTCCCACTGTCAAACACGTTGAGATTATCGATATTAAATTCGCCACTCACGATCGCAAATGCATCTTCATTAACGCGAAAATCGGTAATTGTATCAGTCCCTTTATTGTATTGCAGGACGAATGTATCGCTTCCAACTCCACCTGTAAGGATGTTTGCACCAAAGTCGCCGTAGAGCGTATCATCGCCGCCACCGCCGTTGAGAGAATCGTCATCTTTCCCACCGCGCAGAATGTCATTGCCTTCATCGCCGTTCAATGTATCGTTGCCGTTATTGCCATTGACTTCCTCATTGCCACCATCGCCCTGTACGAGATCGTTACCTTGTCCGCCACGTAGAAAATCATTGCCGCCAGCCCCGAAAATGACATCATCGCCCCTGTTACCGTTAATATCGTCCTCAGCATCCGAACCCGTGACAGTATCATCACCATCAAGCGCCCGCACAGAATCGCCTAACTTGTATACTGTGGCTCCTGAGTTTACCTGCTCGAGGTTTAACGTAACAGCGTCAACATCGTTAGTTAGATCGAAAAAAGCCATAGACTCCTTACTTAGTATGTCTTAGTCAACTAAACAAAGCGCCTTAAACTTAACCACTTAAGCACACATTTGGTCGCCTGGTTAAACCAATCAGAAAAAGTTGGAAAATGTAAGGTTTAAAATTAGGTAGCAAAAGGCACAAGTTGCGATCGCTTTGCCTGTATAAGCTGTATAGCAAGGTATACCAATTAGGAATTAGGATGGGGTGTAGGGGTAACCCTACGTGGGGCACAGCCCTCACCCTCATACTTAAAACTTAAAAGCTATATGCTGTGAAAGAATGTAAGGTCGATCTGAATCATGCTTAGTCGAGTTGCTGACTCTATTTACTGGCTAAATCGCTATATCGAGCGAGCCGAGAATGTCGCTCGGTTTATTGACGTTAATCTCAAACTAATTATGGAAATGCCCATTGGACTAGCACAATGGGAGCCATTGATCATGACCACCGGCGATCTGTCCATGTTCCAGACAAGGTACGGTCAAGCCACTGCTGAAAATGTCATTCATTTCCTCAGTTTCGATCCTAAATATCCTAATTCTATTCTCTCTTGCTTGCGTGCCGCCCGCGAAAATGCCCGTTCCATCAGGGAAATTATCTCGACCGAGATGTGGGAACAGATTAATTCTTTCTATCTTTTCGTGCAGGAAGCCGCGACTAAGCAATCATCTTCAGAAATGCATCACGAATTTTTTGCAGAAGTCAAGATTGCCAGCCACCTATTTGCTGGGATCATGGATGCTACGATGACCCATAATGAAGGTTGGCATTTTGGACAAGTGGGGCGTTTTTTAGAAAGGGCAGATAAAACCTCGCGCATTCTTGATGTCAAGTATTTTATTCTACTTCCCTCCGTCAAAGATGTTGGCACAACTCTGGATGAAGTGGAATGGATGTCTCTGCTCAAATCTGCTAGCGCCTATGAAATGTACCGTAAAACGGGTCAGCATCGCATTACGCCCACTCAAGTGGCGGAATTCCTGATCCTCAATCGTGAGTTCCCCCGTTCGATTCAGTTCTGTCTTCTCCAGGCGGAACGCTCCATCTATCAGATTGCTGGCACGCCATCCGGTACCTGGACAAATCCTTTAGAACGAACTCTGGGACAATTGCGATCGGAATTGGATTATTTGACAATTGAGGAGATCATTCAGTCTGGATTACATGAATTTCTCGATCATCTGCAACAACGTCTGAATGATGTAGGTGACAAAATATTTCAAACTTTCTTCACTTTAGAATGAATCATGAACGTTACCAATCATGCGCTACAAAATCTTCCATGCTACAACCTATAGTTATGCACAAACCGTAAGCCTGTTGCCCCATATGCTGCGGTTGCGACCGCGCTGCGATATCATGCAAAAATTGTTGCATTTCCAATTGGACATCGATCCTGAACCAGCTAACCTTTCGCAAATTGTCGATTTGGATGGTAATGCGATCGCTCAGATTTGGTTCGAGCAGCCCACTCAGTATCTTACAGTGCAAGCTAGTTCGGAAGTGGAGACCTATTGTGACAACCCATTTAATTACCTACTGGAACCTTGGGCAACGCGGCTGCCAATCGATTATCCTGCCTCGTACTTAACGCAGTTACAGCCATATTTAAATTCAGGACAAGCCTATGGGCAATCGATCGGACAATCCATCTGCGACCCGATCGCTACTCAGCTTGCCCAGGAACTAAGACACGATAGTCAGGATTGGGTAGTAACTTTCCTTGGCAACCTCAATCAAAGACTCTACGAAGAATGTCGCTATGTTATACGGGAAGAAGGTGCACCCATGCCTGCCGGTCTTACCTGGAGCCGAAAGGAAGGCTCTTGCCGGGATCTCACCGTCTTATTTATGGAAGTGTGTCGGGCCGTTGGTATACCCGCTCGCTTTGTCAGCGGCTACCAGGAAGGCGACCTTGATTCTACTGAGCGACATCTTCATGCCTGGGCTGAGATATATCTGCCGGGGGCGGGCTGGCGCGGTTACGATCCAACGCATGGGTTGGCGGTCAGCGATCGCCACATCGCGATCGCTGCTAGCGCCCTCCCCATTTACACGGCTCCCATTACGGGTAAGCTGAAATCTGGCAATGTCAGTTCCAGTATAGAGTTTTCTCTCTCTATCCAAAAAATTTTTGAATGACTCATGTTACAGATCGCCAGTTGCCAGCATCTGAATGATGCGCGGCGTGCCCGGATCGAAGCCACCCAAATCCCAAGACATCGGGTCTTTAGGATCGCTTAGCGTAATCCGATAAGGAGCCAGCGTCACGTAGACAGCCTTCGCATTGGGGTTTACCTTCTGACGATATGCTGCCAATGCTTCGCTAGGGTGGCGGCGACCTGCCCAAGACTCTGAGTCAGTCCAGAAGCAGATTATATCTGCCTTGAACTTGTGCTGAATCATCCAATCGTATGCGACTGAGGCATCGGTACCGCCAAAATTCCGATCGGATGCCTTTTGCAACGCAGAGCTAAATGAATCTTTAGCAGTAACGCGCAGATCGCAAAAATCGGTAGCAAAACCACGGATTGCGTAGTTCTGCTCGGACTTAGCAGTCACCAGAGCCATTGCTGTAGCAATTTCACAGCAGGTGAGACCGACGGAACTAACTGTCGTATAAGACATCGAGCCAGATACGTCTACCGCATGCATAAACACCTTGCCAGTTGGTGCGATCGCGTCGAATGATAATTCCACAGATTTCTCTAGAATATCTACAATGCGAGGGATTGCCTGCCAGGTCTTTTGGCTGCGTCCGAGTTGACCGCCGGATTGATAGGTCTTGAGTGCCTTCAACACGTCGATGGGATGGATGCGCCCCTTGTGCAGATGCTCCTTGCTATTCAGCATAGACTCTACCCGCTTGAGGTTTGCCTTGTCGTCAACGCGCAAGACACCCAACTCTGTGAGCGAACCCAGGTTGCGCAACAGCGCGCCAATCGGCATCTCGTTAAACAGCAACTGCCATGCCTGTCTGTCCATTTTACCAACTGGAGCTGCCATCTCGTGGGTGAGATGACCGCACGCGATCGCTTCATGGGTGCGATCGGGATTGCGCTTGAGCCACTCATACCACCAGATCTGCGCCAAAGTCTCAGATGGGATATCAGTAGGGAGTTCCTGCCAACCCTTGACTACCCAGTTATACAAAGCCTGGTGCTCGTCACTGATGGGTTTGACGTGGAATAGACGCAAAGCATCGCGGTGAGAAAATCCCTGCCGCTGTTGATACTTCAGCAACTGATAGGCTAATGCCTTCACGTTGGGGTTAGAGAGCCAGGATTTGCCGCACTCCCGCACGATCTTGCCAAAGCCACGCAGAGATTTGGTATAGCTCAACCACTCGTAGAAGTGGCTGCCAGTACGAACTACTTGGGCAAATATCTCACCAAAAGCCTGTTTTGCTTCCGGCGCTTCGCCCATAGACAGCAATACGAGTGCAAAAATAGGAGCGCTGTTGTTGATGGCACGACCGTCGCTGGCATAGAGAATCTCTTGAGCCACGCGGGCTGGATTCTCATGCACGCACTGACGGATGACATTGACAAAATCGTCAGTTAGTTCCTGCTTGCCCGCATAGTAGGTACTTTTGGCAGTACCAATCAGCAAGCAACGCCGCAACATGCTCCAGATACCGGCATCAAACATATAGCCACCCGAACGTCCCTGAACCATTTCTGACTCGCGACCCTTAATTGGCTGACTCTGGGGTGTATTAGTAGATTTTTGCGTAAAGAATTTGTAGTTCATTTGTTTAAGCTCCGTCCCTTGCGGGCAATAAATGGAGAGGGGGCAGAACGGGAATCGAACCCGCATCTCGCAGCGAACAAAGGAGGGTAATCGTTAAGAGCGATAACCTTCGTTCTTTCGTCCTTTACAGGCAAATATGGCGCTCTACCAATTGAGCCATCCACCCCAAGAATCATTGGTGTAGCGGGAGGGGACTCGAACCCCTGTCCACCCGATTATGAGTCGATAACCCTCATTTTTCGACCCTTGCGGATTAGTTGCAAACAAGGATGTTTTTGGCGCTCTACCACTGAGCTACCCGCCACAAAATTCAATGTAGCATATATACTACAAAAATGCTACATAGTAATAATGCTAATTTTCAAAAACACGATATAGCCGTAGACAGATCTGTTAGGACAGGGGGTGTGGCGGCTGCGCCCCCACGCAGGGGTTCCACCCCTGCACCCCCTCCTAAGCCTATTGGCTATAGCTATAAATAAATTGCAAGTAGAAGGGTTAGAACTCTTGCAAGAACGCAACCATATCAATGCCTGTAAACGTGTACTTGGCTTAAAGCAACTACAAGCAAAGCCCGCCGCATTTATGGGTAGAATGTAGCGCTTTATAACAAATTAAGGTTAAGGTAGCGTAAATCCCTAGTATAATATCTGCAAGTTTTCAAGCTCTTCAACATGCTTGGGTTTTGGTGGGTTCCACTCAGAAATGGAGTGGGTAAAAGCTCAAACGTAACGCAAGAGTGTAG
Organism: Pseudanabaena sp. PCC 6802; assembly: GCF_000332175.1. Taxonomy (NCBI): domain Bacteria; kingdom Bacillati; phylum Cyanobacteriota; class Cyanophyceae; order Pseudanabaenales; family Pseudanabaenaceae; genus Portococcus; species Portococcus stanieri. The sequence continues at coordinate 199,451 of NZ_KB235910.1, read as the reverse complement.
GCTTGACAGGTTAACTGGAACACTTGAATCGCTAGGGGTAATAACATCGAGGGTTCCGCATTGTCTGTCAGTCCTGAAGCAAGAAAGCCAGTTCTAATTGTTGGAGTCATTCACTAGGTAGCGCCTTGTCTAGAGCGGAAGAACGTTTCAGACAGGGGTAGCTCCACGATGTTCGTCGTATCGCTGAATCCCACGTCTTTCAAGCGTGGGAGTGCGTCAAACTTCAGTCAAAATACTGGATACATACCTTGAATAAATGGGTATTGTTGTAGCAGGCCTGAATTCACAGAGCTCAAAGAGGTTATTGCCATGACCGCTAGGCCAGAAAATTTGGGTATAGCAGCTATAGTTTTGTATTTCAACCTTTAGATATTGGTAAAAGCCGTGACTACTCCCTCGCCTGAATATGCGATCAGCATCAGAAATGTATTGGAAGATTTAGTTGTAGACGAAGCTAAAGAACAGATCCAGCGCCTTGGCAGCAAGGTACGCATTCAACTTGCCTTAGGTGAGGTTGCTGCCTATGCTCTGAATCGTCTGCCACCTCTTTATGCCAGTACCGATCGCGGCTGGCTGCAGCAACGCAAGCGGGCTAATAATGAGTTGAGATCGCAAATTATCAACGCCGTGCATCATGGCATGATGGCGGTGCGGCGCGATCCCTTGCGGCAACCCAAGCCTATTCCCCAGATCGAGCTAGAGAGCACGGCGCTGGCGCTCAGTAAATTAGCTAAGCTTCTCAACAAACCAGAATTAACCTGGAAAGAAGTACCTGCGGCAGTGGAAGAAGCTTTAGTTAATGGCAGTCAGGGAATTGTGCCCATTAATCTGATTACAGATCCAACGCAACGTCGCGTCTCCGAACTCATGGGCTATTTGAAAAGATCTAAGGTTCACCATAAGGGTTGCGATCGGCAAGATGGCGATCGCAACGCGAAAAAAACAAATACAGAGCAAACCCTTGCCGACGAATCCCACAAGGAAAACCACAAATCCCATCATCACGTGGATACTCCTCCTGTCAAGGACAAAGAGTTTGAGTCGTATATGCTGTCAGCATCATGTTTCTTTGTCAATGCCCTGGAGAAGGTGATTGTTCCGATCGCGCAAGCACAAATGGAACGCCTGGATACAGTTTTATCCAGAAAGGTAAAGCTTGAGGATGTAGTTGCCTATTCTCTAAATCGCCTGCCGCCTCTTTATGCCACCTGCGAGCAGGGATTGCTCCAGCAGCGCCATAGGGCTCATGCTGAATTGGCAAGCGAAATAGAGTCAACCGTAGTGCAGTCGATCCTGACCTTGAGTAAGTCTCCCAAGCGACTGGTCGGCCCTTTACCATTAGCAAGGTTTAACTTAGAGCACGAACAGGCGTTAGTCGAACTCAGACAGATCTTAAAGCGGGGCGATATTACCTGGCGAAACGTAAACACGATTGTAGAAAAAGCTCTGGAATACGTGCGCCGCAATCGGGTTAACTGGCGTCAGCAGTGGCAGACACTGGGGCAAATCTACGATGACCTGAGCCTCCAACCTGGAGATGCTGATATTACCCTCATTGATAGCACCCAGGGTGACGTTCTGACTATCAAGGCAAATTCTCGCAAAGTATTTGGGGTACTGGTTGACAATCCGCGCGATCTGGCTGCGGCTACCTTGATGTCTCTTCCTGAAGTTGCCTACATCGAACTAAGATCGTCGCTATTCGATTTCCCACTCACTTATACTCGCAGCGAAATGGTTGATGATGGCGTATTGCCATATTAATACATCAAATCCTTTGGAAAGCGCTATATCTTTTCTCTCAGAAATCTCCTAAGCTTGTATCTGTTGGCTGCCGAGCAGTTCCATGCAACAGATAGATCGTACATATCATAAATGGCGATCGCGCGCGCGCGATCCTAAAGTTCGTCACAGGGCGTGGTTAGGTGCTTTCCTAGCTGCTATCTTCCTATTTTTCGGTATAGCTCATCCCAGTCAAGCAAAATCTACAGGAGATCGAACTTTTCTCCAGCTCGATCTGCAGTTTCTGCACGAGTACCAACTACCCAAGCAGGAATTTGCCAGTACGCCTGTAGGCGGGTTATCGGCGATCTCCTACGACCGCGATCGCGATCGCTATTATGTCCTCTCTGACGATCGCAGCGATCTAGCTCCTGCCAGGTTCTACACGCTGGAGATCGATATCGATCCGGGTAAATCTGGTACGCCTAAATTTGAACGAGTGAATGTGGAAAGCGTTCAGTTCCTGAGCAATCCGAAAGGCGAGTTCTATGCCAAGGGTAGCATCGACCCAGAAGGAATGGCGATCGCCACAAGTAAGACAGCGTACATATCTAGCGAGGGGATCGCCCGCTCGGGCATTCCCGCATTTATTGATGAGTTCGAGCTAGAAACTGGAAAATGGCGGAAAAGTCTGCCCGTTCCATCGCGGTATTTACCAGCCGCGCAGGGGGAAGCTCCCAAAGGAATAGAAGATAATCTGGGGTTTGAAGCGCTGACTGTAGTTAAAGAGAGTCCGGGCGATCCGTTTCGTATATTTGCAGCAACTGAGTCGGCTTTAGCACAGGATAAACAGGACAATCCCGATGCTACTGACGACAAGACTCAAGGGGCAAGGAGCCGGATGTTGCACTACCTGGTTGGTGGCGGGCCTACCATAGTAGTTTCAGAACATCTTTATCCCGTAGAACCCTCTCCTGGTAATGGCATTAATGGCCTAACTGAAATTTTAGCGATCGATCGCGGCGGTCATTTTCTCAGTTTAGAGCGCTCTTTTAGCGGTCTGAAGTTTGGAGCCAAGCTATTTCAGATTGCTACGGGTAGTGCCAGCGATATTTCCAGCATCCCCAGCTTGAAAGGAAGTAATACAAATATCAGACCCATTCGCAAGCAGCTTCTACTCGATCTCGATAAGTTGGGAATACGCCTGGATAACCTGGAGAGCATGACCTTGGGGCCATTACTAGCAGATGGCAGCCAAAGTTTGATCCTGGTTAGCGACAACAATTTCCAAGCAGCCCAGGTTAATCAGTTTCTCCTGTTTCGACTCGCACAGAAGCGCTAGAGTTATTCTCCGTTTGCTCTAGATACTTCAACCCCCATGCGTGCATGGAATCCAGAATCGGCTTTAAGGTCTGTCCCATGCCAGTCAGGGAGTACTCCACTTTTGGCGGTACTTGTTGATAGACATAGCGACTGACGATGCCGTCCTGTTCCAGTTCGCGCAGTTGTTGCGTCAGCATTTTTTGGGTGATGCCATGCAGGGCGCGATGCAACTCCCCAAATCTTTTAGTGCCCAGAAACAACTCCCGCAAGATCAGGACTTTCCAGCGCCCTCCGATCGCTTTGAGCGCGCATTCAACAGGGCAGGTACTGCGCTCTAGATGCTTGTGTTCGATATTTTCAAGAGCGGTGTCTTTATCCTCGGCGATCGCTAATTTCATCGCATTTCCCTATTACTTTTGTATAGTATCTTTTTAGGTAGTATATTACTAAAAAGTGCATACTTTACAATATTATTGTATATCAATTAGAGTTTATATAGTTAAATAAATCGCTAAATAACACTAAGGAGCACGACATGCTGACATTACGCAAAGCAGAAGAAAGAGGCCATGCAAATCATGGTTGGTTAGATAGCTACCATAGTTTTTCCTTCGCTAATTACTACGATCCCGCACATATGGGATTTCGTAGCTTAAGAGTAATCAATCAGGATCGGGTTCGAGGTGGGATGGGCTTTGGCACGCACCCCCACAGAGATATGGAAATAATTTCCTATGTATTAGAAGGGGCACTGGAGCATAAAGACAGTATGGGCAATGGCTCGATTATCGCGCCAGGCGAAGTCCAACGCCTCACCGCTGGCACGGGGATTACGCATAGCGAATTTAACCACTCCAAAACCGAACAAGTGCATTTCCTCCAGATCTGGATCTTGCCAGATCGGCAAAATCTGCAACCGAGCTACGAACAAAAAAACTTTACGGTCGAGCAGAAGCGCGATCGCCTGCTTCTAATCGCATCTAATGATGGACGTAATGGCTCCGTTACAGTCAATCAAGATCTCAATCTTTATGCCACCGTGTTGAGCAATGGTGCTGAAGTAACGCATACAGTAAAACCAGGTCGTCACGCTTGGGTTCAGGTGGCAAGAGGCGAAGCGCTGCTCAACGGTCAACCTATGAAAGCAGGTGATGGTGCAGCCACAAGCCAACCTGGCGAACTGCAACTCATCGGTAAGGACGACGCTGAAGTTCTCATCTTCGATTTAGCTTAGGGATTAGCGCTTTAATACATAGACCTCTTGCAAATTAGGGTGAGGTTATTTTGCCAAGAGGGACAGAATAAGGAAATATCAGGACAACACTATTAAAAATCAACACAGTCCTGATGATGAATTATATAGCGGTTTTCAGATCGGAAAGAGTAGGGGGTTTGGGGGCGTTGCCCCCAAGAAGGGGTGGAACCCCTTCACCCCAAAAATAAAACCCGTTCTCAAGTGAAAACCGCTATACAATAGCGCAAACTTTGACAGATAGGCAGTTTAAGCGGCGTTTCGGCATCCGGCATCAAACCTTCAAGGAGATAGTCAAAGCGCTGAAACCGGAGTGGAGGGCGACAGCGAAACCAGGAGCCAAGCCCAAACTCGACCTCGAAGACCGCGTGCTGGTGGCACTGAAATATTGGCGGGAATATCGGACGTATAGCTGTAGCCACTAGGGATTAATCCTTCTGACTCCCCTTCGCCCCTTTTGGGAGAAGGGATTGGGGGATGAGGGGCTATAGATTTGTCAGTCAACCAGGCTCTGACCTGGCTATGCCAGGTCGCCATGATTTGGTCTAACATCGCCTGTCGTACGCCATTGCTTGCAATGCCAAAACAAGGACACAAAACTCCCCCGCTCAAGGAACTAGCTGTACCCCTGCGATCGTTTCAGCACAATTGCACTAACAGGTGCTTATTTGCTAATTTAGCAACCTTGACAAGAGGACATTTATTTGTAACGATCTAGTGTTTGTGCGATCGTTATTTAATTCAAATCCTTGGCTAATGTAATTGTAATCGGAACTCAGTGGGGTGACGAAGGAAAGGGCAAAATCACAGATTTGCTCAGTCGCTCTGCCGATGTTGTAGTGCGCTATCAGGGTGGCATAAATGCCGGTCATACTGTTGTAGTCAATGAGCAGACGTTTAAGCTGCATTTGATCCCTTCAGGAATCCTGTACCCGCAAACTGAGTGCATTATCGGTAGTGGCACCGTTGTAGATCCCCAAATTCTTTTGGAGGAACTAGAACAGCTACATCGGCTTGGCGTGTCTACAGATAACCTATTTATCGCAGAGACGGCTCACGTGACCATGCCCTATCACAGACTGATCGATAAGGCTTCGGAAACGCAAAGAGCCGAGCATAAGATCGGTACGACTGGCAGAGGCATAGGGCCAACCTACGCGGATAAGTCGGAAAGAGTTGGCATAAGGATTCTCGACTTGATGGACAAAGATGTTTTGCAAAAACGCCTGCGTTGGGCAGTCGAGCAGAAAAACATCGTTCTGGAGAAAATGTATGACTTGCCACCGCTAGATCCACAGGAAGTAATTACCTGCTATACCGAATATGCGGAGTTGCTGAAGCCGTATGTAGTTGATGCCTCGCTGAAAATCGATGAAGCCATTAGAAAGCGCCTCAACATTTTATTTGAAGGTGCCCAGGGTACGTTACTCGACTTAGATCACGGTACCTACCCCTATGTCACTTCTTCCAATCCGATCGCAGGTGGAGCCTGTATTGGAGCGGGCGTAGGGCCGACTACGATCGATCGCATTATCGGCGTATCTAAGGCATACACGACGCGCGTGGGTGAAGGGCCTTTCCCTACGGAGTTGAACGATTGTACTGGTGAGTTACTATGCGATCGCGGTGCCGAGTTTGGCACTACAACTGGCCGCAGGCGGCGATGCGGTTGGTTTGATGGGGTCATCGGTCGCTATGCCGTCCGCATCAACGGATTGGACTGTCTTGCCATCACCAAGCTAGATGTCCTCGATGAATTGGACGAGATTAACGTTTGCGTTGCCTACGAACTCGACGGCCAGGAAATCCGTGACTTTCCCAGCAACGCGCGCGTGTTTGCCAAGTGCAGGCCCATTTACAAATCTTTGCCCGGATGGAAAGCCTCCACCCAGGACTGCAAATCTTTAACAGAATTGCCCCTGGCAGCTCAAAGTTACCTGAAGTTTTTAGAGGATCTGCTAGAAATCCCGATCGCGATTGTTTCGATAGGTGCCAGCAGGGGACAAACAATTATTGTGGAAGATCCCATCCACGGACCTAAACGGGGGTTGCTCAATGTGTAATTGAATGTTTAACCCAATAAGCTCATGGCAGCTAGTTTAGCTTTAGCTCCTGGTCTGCTGCATTGGCTTGCATGGTGCGGCCAGTCGATATAACCACCAATCTCTCACAATCACCCATACCAACTAACAACAACCATGAAACTCAGCATTGCAGGTACAACCCGCACTCCTAACACCAACCCCCGCGCCTTGCGTCGCAGCGGTCGCATTCCCGCTACTGTCTACGGGCATAAAGGTGCAGAGTCTACTGCCATTAGCCTGGACGGCAAAGAAACGATCGCGCTCCTACGCCAGGCAAAGGTCAACAATACTATGATCGATCTCAGCGTTAGCGATGGTGATTTCAAAGGTGTAGCAATCCTGCGCGAAGTCCAGATGCATCCTTACAAAAATGATATCTATCACCTCAGCTTTTTTGCGATCGGCTCGCAATCGTCAGTTGAAGTAGACATCCCCCTACATTTTACCGGAGTACCCGTAGGGGTTAAAGTTGGTGGTGGCTCGGTAGAAGTACTGATGAACCAAATTAAAGTTTCGTGTCCTCCCAATTCGATCCCAGAAAGCCTTGAGGTAGATATTACCAACCTCAATGTCGGTAAGGGCATTCACGTTGGCGATATTGCCCTCCCCGAAGGCGTAACGCTGGTTGGCGATGCCACACCACTTGTAGTTAATATCATGGCTGGTCGCAACAAAGGTTAGTCGCTTCTCATAAATGCAATACGCGTAGGGGCAGTGCTTTCTGCCCCAAATCGTTTAGGGGCAGTGCCCCCGTGCCTGACCCCTACCAACCAGGGCGATCGCGGGAGTATTGCCCTAAAATTATGTGCGAGTAAAGTTTTTCATCAGAAGGATGTGACGATCGCGATCGATCTTAATCATTCCCTCTGACTGCAAACTACCCAATGCCCTGGTAACAGTAACGCGGGTACTGCCGATCGCATTGGCGAGGTGTTGATGGGTGAGGCGCACGCTCAGTTTTGTTCCCAAGGCAACGGGCTGCCCGACTTCATCCTTGAGTAATAACAACAACTGCCTTAACCTGTCCTCCACGCGGCGGTGGCTGACCAGTGCCAGCATGGCCTCGGTGCGTTGCAATCTCAGACTGAGATGACGAAAAATACCCTGCAAAAGTTGAGGAGATGATTCGACTTCCAGCATGGTAAATCGCATCAGATCGACATCCGATAGAGCGATCGCCTGATAGGGATCGAGTAAAGTGAGCGGCAAGCCAAAGGGGATAGCGGGGCCGACCAAGCCCAAGGACACCTCATCGCCACTTGGATGCAACGTACTGAGTTGAACGATGCCTCGACAAACCACCCAAATTTCGTGGGGATACATGGTGATATTCTGCCCGCTGCGGAACGGGTACAGACTGCGCCCCTGGTAGACATTCTCTAATAATTGTCGCCAATCCGAGTGCAGATTAGCTGTGGAATCTAAGAAGTAAGACATACAAACCCGTAATGCTTATCTTCCATACTAGATCGTCAGTCTTAAGCCGAGGTTAAGGTGCATATCGCAATGGACTATCAAATTATGTAAATTTTATGAATAATTGAGCATATTTGATGGTTTTGTGGATAGAGATGAAATTTCGATCGAAATATCCCAAAATTTAGGTAAAAGTATGACAAAGCAGTCTGGAAAAGGTTTTCTATCGCGCCGATCCCTCATAAAATTTGGTGCAGGCACAGTTGGCGCAGGTGCGATAACTGGTTGGTTAGGAACCAATGAATTCGCCCAAAACTTCAAAACTCAATTTGACGATGCCGCAGTTGCCTCTGAACCTGTTGATAAAGCTAAGTCAAATGACATTACGCCCGACCAAGCTTTGCAAAGATTAATTGATGGCAACAAGCGCTTTGTAGAAGAAAAGCGCAAGCATCCCAATCAAGAGTTTGCACGTTTGACAGAGGTGGCGCAGGATCAGAACCCATTTGCGGCAATTCTGGGCTGTGCCGACTCGCGCGTTACGCCAGAAATTATCTTCGATCGAGGCATTGGCGATCTCTTTGTCGTGCGCGTGGCTGGCAATATCTCGGCCACTGAGGATATTGCCAGCCAAGAATTTGGCACGTTAGTGTTGGGTGCCAAGGTGCTAATGGTATTGGGGCACGAACGCTGCGGTGCGGTTAAAGCTGCCGTCACGGGTGGTGATTTTCCTGGTTTGATCGGTAGCTTAGTCTATGCAATCAAACCAGCAGTTGATGCTTCTGAAGGGAAACCTGGCGATCGCCTGGAGAATGCAATTAAGTCCAACATTTTGTTGCAAACTAAGCGCTTGCAAACCTCTCCAGTGATTTTCAAGCTCGTGCAGCAGGGTAAACTGAAAGTAGTCGGTGGATACTACGATCTAGACACAGGTGTAGTTAGCTTGGTTAGCTAGTACTTTCTTAACTACTGAGGAGATTTTGCCAACAAATTGAGCACCGTCGTGTGAATATCTGGTAGCTGAGCAGCGCTGATACCATCAACCATCGTGCGCCTGAGCATAGGATTGTCTTCGTGAGTGAATCCAGTATCGCTATCGGGATGAAAGACGACTAAAACCAGGCTATCCTCATTAGTGCGAAATTTATGCGGGCGATCGCTCGGGATAAAAAAAATAATTCCTGGCTTCAGTTCGGTGATGCCATCTGGGGTTTCACAGACCCCGCTACCTCGAACGATCGCGCCAATGCGGTAGCTAGTGTGGGTATGCAATGTTTGGTCTACAGCGGGAGGGAAATACAAGGCATAAAAACTGGGATCGCCTCGATATACAGGTGGAATCAACAGTGAATTCGTGCCGCCATCAATGTATGCAAATCTACCTACTGGCTCAATTGGCCCACCAATGCTAAATACTCCCTGGAACTTCAGGGGAGTGATAACAATGCCAGAGGAAGTTTCACCATCAATCAACCCTACCCCAGGTAAACTGAAATACATGCCAGGGTGTAGAGTATAGGCTTCGTCTATGCGAGAATTAGGGGTAAACTTTAGGAACTAGCTATGGCAAGCAGTCAGTGGCAAGATGAAGAGTTGTGGATTGTAACGGCGGTTACTCACAATGAGCGCCCAACAGATGGAGCTAAGGAAGTTACAAGGGGGATTAATCCTTACGCCAGTTCGACAGTCTCAGGAGAAGAGTTAAAAGATAGCCGCATTAAGGCAGAAAAGCTAGAGGCGCAGATGTCGCAGTTTGTGAGAGTTGTGAGTCGCTTGTTTGGCAGCGTGCAAAAGCAAGTCGAACCGCAGGCAGGATTACAACTGGATGAGATTACGCTATCGGTTGAGATCGGCGGCGAGGGTGAGATTAAATTGCTCGGTACGGGCGTAAAAGCGGCAGGTAAAGGGGCGATCGAGTTAAAATTTAAGCGTTCGGAGTCGTCTAAACCTGTAAATGGCTAGAAATTGTGCTGTTGTCATTGGCATTAACGATTACGACGAAATTCAGCCGTTGCAGTATGCAAAAAGCGACGCTAAAAAAATGCGCGATTACTTTGCACGGGATCTAAACGTCCAACCAGAGGATTTATATTTTTTCTCCGACGATTCGCCGCGTAATAGGCACGGGCGTAAAACGCAGCCAACTTATGGAACGCTGATATCGTTTTTGACGGATCGCTTTGAAACGCCATTTTTGAGTGCGGGAGATACGCTGTGGTTTTATTTCAGCGGTCATGGGATGCCCTATGAAGGACGCGATTATCTCTTGCCCAGCGATGGCAATCCGCGCTCTCCTAACCTGGCAATTCCCATTGCTGATGTAACCGATCGCTTGCGGAGGAGTGGAGCGGATAACATCGTCTTATGTATCGATGCTTGTCGTAGCGAGGGTGTGAAAAGTGGTTTAGGAATCGGACGAGAAAAACAACAGGGCGTGATAACTTTCTTTTCATGCAGTCCCAGTCAGGTTTCCTACGAAATCGATGAGATAGCGCAGGGAGCGTTTACCCATGTGTTGCTCGAAGCGCTGAAGATTCAAGGCGAGGGTAACAATGCAACCGTGGAAAGACTCAACAACTATTTGCTCCATCAAGTTCCCAAACTAACCCAACAGTATAAAAATTATTTGCAAACTCCCTACGCTGTTATCGAACCAGCTACAAAGCTGCATTACATCCTACTCCCCAAATTTGCGAATCTCAGCGATATTAACATCCTCAAAATAGATGCTCTTCATGCTGAGGCAGAAGGGGATTTTACCTTAGCCTTCCAACTATGGTTGCGCGTTAATGTCGCGGCGGGTGGAATGGATATGCAGGCGATCGCTGCCTTTCAGCGTTTGGCAAATAAGCAACCTCCCCAATCAAACGAGCTAATTTCTCGTACTGCTAACGCTGGAGGTGCAAAAAACATTTCTACTGCTCTCAAAGAAGATGATTCGACTCGCAATCTTCAAATAGACTTGGGCAGTGGCATAACGCTCGATCTGATAGAAATTCCTGTGGGAAGCTTTACGATGGGAATGCCACCTGAGGAACGCAAAATCGCCTTAGAAAACGCGCTGAAATATGGTGTCAAGCGAGAAGATGCCGAGCAATGGTTGGATTGGTCTATACCTCAGCACCAGGTAGAATTACAAGCATTCTGGATGGGCAGATATGCCGTCACCAACGCCCAATGGCAAGCAGTGATGGGTACAAAGCCGTCTGAAAAATATGAGCGCAAATTTCAAGGCGACAAGCACCCCGTGGTGGGCGTATCGTGGCACGACGCGCGAGCATTTTGTAAGAGGCTCTCGGAAAAAGTCGGACGAGAGGTACGCTTGCCAACCGAAGCCGAATGGGAATATGCCTGTCGCGCTGGCACGACGACGCCCTTTGCCTTTGGCAAGATAATAACCACCGATCTGGTCAACTACGACGGTAACTATCCCTACGGCGACGCACCCAAAGGCGAATACCGACAGCAAACAGTTAATGTGGATAGTTTTTCGCCGAATGCCTGGGGCCTGTACCAGATGCACGGCAACGTGTGGGAATGGTGTCTAGATGAGTTTTACGACAGCTATAGCGACAAACCAAATCGCTTAAAGAAAAATGGCAACGAAGCTTGGGGCGATCTGAATGTAGACAAAAATGATAATCGTTATCGTTTGTTGCGCGGCGGTGCGTGGGGCCTCGATGCCAGGTACTGTCGTTCGTCTTTCCGCGTCAGGAGCGACGCGCGCGATATCGGCGACGGTGTTGGTTTTCGTGTGGTCTTGGTTTGTTCCCTGTGAGGACTCTCCTTTCCCTTTTCCCTTTAGCCCTTTTACTCTCTGCCCTTCTTTCTCTTTACCCTTGGCGCGAAGCGCCTCGAATTTTTTTCGATTTCTAGCTCTTTTAGCTTTTGCAGGTAGTCGATCTCCGATCCAAAGTCGCCAAGACAAAAAGCGAGAATTTATGTCATACTGAGCCTGCCGATCTTTGTCGATCTTTCTTGATGGCACATCGGTTGGGGTTGAGTTCCAAGCTGATGCGCGGCGGTTCGTGGAACAACAATGCCAGGAACTGTCGTTCGTCTAACCGCAACAGGAACAACGCGCGCGATATCAACAACAATGTTGGTTTTCGTGTGGTCTTGGTTTCTTCCCTGTGAGTACTCTCTACAGTCAGAACTGGTGAAAGGGATTTCATCGGGCGCACCCAGAGAGTCCAAACTCAGTCCCAGCGATGCGGGTGACTGCATCCGAATATCAAACGAGTCAGTTAGCTTGGTAGGGAAACCGAAGAATTAGCTGACTCACTCAATTGAAGGGAAATTGAACTTCTCTATCAGCGGATCTGCAGATTTACCTTCAATCCAGTCTGACATAAACTGTGCGGTAATGGGAGCGAGCAGAATGCCGTTGCGATAGTGCCCCGTTGCCAAGCAGAGATTCTCATAGCAACTCGCTCCTAAGATCGGCATCTCATTGGGCGCGAAGGGGCGAAATCCCCACCAGGTAGATTCAATTGTCATATCCGCGATCGCTGGATAGATGGCGATCGCATTACTCAGAAGCTGCATTACGCCTGAGGCCGTGTTACCCACTGCAAACCCTACATCTTCAACCGTAGCTCCGATAATAATTTGGCCATCCTGACGCGGCACTATATATGTATTGGTGCCAAATAAGACGCGCTGCAAGCGGCGATCGCGATCGAATACGGATAGCATTTGACCTTTGCGTGGCGTTACGGGCAGAGGCATCAACTCTCGCGTCCACGCACCCGTAGCAAGCAGGTATCGATCTGCCTGCATCTTGCCCTGGCTGGTGTCGAGGTGCGTAACGCGATCGCCACTGGTGGCGATTTGGTAGACATTTGTGCCTTCTAAGATCTGCACGCCCAGCGATCGCGCAGCAACGATCAGAGCCTTTGCCAACAGGCGATTATCTACCTGCCCATCCTCCCAAAACCACAAGGCTCCCGCGACAGTAGCGCTCAGACCAGATTGTCGCTTATCGAGTTGCGCGCGATCGATGTATTGAGGGTATTCTGGACGCGGCTCTAAAGTAGGCGCAAGAATACCGCAGCACCAGTAGCCGCAGTCCTGACCAGTAAGGTGCATTAGCTTCCTAATCCATTCTGCATATAGGTCGCGGCTGCGAATACCCAGTTCGCGCAGCGAGCCTTCCAATTGTTCTGCCTCCGGTGCTAACATGCCAGCGGCAGCCCAGGTTGCCCCCCGAGCACACGTATCGCGTTCCACAATGATGACAGACGCACCACGCAGAGATAGCTCCACCGCGATCGCCAGCCCAATTATACCGCCGCCAATAATTAGAACATTACTCATAGTGTTATTTTATAGCGGTTGGCTAATGCTATCCTTTGTGGGTTTTCCATGCGGCGATCGAAACAGGCACTATGGGCTGGATCAGTTGCAGAATAGCATCGGCATAACTGGCAATTTCATTTTGAGCGCCCGCTCCTAGCCGCAGCCCAATAAAGTTGAGTACAGCTTGTAGGGAAACCGTCCAAACCCACGAGGTATAGACGGATGGCACCAGCACGCCTCGCGCCTGTTCTCTACCAACACCTAATTCTAAAAGTTTCTGATAAGCTTCGTAGCTGGCTTGGCATTGAGCCGCATAAGTTTCCCTAGCTTGTCGGTTGGCTTCCTCTGAAAGCGCGCCTTCCGTTGCTTGTTTATTATTGGCAGACTGCTGGCGAAATACCGATGGCACGAAGAATTCATTACTATCATCGATCGCGACATAGCGAAAGCTTTTCTCATTCCATCCCAACTGCTCGTCATTGTGATTGCTAGCAATTACATGTTTCCACCACTGTCTGCATACATATAAGGGAGCTTTAACTTTGAACTTAAACACAACGCCACGAAAGGGAGAGGTATGCTCGTGCTCGATCAAATAATTAATCAATTTGACATCCTTTTCGTTCAGTGTTTGGGATGATTTCTCAAACGAAGCTCTGGCATCGTTGACTACATCAAGATCGCTGCCCATCGAGCCGATCAACTCAATTCTGCTTTTGCCATCTCCTAAGGGATCGATCCAGTTCAAAATGTTTCCTCCAGATTCATTGACTAACCAGGGTATCTAGTATACTGTGGGGCAACCGAATTTCTGATTTACACTCTGTCATGGCACAATGGTGACATTAAAAGCTTTAGAGAGCTAGATCCTAAACTGTTTCAAGCTCCTTTGTCTCCACATTTTGTATTCCTCATGAATAATCCAGACTAGAGCCACTGCTGTGTTCCACCCCTTTACCCCGTCAATAAAACCTGTTCTCAGTTGAAAAACGCTATACCGTAATTAAAAGTTTAGACAAATTAAAAATTAATTGGAGTGACAATGACAGTTTTTATAGGTACAGACGCTTCTGAAGTGCTGGCTTCCCCTGTGGGCGATCCATCTCTCATATTTGGTTTCGGTGGAGACGACACCATTTTTGGGCTGGATGCCGCAGATACCATCAGCGGTAATCTAGGTAATGACAGCATTGACGGCGGCGATGGTGACGACTTCATCCTTGGCGGTAAGGATAATGATGCCATAGCTGGCCGTGGCGGCAATGACTTTATTAGCGGTAACATCGGTGCCGATCTAGTTCGCGGCGGCGACGGTATCGATTCCCTATTCGGTGGTAGGGGGAACGATAGCATAACGGGTGGTAGCAGTAGCGATGCGTTAAGCGGCGATCGCGGCAACGATTCTCTAGTCGGTGTTAACTCAGCGGATGCCAGCCCTGGTTTAGGCGAAACGGACACGCTTACTGGTGGTACGGGCGCGGATATATTCGTACTTGGCGATGCCAGCAAGTCATTTTACGACGATGGCAATACGGCAGCTTTTGGTATGGCAATAATTACAGACTTTAATCTGAGCGAAGACAGCATCCAGCTTTCCCTAAAAGGCAGTTATACTGCCGCATCTCCGCCTGCGGGCTTCGGTACGGGGACGGCCATTTACCTGGATAAAGATGGTTTGTCTGCGATCGGCGGTCAAGATGACCTCATCGCGATCGTTAACGGTACGGAAGGCTTGAGCCTTAACGCCAGGTATTTTGCCTACGTTTAAATCCCCAACCCCTACCCCCCAGTCATTACGTTAATTTCATCTATAGTTGGTAAGTTACCCGAGCCACTATCCCGCAGCCAGAGCCAGTATTCATGGTTGCCAGTTTTGCCTTGAATTGGCGATCGCGTCATACCATGAAAGTACCACCCCTGAGCGATCGCGGCAGTCATGACGCGATGAAATGCCTCGGCACGGATTTTGGGGTCTTTGACAATGCCATGTTTGCCTACTTGTTGCTTCCCCGCCTCAAACTGCGGTTTGACCAGCATGAGTACTTCGCGCGGCGGCAGGAGCAATTCCCACAGTGCTGGCATTACCTTTGTCAGGGAAATGAAAGATAGATCCAGCACGGCAAAGTCGGGGCGTGGGGCATCCGGTGGGTATAGGTCTTCTGGTGTGAGATAGCGCAAATTCGTGCGTTCCTTCAGGACGACGCGCGGGTCTTTGCGTACTTCCCAAGCTACTTGCCCGTATCCCACATCGACACCATAAATACGGGCGGCACCGTGTTTGAGCAAACAGTCGGTGAATCCTCCAGTGGAAATGCCACCATCAAGACCGATGCGATCGCTCAGATCGAGTTCAAATACTGCTAATGCTCCAGCTAGTTTTTCGCCACCTCTAGATACAAACGGCGATCGCTCTTTAATTTGAATTGCTGCTGTTGTCAAAACTTCGGTTCCAGGCTTATCAACTACAGCATGCTCTACCTGTACCGCTCCAGAGCGAATCAGCCTTTGCGCCTGCTCTCGCGATGGGATCAGCCCCAGTTCAACTAGTAATGTATCTAAACGCTGTTTCAATTTTTTTAGGTAATTGTTAAAAATCTTTGACAGGATATTTCCCCAGACTGATGCGGAGAGGCTTCTATCCCTCTTCAGGACTAGCATCCCGTCGAGCAAATCTGAAAATTTCCTTAACAAAAGTTATCAAATCATTACAACCAGGCTAATTTGGTATCAGTATTTTTACTTAATAATACGCAACTTCCTTAAATTTTAAATTTTAGTAACAGTTACTTTTGAAATTATAAGTTTATGGCCCGTATAGTTATATATATGAACAGCCGCGACTATGCCGAACAGTTAAAGCGGGAGAGTGGCGGACAGCTTAGTAGTTTAAGGCGCAGTGTGCCGGATGAAATTGTTAGTTGGTTAAACTCACTGCCAGGTAAGGAATACGAAGGAAAGAAAATCAAGGAAGTTGTGAACTTTCAGCTTGAGGGAAAAAGATCCCTGTGGGAGTGCTTTACACTAGTTGAGCTAGAAGATCGCTAGCACTCTCGATCGCAGGGAAAAACTAGAAGTGGTAGCTATAGAATTAGGGTAAGCTCATTTACCGAAAATTACAGGTTATGGTTACTCCCCGTCAATTTCAAGCATCTTTGGCTGGGGCATCTTCTATTTATTTATTGCTACTGTCTCTTTACCCTGGTCAAGTTGGTGCTAATCCACTGAAGCTAGAGCACAGCTCTACAAACCGATCGCCCCAGAGCGCGAGAGGACAAAGAATATACATACCACCCGTTCAAGCTGCACCTCGTACAACCCAAGGTTCATCTGGTTCCCGAGGGTGTGAAGAGTCGATCCCTGCCTCTCTTCGTCTCCTAGTACCCGACAATCATGTGGGGCAAACTATGCAAGGCCATCCCACCTTCTTTTGGTTTGTTTCAGGGGGAGTCGGCTTACCGATGGAGTTTGCGATCGTCGAGCCTAAAGTAGCTCAGCCCATATATGTTACTCAAAAGTTTGTCCGCAAGACCGAAATAATGAAGGTGACTCTGCCCGGTCACTTACCTCAGCTAGAGCCTGGTAAAGCTTATCGCTGGTCCGTAAGCCTGATATGCAATCCTAAACAACGCTCTAGCTCCATCTACGCTCAAAGTTGGATCGAGCGATCGCTGCCACCCTCAGATTTAGCGACAAAGCTCGCATCTGCTAAAACAGACTACGAGCGGACAATTACCTACGCTCAATCGGGTTTTTGGTATGATGCCCTCTCTGCGATCGACACTGCTCGGAAAGCTAAACCCCAAGACCCAGAAATTTTGACTATGCGTCGTCTGTTGCTAGAACAAGTCGGTCTCAGCCAAGTTGTTGACTATTCCACAGAAATGTAGTCTGAATTGCCGATCTTTGACCTACATTGGGTTAATTTAAATCTGGAAAAGAAATTGCCGTCTGCCCGCTAGTTCTATTCTGGGGGCAGATTATTTTTGCGTTTGGGCTTGTCGTTCGTCTAGTTGCTTCGACAAATAGAGAAACCAGTTCAGCGCGATCGCCACGTCGGTAAAGGGAATGCTGTATAGCGGCGTGCTGGTCTTGGGAATTAATTCGAGCGCTACTGTCTTAATGTGTTTGATGCTGGCAATTGTCTCAGGCAAATTAGTGAGGTCGGAAAATGCGCGATCGTCAATCCTGATACAAACTTGCTTTAGCTCGCCAAAGTTAATACTCCCTTGTTCTATGGGCTGTTGGCGTGCTGGCTTGCACCATACCAGGCGATCGCCTGACTGTCCGAGTATGGCGTATATATCGTATTTATGGCGATCGAAATCTTTTGCCCATCGTCGATAAGCTTCTATTTTTTGATATTCATTCCAGCCTGCCCAGGCAAGCCAAATAAATAAAGTTAATAAAGGCAACCACAGAAGTCCACGTTCCATGCAAAATTATGATTAGATCGCATATTTAATTTTAATAATTTTACGACTCTGTCCGGCACCTAAATAATCTAAAGACTATGTCACCTATCGATCGCGATGAATTAACTATCTCTGACGCTCATGACATTTTGGTTGCGCTCAGCGATCTGGGCAATAAACCTGTTTGCTCAGAAGAACAGAAAGAGAGCCTGCGCAAGGCTTTGTTATTCCTGAAAGCACATACCGATTATCAGATTTTTGGTGTTTGCGCTGACTCTTTGGTACAAGGTACCACTGCCTTAGAAGAGTACGCGCAGGCATTTGCCTATAATCTTCCTCCTATTGACAGCGATCGCGACGGTTCCGTGTATATCAAATTTAATCCCAATCGCAATCTATTCCATGCTTCATCCTATTCAGGCGAGTATAAAGGTGTTTTAGTCTCTTACCAATCAGATTACAGCGACGGGCATAACGCTACCTACGGACACTTCCCATTAGATTTATTCAACGTAAAGAATTCATCGGTTTAGAAGCAGGTTTTCTAAAAGTGCTAATGTTAACAGTCTAATAACTTGTAAATTTTTGAGGACATAGTTCGCATGACTGCTACTTTAAAAGATTTTCTAGAAGAATGCGACGCTCTGGGATTGGTACGTTTAATTGTGACCAATGGCGGTGCGGTTTTAGAAGTTAAAGGCAAACTGGAAAAACTGTTCTACGCTGAATTGCCCAAGGGCAAGTATGCCAACATGCACTCGGAACTATTTGAATTTCACCTCAACATGGATGAAATCGTACGGGTGCGGTTTGAAACGGGAGAAGCCAAACGCGGTAACTTTACCACCTACGCGATCAGACTGCTCAACCACTCTGATGAGTCGCAATTAAGCATCTTTTTGCAATGGGGTAAACCAGGCGAGTACGCACCGGGGCAAATTGAAGCGTGGATGTCTTTACAAGAGAAATATGGTGAAACCTGGACACCGGAAAAGTTAGCTGCCCTATAAATTTTTGGTGCGATCGCCGATGAAGATATTGATATTCATAAGCGATTGGCTCTGTGACATCATCTGATACGAGCGTGCTAATGCGTCTGATAGAGCACTACTTTTGAGTCGTACTATGTACAATTAGTACTTAAACCTTACTTCAGTTTTTTAAATTAACCAACGGGATCGCAAACTATGGGAATGACACTCACCGAAAAAATTTTGGCAAGAGCAGCAGGACGTGCCAGCGTCAGCCCTGGCGAAAATATTTGGGTGAATGCCGACCTGCTGATGACCCATGATGTTTGCGGCCCCGGTACCATTGGTGTCTTTAAGAAAGAGTTTGGTGCCGATGCGAAGGTTTGGGATGCTGAAAAAATCGTTTTGATCCCCGATCACTACATCTTTACTAAAGATGCCCGCGCCAACCGCAATGTCGATATTTTGCGCGAATTTGCGCGAGAACAGGGAATTAAATATTTCTACGACATTACCGATTTATCTAACTTTAAAGCTAACCCCGACTACAAGGGCGTTTGCCACGTTGCCCTAGCTCAAGAAGGTCATACACGCCCAGGAGAAGTCTTATTTGGCACCGATTCCCATACCTGCAATGCGGGTGCATTCGGCGAGTTTGCCACTGGTATTGGCAATACCGACGCGGCGTTTGTGATGGGGACGGGTAAGCTTTTGCTCAAGGTGCCTGCTTCGATGCGGTTCGTATTTAACGGTGAAATGCCCCCCTATTTATTGGCTAAAGACTTGATTTTGCAAGTAATTGGCGACATTGGCGTAAGCGGTGCCAACTATCGCGCTTTGCAGATTGAAGGCGATACGATCGCTCGCATGACGATGGAGGAGCGCATGACCCTCTGTAATATGGCGATCGAGGCAGGCGGTAAAAATGGTGTAATTGCCCCTGACCAAACCACATTTGATTACGTTCGGGCACGCACAGATAAATCTTTCAATCCTTTGTATGCAGACGACGACGCGCAGTACTACTACTGCAAACATTACGATGTTTCCCAACTAGAGCCAGTTGTCGCTAAGCCCCACTCGCCCGATAATCGCGCCCTTGTCAGCGAATGCAAAGATGTCAAGATCGATCGCGTCTATATTGGCTCCTGCACGGGCGGCAAAATCACTGATTTTATCAATGCGGCTCAACTCCTCAAAGGCCAGCAGGTAAAAGTCCCCACCTATCTCGTCCCTGCCACGCAAAGAGTGTACGAGGATCTGTTTACCCAAAAAATCGATGGCATGACTCTGTCGGAAATCTTCCTACAGGCTGGCTGCATCGAGCCTGCCGCGCCTTCCTGTGCGGCCTGCTTGGGTGGCCCTCAGGATACATTCGGCAGATTGAACGAACCCGAGGTATGCGTCTCGACCACGAATCGCAACTTCCCCGGTCGTATGGGTAATAAGCAAGCGCAAATTTATCTAGCTTCCCCCTACACGGCGGCAGCTTCAGCTCTGACAGGTTACGTCACCGATCCACGGGAATTTATGGCTTAGATCCTGGTTAGGGCAGGCGTATCGCATATTGATCGCCGCTGAGTCGGAATGCTTTGCCCGTATCCGTATCAAATGCCCAGGCGCTAATCTGCACTTTTCCTGTTGGTAATTTATCTTTCGCAATCTTTCCTAACCAGCCAGAATTGCGGTAGTCAGAGTTGCCATAGGCTTTAGCTATGTCATCCCTGGGGAATTGGTTATCTGCCACAGCAAACATAATCGATTTGTTATTTGCATCCGTGTAGGTCAGAATTAAGGCATCTGCTGGCGATCGCTTTTGCGGTAATATCGCCCAACCGATCGCCGTATAGCTCCCATCTGAGTTTCGATGCAGACTGTCAAAGTAGCCGTATTTATTTGCATTCTCAGAACTATCTCCACTGATATCCTCTGCAACTTTTGTAGTGAGTAAAGGTGGTTTCAAGAATCCATATTTATCGATCTGGTGTACGCGCTCCTGCACCACAGATAGGCGGGGACTCACTTTCTCTCTGAGACAATCCTCTTGCACGAAATTGTTAATTAAAAGCAAGCACGCTTTCCCTTGCAAGCGGCTGGTTCTGGTGTATCCCATCATCTGCACGGAATAGATGAAAGTTTGACTATGCAGAAGTAAGAGAATGCTTATTCCAGCCGAGATCGCCACCTTCGAAAATCGCCGCCAATCTCCCAACCGCCCCCACTCCCAACCGCCCCCACTCCCGTCCAGTAAGGGTTTAGCGTTTGTCAGGAATTCTTGCGTTTGATGAGGAGATTGACAGACAAATGCTAAACTCCTGCGGGATCCCCCGCCCAACCTCCAACCTCCAACCCCTGCCCCCCAACCCAAATGTATCAATGCCACCAAGAAATACAACGAAAAGGTCGTGTATCGCGATGACGTAGCCTGCTCGATGCCAAAACCAACTCGACCGAGCGTAGTAATCGAGGCGCTCAGTAATGAATAGGCTCCCAAGCTCAACCAGCCACGGTTGGGATAGATTAACTTGGGATGTTTGGTGAAATACAGGCAGATGCCCCCAGCTAACAATAGTAGCAATAATCCAACAATGGACGATTGCAGAACCAGTGGTAAAACACCACCATATCCTAATGGATTGCCGAGGAAGGCGAGGAAATAATGGACCGCTGCGATGGGATGTGTCAAAGCATAGGCAAAACTGGGGGTTTGGGCTGGCTTTTGGTAATTGTAGAAATAGATCGCGCAGGCGATCGCAAAACCGATCCACCAGACTACGACCAATCGCCGATGGGCAAGCCAATCGCGCCATGTTGGGAAGAGAACGGGAAACACTACCAACCAGTACAGGATGCCATTGGCATAGGAGTACATGCTGACAATGGCTAAACCCAGGCAAATGCCAAATTTGGTGTTGAGTTTGAGTTGGGAATAGCAAACCGAAATGGCGGTGGTGATACAGGCAATGGGCATAAATACCACTACCTGAATGCCCCACAACCAGTTATCCCATTGCACGGGCGAGAAAATGATTAGATTAGCGATCGCTGCTAGCAACAATCCTTGTACGGCACTACCACCAATAGTGAGTCGATTGAGACGATAAATATTAACCGCCACCAGACAAGCCAGGAGAAACGAAACCAGCATCTCGTAGCGCGAGTCCCAGTGGGTAAACTGCGCCAGGGTGAGAAAAATCAGGCGCGGAAAAAACTTGCGGCTCTCGTTATGTTGGGCAATCAGGTCGCTAAAGGAAAGAGTACCCTCGACCCATTTCGGTAATAATCTCGCGATCGCCCACTGATCTTGAAACGGGACGTTAACGCTGTATTTGACAATCAGAAACCCCAATAGGCAGGCTGGGAAAATCGCTAGGCAAAAAACAACCGGCAACCAAACCTCGCGATATTGCTGAATCCGTTTGAGCATTAAATTACCTGCATGTTAAACGAACTATAAAGGATCGTTCTTGAAAATAAGATGTAATTTTCTGAGGTAGAGGCAGGTTTGGATGAGGTTTAATCAGTTCTTGCCAATAGACTTTGGCAAAACCTGCCCCCTACAGAGATTTTGGCTAAAAGATCTTGCGATATATAGCGCAGAGGCGGCTGGGTTTAAACACCTTAGCCTTGAACATAAAATTAGGCGGCACGTTGATAATGGCATGGTGAGGGGAGTCATGATACTGCTCGAACTCCGGCGGCATCCCCTTGGGTGCAGATGTGGTGTAGGGCACCGGCTGAAACACCAATTCCATAAATTCGACTTTGGCACACTGCAACTGCTCGGCGATCTGGCTCAAAAAAGCCGTGCCTGTTAATAGAGCAAAAAGGGCAGTTTTGGCATCCGGATCTAGCTCAAAACTAGCGTCATAGCTGTCAATAATTTTAAGCGGCATGGGTCGATTAGGTAGACGGCGTATTAGGTAGGTATATAGTGTCGTATTATTATTTATGGAAATTAATCAATTTTTGTAAAACGTAGCATATGGATATTTTGACATTTGGTTGGGTGGCATTACTAGGCATGTTTACGCTGTCGATCGCCTTTGTGGTGTGGGGACGTAACGGTTTGTAGTATTGACATAGTTAAGTAAAAAACTAAGAAAAATGTCAGGATACGACATTACCATTACAGCTATTACATGGATAGCCTTCGTTCTTCTCGTTTCTGTTACAGTTGGAGTTGGCTATCTGACTTACTTAACGCGCCGCGATCGCCGTCGTCAGTGAATTCGGACGTTCGTTGAAGCGCAAAATCTTCCACCTATTATGAATACCGACCTACCTACTAGCAAAGAACCCTGGCTTGTGGTAAGCCTATCGGGAATTTTTCCGGGTATCGGGCAAATATATGCAGGCAAAGCACTTAAGGGATGGATTTTTATAGGTCTGGCACTGGCACTGCTTATATCAGCTTTTTGGGCTTTACTGAGTCCTCAGGGTAATTCCATCCTGGCGCTCAATTTAGGGTTGCTCTCTATAGGCTTTAGTATTTGGAATTTGTTTGATGCCCACAAATCTGCTAGGGAGAGCAACGATACTGATTTCGAGCAACTTAGACGCAGTAATAAAGATCCCTGGTTAGCAGCTTTCCTGTCTAGAATTATTCCTGGAATTGGGCATATCTATTTGCGGCAGTGGGTTGTTGGAGCTGGATTAATTGCTCTATGGATTGTTCTATTGAGTTCGTCAGATTTTTTTGTAGGATTACTTGAAATCGTATTTGGTACTGTCGTTTCCTATCATGCCTACATATCTGCACCCACTCGCCGAGAATCATCGAAAAAATTAATTTTAATTTTCCTAAGTGTCTATTTGATAGTACTGCTCGCATTTACACTACTGAGTGCAGCTACTAGAGCGTTTGTTGTTGAACCTCGATACATACCTGCTAGTTCGATGGAGCCAACATTGCAGGCAGACGATCGCCTTCTAATTGATAAGATCTCATATCGCCTGCGAAAACCATTGCGGACTGAAATAATAGCATTTAATCCACCTGCTAACCCTGTGACAAGTGACCCTAAAACGGTCTTTGTAAAACGAATAATTGGGATGCCGGGCGATCGCCTTAGCATTCAAGATGGGAAGGTATTTATCAACGGGCAAGCACTGAGCGAACCATACGTTAAGGAACCGACAAACTACAATCTACCTACGAAAGGTTCAAATGACTGCGTGCAATGCTTTCAGCCGGAGCAGATTGTCCAGGTTAGTGGTAAACCCAGCTTTACCGTGCCGCCAGATCGCTACTGGGTGATGGGCGATAATCGCAACAATAGCCTTGACTCTCATATTTGGGGCTTTTTACCTGCAGAGAATATCGTTGGGCGAGGTTATTTACGCTATTGGCCAGTTGATAACCGCCCCAGAGATTTAAGAGAGTAGTCCTAATAGTCTGCTCAAATTTTTGTTTGAGCATTTCCATCTAGTTGGGCTTATGATTAGTCATAGATTTTGGGGTCTTTAAGCTTTCGAGCTATCTAGATCGGGCTTTGAAGACTTTTTATCTATGTCCTTTGCTTATTTAAGTGCCATTCACTCATGGACGACAAATTATCTGCTCTGCAACATTTGCTGGATGTGGTGGCAAAGCTGAGATCGCCTGAAGGCGGATGCCCTTGGGATCTGGCACAGACACCCGAAACGTTGATTCCTTATATCATTGAAGAAGCCTACGAGACTGTGGCTGCCATTCGCAGCGGCAATACCAGCGCGATCGCAGAAGAATTAGGCGATTTGCTTTTGCAGGTAGTGTTGCAGTCTCAAGTAGCCAGCGATCGCGGCCAGTTTACGATCGCGGAGGTAGCTGAAGGTATCGCGCAGAAGCTGGTTCGTCGGCATCCTCACGTCTTTGGCGATCTGAACGTAGAAAATATGGATGAAGTCCATCGCAATTGGGAACGGATTAAAGCAGCCGAAAAGGGAGAAGATCCAGCCGAAGCGCAGAAGTTGAGTCGGAAGCTGAACCGCTACGGGCGCAGTTTACCGCCGCTGATGGCAGGGATGAAAATCTCCCAAAAGGCGGCAGCGCAGGGATTTGAGTGGGATAATATCGATGGAGTTTGGGATAAATTTCAGGAAGAACTGGGCGAGTTTCGTCATGCTCTATCGTATGAGGATAAAGCACGGCAGCAAGCCGAATTGGGCGATCTCCTGTTCACCATAATTAACATTGCACGGTGGTACGATCTCGATCCTACTGAGGCGTTACACAGTACGAACCAGAGATTTATTGCTCGCATCGAACATATGGAAAGTTTTGCTAACAAACCTCTGAGCGAGCATACGCTGGCAGAAATGGAAAGCCTGTGGCAAGCTGCCAAGCGCCATCTGTCTGAGAGAGGAGAAATCCCTTAAGGGAGTTGCAGGTTGATAGGATAACAATCGTAAGGGCGAACGGCCGTTCGCCCTTACAGAGGCGCATTCCCGATCGTGGTAGGTTATTTAATTGCGGATCCCTTAATGTTTTAGCCAACCCCATTGAAAGCTCGGGGCTTTCTGGTTTGATAGTGATTTCTGCTGCCACAGGGATGGAGTGTCGTCTTCGGTGATGATTCGATCCAGGGTCTCAAACATGAATTTGCCATTGGAATCGGCTGTAATTCTTTGCGAGAGGCTTGCAACCTCAGTTTTGAGGATTTGCTGGGCTTCGTTGTCGTCGATCGCGACGGATAATTGCCCTTGAATTGACTCCAAACCTTCGCGTAGCAGCTTGACATCGTTTGATGCTGGGAGTTGCTTAATTACCCGCGCGATCGCGATCTGTCTTTGTTGCGTCAGGTTAGCCTGGGGTTGCTGGGGGGCTGTACCAGTTTGCACGGGGCTAAACGCTAAAATTGCTGATGTAATAAGGCATCCTACACACATAATTTCAACTCCTTAGCATAGACATGGCTCAATTGGTTAATTTTGTACCATAAGCTCGCACTAATTGTACTCGAACTTTAGCGAACCTGCCAATTTAAGCTGCCAATTTTTGCTCGATGAGATCTGGATCGGTTGGCAACGCTACGGTCAGGACTTCGCAGTCAGTGTCGGTTACCAGTACGTCGTCCTCAATGCGAATGCCGCGCACGTCAGCAAATTGGGCTAGACGCTCCCAATTAACGACATCCTTGTAGCGATCGCGCCGCTCTCGATCTTCTAAAATGGCGGGCACCTGATAAAAGCCGGGTTCGATCGTGACCAGCATCCCTGCCTGCAAGGGGCGATTTAAGCGCAGGTAACATAGGCCAAAGCGATCGCTCCTGACTCGCCCCGCCGCATAACCAGCCAGGTCGCCTAAATCTTCCATATCATGCACGTCCAAACCGAGGAGATGACCCACGCCATGTGGGAAGAATAGAGCATGGGCATCCATATCGACGAGGTCGTCGATTTTGCCCTTCAGAATGCCGATATCTTCCAGTCCAGAGGCGATCGTGCGACATGCTAAGAGATGGATATCCTGATATTCCACTCCGGGTTTGACATTGGCAATACAGGTGTCGTGGGCGGCAAGGACAATATCGTAAATCTCTCGCTGGCTGTGGGAAAATCGTCCCGATACTGGCCAGGTGCGGGTAACGTCGCCTGCCCAACCAGTCTCAGTTTCCGCACCCACATCAGCTAAGAGCAGATCGCCAGAGTTGAGGACATGGTGGTAGCGATTATTATGCAGCACTTCTCCATGCACGGTGACGATACTTTGGTAAGAGCAGGCCATATTTGCTGCCATAATGGCACTTTCCATCGCGGCACGAATATCCGATTCGCGCTTGGCGGTGGCGGTAGCGGTCATACCAGCGCTGTGGGCTGCAACTGTAACTTCTGAGGCTTTGCGTAACTCTGCGATCGCTCCAGCATCGTGAGCGAGCCGGAGCGCCACAATTGCTGATGCTAAATCTAGATCGATACCTGTAGGCGCAGTTTGGGGATGGATTTCGCGATGGAGCAGTTGGGTCTGCTCGGTATATGTGGAACTATCCTGCACGGCGATCGTGGCAGCGGAGTCTGTTTTTGTAGCAAGTTCAGACAAAGGGAAGGCGGCATCGGCTCCGATCGCCTCGGCAATTTCCGAACGCAGCGGCATCTCCCCATGCCACAGGGCGCTGTCAGGGCTGCTTTCGTCGATAAAGAGTTCCAGTTTGCCGGATGCTAAGCGAATTGCCGCATTTTCGATGGGTAGTCCGGCAAAGTAGAGGAAGTGACTGCTGGCGCGGAACGGATAGGTGTTATGGGGAAAGTTGCGGGCATGGCTTTGTCCCGACCACAGAATTACTGGATGCGGGCATAAGTTGGCGAGTTTTTGGCGGCGATCGCGCAGGGTTTCTGGTAGTGACATGGTGCTGTATATAAATGTTTGACTAAACCACAGGATATTGCGATTACGTCCCTTCCAGATTGCGCAGGTACTCGCTGAGGTGAGTGCGATCGCCCATGACGTGCAATAAAGGCCCGTGCATTGCCATTTCCACAATACTGACGGAGGCGACGGGCATACCAATGCGATCGCGGAAACGACCGACATCAATTCCCATCAGTTCGCAGAGCATAATTCTGATTGTGGCTTTGTGAGAAACAACGAGCACGTTGCCCGTTTTGTAAGTTTCCTCAATCTCTTCGAGTACCCGCGCAGCTCGACGCTGGATGCAAACGCCAGTTTCGCCACCAGTGGGGGAGTACCATCCTGGCTCTGCGAGCCAGCGAATGTAGTCGTCGTGAAAATCGCGATTAACTTGTTCCGGCGACATACCCTCCCATTTACCATAGGATATCTCCTTCAGACCGCCGCGCAATTGCATCTCGATGCCGATAGCATCGCATAGGGGCTTGGCGGTGGCGATCGTGCGTCGCATGGGACTGACAAAAACCGCCACCCAGGGTGTTGTTTTGTAAGTTACACCAAACGCTTTTGCCATCTGCAATCCCTCTGGGGTCAACTCTGGGTCTAGATCGCCACAATAGGCATTGGCATGGCTAAATTCTGTTTGCCCATGCCGCAGAAAGTATAACTTGAGGCTCATATGAGATGTCTCTTTTCTCTAGAGAATATTGCCCTGGCAACTAAAAGTCGCGGCTGCACGAACAAAGTCCGCCTGCGCGGACTTCAAGTAAAGGGGTAACTGAAACCGAATTGGAGCAACCGCGAGAGAATTACTCCTACAGAGGTTTGATTTGCGAACGAGATCCTAAACGCTGGCTAAATAAAAGGCTGCACCAATCCCACTTGCCATCTCTTCCGGCGTAATTTTGCCATCTTTATTGATGTCGAGGGCATCAAAGACGGCATCGGTACCCGACCACTCCTCGCGGGTAATAAAGCCATCCCCATCGAGATCGTAGACGCGGAATACATCCTCCGCTGCATGGCTGAGCGTTTCATTGCCTTCGAGCAGCTTGAGGCGATCGGCGAGTAATTTCTCTAAAGCAATTAAGGCATTGGTAAAGCCATGAATGCCTTCCGTCAGCTTGTCCGATGCCATGCGATCGCTCTCGTGCATGCGATCGAAAGTTTCCTTATCGATATGCAGTTTGGTAATCTCCGACTGAGCGGCTTTGTCTGGATCGAGCTTGCGCGGCAGTTCAGCCACTGTCTCTTGCAACTCTGCCAGTAACGCTGGGGAAATGGTGAGCAGATCGCAGCCTGCCAATTCGGTAATCTCTGCGGCATTGCGGAAGCTGGCTCCCATTACTTCGGTTTTATAGCCGAATTTCTTGAAATAGTTGTAGATGTTGGTGACGGAGAGCACGCCCGGATCCTCGGCAGGCGGATAGCTGTCTCGCCCAGTTTCTTTTTTGTACCAGTCAAGGATGCGCCCGACAAAGGGGGAAATCAAAGTCACGCCTGCTTCGGCGCAGGCGATCGCTTGATGCAAGCCAAATAGCAATGTTAAGTTACAGTGAATGCCTTCCTTCTCCAGGATTTCGGCGGCACGAATTCCTTCCCAAGTAGAGGCGATTTTGATGAGAATGCGATCGCGCGAAACACCAACCGCTTCGTACTGTGCGATTAACTGGCGAGCTTTGGCAACTGTTGCTTCTGTATCGTAGGACAAGCGGGCATCGACTTCCGTAGACACGCGACCTGGAATAATTTTGAGGATGCGCAGGCCAAAGGCAACGGCGAGGCGATCGAATGCCAGGGAGACAATTTGGTCTGATGTCGCCCCTTCACCTGCGTCTTGCTTTGCTTGTTTGAGCGTGCGGTCTACAATTTCCTGATATTGCGGCATCTGGGCGGCAGCGGTAATCAGGGAGGGGTTAGTAGTAGCATCCTGTGGGGTAAAAGCTTCGATCGCGTTGATATCGCCAGTGTCTGCCACCACGACAGTCATTTCTTTTAGTTGTTCTAGTAGATTTTGGCCCATGTTTTTGCTCCTTTGTCAATCTATTGCTTAATAGTGCTTAATCTAGAGCGGGGTGCAGGGGTGGAACCCATGCGCTGGGCAGCACCTCACACCCCATCTCAAACCAGTTTTGTTAACGTTATAGCCATCAACTCAAGATCTGTTTGTGGGTGACTTGACCTGTGCGATCGATTTCGTAGGCGATCGGAACGCCCGTCGCTAGTTCCAGATTGGGAACTTCGGCAGCGCTTAGATTATCTAACTCCATGATAATCGAGCGCAATGAGTTGCCGTGGGCGGCAACCAAAACGTTATCACCTTGTAACAGATGCTGAAAAATGCGATCGCGAAAAAATGGCAGGGTGCGCCGCATCGTATCTTCGAGGCTTTCGCCGTGGGGCGGGCGATCGCTAAAGGAACGCCGCCATGCTGCCACCCGAGCCTCGCCAAATTTAGCCGCCGTCTCAGCTTTATCTAAACCCTGGAGATCGCCGTAATAGCGCTCGTCGAGGGCGGCACTGGGGAATATTGGCAATTCCTGAGCGCGATCGCCTTCGTAGCGATCCCAGTCATGCCACTGGGGATCGTCCTTGCCATGCTTGAGGATGGGGCTTTTACCCATGCAAACTCCTTCGCATTCGGTTAGGCAAATCACCGCTGTCTCGATCGCCCGAATCAGCAAGCTGGTGAAGCAGACATCGATTTCGTACGCGCCGATCTTAAAGGCGGCACAGACAGCTTCTGCCCGCCCCCTTTTACTGAGCGGCACATCTACCCATCCGGTAAATTTATTGGCGGCATTCCAGATGCTCTGACCGTGACGAATTAGAATCAGTGTAGACATGCTGTTTAGCTGATAGGGTAAGCCGTTCAGGACTACTATAAAAAGTTCATTGTTAGGGGCAGGTTTTGTCCAAGCTATATTGGCAAAGTTCAAACCTCTTGCTAAACCTACTCCAACATGAATTTCTCGTGTAGGGTGGGCAATGCCCACCCTACAAATTCCTGGCGATTATCCCTAAAGAATTCCGTCCTTCTTTGCCATCGATAGCATGAGGTCAACAACGCGATAGGAATAGCCCCATTCGTTGTCATACCAGGATACGACTTTAAAGAAGTTGGAATTGAGTTCGATTCCTGCTCCAGCATCGAAGATACTGGAACGCGAGTCACCCTTAAAATCCATGGAAACTACATCTTCGTCCGTATAACCGAGAATACCTTTGAGGCCGTTTTCTGAAGCCTCTTTCATGGCAGCACAAATTTCTTTATAGCTGGTGGGCTTCTCCGTTTTGAACGTCAAATCTACCACCGATACATCCGGAGTCGGCACGCGGAAAGCCATACCTGTAAGTTTGCCTTTCAGTTCCGGCAATACCAACGCCACCGCCTTCGCCGCACCCGTAGAAGACGGAATGATATTCTGTGCGGCACCGCGACCGCCGCGCCAGTCCTTTTTGCTGGGGCCGTCTACGGTGGGTTGGGTGGCGGTCATGGCGTGTACGGTGGTCATCAAACCTTCAGCGATCGTGAAATTATCGTTAAGCACTTTAGCAACTGGGGCAAGGCAATTAGTCGTGCAACTGGCATTGGAAACCACCACATCTTTACCTGGATCGAAGTTTTGATGGTTCACTCCCACCAGGAAGGTTGGTACTCGGGCTGGGTCTTTGGTAGGAGCGGAGATAATTACGCGCTTGGCCCCAGCCGCAACGTGTTGCGCCGCTCCGTCGTAATCTGTAAATAGACCAGTAGATTCCACCACGTAATCGGCTCCCGCTTTTGCCCAGGGCAACTCGGCAGGATTCCGAATTGACGTGCAGGGAATAAAATGACCGTCAATATCGATACCGTTTTCTCTAGCGGTGACGTTGCCGTCAAAGATTCCGTGCGTGGAATCATATTTGAACAGATACGCCAGGTTATCTGGCGGTACGAGGTCGTTAATGCCGACAAATTCCAGATCGGGGTTACCGATTCCTGCCCGCAGGACAAGCCTGCCAATGCGTCCGAATCCGTTGATACCAACTTTTAATTTAGTCATAACGATCGCTACCTATAAATTCATTCGCTTTGTTTGTAAGCAGTCGTACTTAAGTCTAAAAGCGCCAGGCTGGGATCGTTGATCTATAAAGCTTTTCTTAAGCTACACCTTGGGGGCGATCGCACCTCTTTCTATACACTACTTAAGGAATCCTACTGAAGTCCGATCAAAAAATTCCTCGCCTATTGTCGGCGAGGAATTTTTTGAACTCTCCATTGACGATCTATTAAATTCGCACTAACTCTGGATATACCGTTAGTACTTCTTCAGAAGTAAGGGTAAACTCCTCGGACTGAGGCTCCCACAGAACTTCTAGAGCAAGGAGGCGATCTGCTGGAATTGAACCAATCGCGTTTAAAGCCTGCTTCAATTCGCTTGCCGATCGCACTTTTGCGAGGTTCCCTAACGACTCACCCGCGATCGCTGCTATTAAAGTCACTACCACAAACTCGCTAGGATGTTCGAGCGCAATTTCACCTGCCGCTGACAGAGATTTAGACGCAGTAGGAGCCTGGTACAGGCGACTGTTAACATTAGAGATTACTTCTTCGGTAAGCTTGCTGCGTTCGGACATCGCCATACTATTAAATTTCTGTTCCGCGAGGGCAAACTGAGCGATCTCTTTGCCACTACTTACGTAAACCCAGTATTCGGGATGGCGTAGTAGGGACAGCGTAGTTTCCCGCAAAATCGATGCTAAACCTTCCGCAGAACCCGTATTCGCTTCCAGGGCTAAACGGCTCAGGTCGGTTTGCAACTCCCGCGCCGATGACAGTAACCCTACCTGGAGCTTAGCCAGGGTAACTTTGCTGGTGTCGCTAGTTATACCTGCTTCGGAGTCAGAGTTACCGCGAAATGCTTGCAGCACGGCCCCAGCGATCGCAAGCAAGATCAACATGCTGAACAAACCGCCGCCGCCACCACCAAAGAAAAACGGTAACAAAAAGAAACTGCTGCCACCAGGATAGTAGCCGCCAGGGTAGTAGTTACCACCAGATCGACTGGGGCTAGGAATTGAACGAGTTGGGGCTCTAAAGGACCCACCGCCAATGCGCCCACCACCTCTACGGGCCAGGGCATTGCCAGCGTGACTAAAAAATACGAGAGCCACCAGACAGATAGCTACCAGCGATCGCGCGATCGTTTTAAAGCGTTTCATAAATTTTTGACTAAAGCTTGACATATAAAGCTCTCAACTCGAAATCTCACGGGCTTAGTTTATCTCTATTTTACAGCGCGCGAAACTGAGTCGGCATCAACCGCAAGACTGCAAAAATTAGCTTTTGGCCTGTTTGACTGACAAAACCTTGTGCTTGGCGGCTGTAGACACGAAGCGGCTTCTCGAAGAGTAACTGCACCTACAAAAACAAAATCCGCCTGCGCAGATTGTCAGAACCCAGTCTGCCTCCGCAGACTGGGTTCGTATAGGCGCGAATTTATTCGCCAGCGCCCTCGTAGCTGCGTCGAGCTTTGGCAGCTTCGGCCCTTAGTGCTTCAAGTCTTTTATCCATGTTGTTCCTTTGCCTACCGCCCTCAGCTTCATTTACCAATAGCTTCAGCGCACTACCCAAACTTTTATAGGCAGCAGGTAGGGCGTAGCCATTGCGGACTGCTAGCTTGATCGCGCCTCGATCTGCTTCAATCAGAGTCTTAATGTCTTTTTTAGTGCTGCCGCGCCGCCATAGTTGGAACCCGGCAACACCACAGATAGCTAGCGCCAGGACAAACAGCAAGCCGTTTTGTACCCATAGCTCGCCAACCGCACCACCTAAACCAATAGCTAGAGCAGCCACCTCCCAACCATCTTTAGGAATGGTGTCATTTTGAATGCGCGCGACTTCGTGCCAAAACAAGAGGTTGCGCTGATCCTGTGCCAGCCTTTCCCACTTCAACATATCTATAATGACCACAACCTCATCGCCACCTGCCTCTTCGCAGGTAATTAATTTGGGACGAATGCCGTCCGCAGGGATCACCTTTACCCATGCTTGCAGCTCTGGGGGCAGTAGATCTTCTAGTCGCCTGATCTCAGTTCTAGAGAACGTGTTTTTTAATGAAGAATTTGGGGAAGGCATGAGTCTTTATCTAGGATTCAACCAATCGAGATATGTTTATCCTCTAGATTTAATAATCTAGCATTAATACCATTAACAAAAAACTGGTTAGTAGGTTGCTTCAGCATACTGGAATTGAATGCAATCGGTAGCATACAGCTAATTGCATTGGCAACTAAAGCAGTACTAAAGCAGTTGCCGCATGAAAGCCCATGTTGTAATAAGATATAAGTCAGACTAGCCATAGTTGCAGTCAAAACAATGCTTTAGCAGCTAGTACTAGTAGAATACTAACTATCTATATAGCTTGCTAACTGGATCGTGGAAGCTTGCCATCTAGGCTGATTCTATGAAATTCCTGAATAGCAAAAATTTCCCCTATATACGTCATATATATGTCATATGTATGGGAAATACCAATAAAATTTTTGGATAAGCAGTGACTCACGATCGAGCGATCGCTCGGTTCAGCGGTCTCTTATCATTTAAGATAAAGAATCATTAAGATCATCATCGATAGAGGATTAATAGCAAATGGGATTACCCTGGTATCGAGTGCATACAGTTCTCCTGAACGATCCAGGAAGGCTGATTGCAACACACCTTATGCATACTGCCCTAGTGGCAGGCTGGGCAGGGTCAATGGCTCTCTATGAGACTGCCACCTTCGATCCTAGCGACCCCGTTTTTAACCCAATGTGGCGACAAGGCATGTTCGTGCTGCCATTTATGGCTCGCCTGGGCATCACCGATTCCTGGGGCGGCTGGAGCATTACAGGTGAAACAGCAACTAACCCTGGTTTTTGGACTTTTGAAGGTACGGCTGTTGCCCACATTGTGCTGGCAGGGATGCTCTTCCTTGCTGCCATCTGGCACTGGGTGAATTGGGATCTAGAACTATTTAGAGATCCGCGTACGGGCGAACCTGCTTTAGATTTGCCCAAAATGTTTGGTATTCATTTATTTTTGTCCGGATTACTTTGTTTTGGTTTTGGTGCTTTCCACCTCAGCGGCCTGTACGGCCCTGGCATGTGGGTTTCCGACCCCTATGGTTTAACGGGACACGTTCAAGCCGTGGCACCAGAATGGGGGCCGGATGGGTTTAACCCATTCAACCCCGGTGGTATCGTCGCCCACCACATTGCTGCTGGTATTGTTGGCATCATTGCTGGTTTGTTCCACCTGACCGTCCGTCCTCCAGAACGTCTCTATAAGGCTCTGCGGATGGGCAACATCGAAACCGTACTATCTAGCAGTATTGCCGCCGTATTCTTTGCTGCTTTCGTAGTGGCAGGTACGATGTGGTATGGTGCTGCCGCTACACCAATTGAATTATACGGTCCCACCCGCTATCAGTGGGATAACAACTACTTCCAGCAAGAAATCGAGCGTCGCGTCGAAACGGGAATTGCTAATGGCATTTCTCGCAGCGAGGCTTGGGGATCTATTCCGGAAAAGCTAGCGTTCTACGATTACGTTGGTAACAGCCCTGCTAAGGGTGGCCTGTTCCGCGCTGGTCCCATGAACAATGGCGATGGTATTGCGAAAAGTTGGTTGGGGCACACTGTCTTCACTGATAAGGCAGGTCATGAGTTGAGTGTCCGTCGCATGCCCAACTTCTTTGAAACTTTCCCCGTAGTACTACAGGATAGCGAAGGCATTGTCCGTGCTGACATTCCTTTCCGTCGGGCTGAATCCAAATATAGCTTTGAGCAAGCTGGAGTCACGGCTACAGTCTACGGTGGCGCTTTAGATGGTAAAACATTTACCGATCCGCCCACTGTGAAAAAATTAGCTCGTCAGGCTCAACTCGGCGAAGCCTTTAATTTTGACTCGGAAACCCTTAATTCAGACGGTGTATTCCGGACTAGCCCTCGCGGTTGGTTCACCTTCGGTCATGCCGTCTTTGCACTGCTGTTTTTCTTCGGTCACATTTGGCATGGTGCGCGTACGCTATTCCGCGATGTGTTTGCGGGTATCGATCCCGACCTCGAAGAAGAACAAGTCGAATGGGGTGCCTTCCAAAAGGTGGGCGACAAGTCTACTCGTGTAAGCGTTTAAGGTATAGACATATATGGAAAGTATTGCATACGTATTAATTTTTGCTTGCATTATCGGTCTGTTCTTTTTCGCGATTTTCTTCCGCGAACCGCCCAAGGTCACTAAAAAGTAAAAATGGTCTATCAGTAATTAGTAAGGTGGGGCATACTGCCCACCTTACTAGATTAATCAAAATGCCCCAACCTGGAATAGGCTGGGGCATTTTGCGATTTATTACTATCTCGCTCGATCTATTTTTTAGGTGCCATGAGCATTGTGATATTACGCCCCTCGCGCTTTGGTGCTTGCTGGATTTCTGCTACTTCGCCCAGGTCAACTGCCATCCGATTTAATAGTTCTTCAGCTAGATCGACATGCTGAATCTCGCGCCCCCTAAACATAACGGTTGCTTTGACTTTGTCCCCATCCTTGAGAAAGCGCTCGGCGTGGTTAATGCGCACTTGGTAGTCGTGTTCCTCAATTTTGTAGCGCATCTTAACTTCTTTGACATCAGCAGTGTGTTGTTTTTTGCGAGCCTCGCGCGCTTTTTTCTCCTGCTCGAACTTAAACTTGCCATAGTCCATGACACGGCAGACAGGAGGATCGGCTTTATCGCTGACAAGTACTAAATCGAGTTCTTTTTCTTCCGCTACTTTAAGAGCCTCCTTGGGAGTCATTATCCCCAGTTGTCCGCCATCGGCATCGATTACTCTAATCTTAGGAAATCTAATTCGCTCATTAATTGCAGGAAGGTCTCGATTGGGTTTCTTCATGAAAAATCTGTTAAGTTTACTCCGATATTGTTGTTTTAATTTTTAACCTATAGCCGTAGACAGATCGGTTAGTGCAGGGGGGTGGGGGCTGCGCCCCCACGCAGGGGTGGAACCCCTGCAACCCGTCCTAAGCCTGTTGGCTATAGCTATAATTGTTGATGCTAAGCAGAATTTACTGCTTGACATATTGGTGTCATTATAGTAAACATTTCAATTTCAGGGTGTCAAGTTTTGCGTCAAAACTTTGCTGACTGTATCCGCTGTCACCTGGTCTGTAACCATAGCTTTCCCAATAGTAGTTGGTACAACAAACTGTACTTTACCATCTGTAACCTTTTTATCTTTAGATAGAGCCGCTACAATCTCGTGCAAATCTATGTCGGTTGGTAGCTGCTGTGGCAAGCCAGCCTTTTCGATTAAGATTTGTTGTTTTGCGCGCTCTGCCTCTGTCCAGAAGTTTAATGAGGCAGCGATCGCACCAGCAGCAATCATACCCAATCCGACCGCTTCGCCATGATTGAAGAGGCGATAGTTAGTAACCGCCTCGATCGCGTGACCGATCGTGTGACCGTAGTTGAGAATAGCGCGAATATTACCTTCCTTTTCATCTTGGGAAACAATTTCCGCTTTGGCTCGGGCACAGCGAGATAAGATGGCAAACAGCAGATCTGGCTTGATATAGCGCAATTGGTCGAGGCGTTTGCTTTGCAGCATCTGTTCGAATAATTCTGCGTCCCAAATTACGCCGTATTTGATTACCTCAGCCATAGCAGTGCGGAACTCGCGTGCTGGTAGGGTACGCAGCACGTCGGGATCGACCCAAACCAGACGAGGCTGGTGAAAAGCACCAATCAGGTTTTTGCCTTGGGGGTGGTTGATTCCCGTCTTACCGCCAATTGCGGAATCGACCATAGCCAGCAAAGTGGTTGGCACCTGGACGAGACTAATACCCCGCAACCAGGTGGCAGCGGCATAGCCAGCCATATCGCCAATCACGCCGCCACCTAATGCCACAATGGTCGAGCCGCGCTCTAGCCGATGCGCAAGTGCGGCATCGTAGATTTTTTGCAGGGAGTTAGCATTTTTGTAACGTTCGCCAGCCGGCAAGATCAGATCGGCAACTTCATACCCAACTGACTGGAGCGATGTGGTAACGGTGGTACCATAATGTTTGAATATGACTGGATTAGAAACCACTAAAACCTTTTTACTTTTCTTGCCTATTTCCAGCTCCATCATTTTTTTGCCCAGGTATGGCAAGCTTTGGGGTGCGATCGCAATCTCATAATTCCTGGATGCTAGTTTGGCATGGCTGAAATCAACGGTAATGGTGGTGGCAGGACTGGACATGTGTTTAGTTGTAAATCGAGATTGCTATATTCAAAGATACTAATTATCTTATGTAGAGAGCCGTACAAATTACCAACGGCAAAGTTTTTAACGAAATCATCATGTTGACAAAAGATGCCCTCTTCGCACTTTCGTTATTTCCCTACTTAGCATTTCTTTGGTTTATTACCAGATCGGGGAAAATGCCCAAACTAGCCCTCTGGGGTTTTTATGGTACGCTCGTATTTGTGGCCGTGACCATTCCCGTTGGCATTTATGCCAAGTTGGTTTACAAAGAATCTCTGGCCAATGTGGATTTTTTACATGGGGGAGCCGAGTCTTTGCTGACGATCGCCAATATTCTCATCGTACTTGGATTTAAGAATGCCAGCGATCGCTTAAGAAAAGGCGAGAAAAACTAGAACACATTACTGAAATTGCTCATCCAGTTGACTAATGGCTTTGATATAGGGTGTTAGATCGAGGAGTTGTTAAATATAGATAGATTGAGGAGCGATCGCATTCATGTTTAACAACCATCATTCCACTTTACTAGACTGAGCCATTGTCCGATCCTCAAGCCTCAAATTAGGTATAGCGCTTTTCAGTTGAGAACGGGTTTTATTTTTGGGGTGAAGGGGTTCCACACGGCAGTGGCTCTAGCGGGGAACCCCCAAGACCGCCTTGCCTCCCCTTCTTGGGGGCAACGCCCCCAAACCCCCTACTCTTTCCGATCTGAAAACCGCTATAGAAATTCACAATAATCGGGAGTTCTACCAACTAGGTTGAAGTAGATTTACTGCGCGGGCGATCGCCAGCTAAAGCAGGTTCACCGAGAAATAGTTTTTGTTCAATTACCCTTGCTAGGTGCGGGTAAGCTGTCTAAGCTGGGTTCCCGTGCTGGTGGGGGTGGCACGTAGGCGGGTTCCGGTGGTGGTGCCGGTCTGACAGGGGCTGGAGCCTCGTAGACAGGCGCAGGTTCCACGTAGGTTTCTCGCGTCTGGACGGGTTGCGTTGCCTGGACTGGCTCCGGTGCGGGTGCGGGTGCGGGTGTCAGCGCTGCATTCGCCTTTGCAACAATCGGATCGGTTTGCTTTTTCCAAAAAGCGGTTTTTACCTTCTGCGAAGACGCGATCGCATCCCTCCATTTCCCTTCTTTAACAGCTTTATCTGCGGCTTTGAAGGCAGCCTCGTCTGCATTCCATTGTGCTTGCCATTGCGTTACTAATTGCTGGGCTTTCTTCCCAGTGGGAGAACCTGGTGGGATGGATCTAGTCAGGGCGATCGCCTCTTTTAATTTACCTTGCTCGAATTGTCTGGTGGCAATTTTTAGTAAGCTCTCAGACCATTGCGCGATCGATTTCTGCACTTCTGGGTAGGATGAACTGGTGGAGGGAATCTTATTAGCAGCAGCAATCGCTGCTTCCAGTTTGTTATCCTTTGCGAGTTGCTGCGCTTCTGCGAGAATAGTTTTTGCTTGGGAATTGATTTGGGCAGTTTGACATTCTTCCCCAAGTGCTTTAGCTTCTCCCTCATAGCGAGAGCCGGAGGGAATTGATTTTACGCGCTCGATACACTGCGAATAATTTCCTGCTGCTTTAGAAGTTCTTGCCTCTTCCAATCTTGCCAGGAGACGTTTATCCCCTTCTCCCTGGACGACAAAGTAGCTGGCGATCGCGCCCGCAGCGGCAATACTGCCAACTCCGATCCAGACCAGTTGTTTGTTGAGCTTAATCCCTGAATTCTGCTTGTGCGGAGTTGTAGAAATTGGAATTCCAGGAGGATTATTGGATTGTGGAGTAGTGGTTTGAGGTAATCCATTCTGAGGTGTTGTCGGATTTGCGATCGCACCTGGCTGGACTGCTGTTTCTAGTGCAGGTGTTTGAATGGGAAGACCTACTTGAGGCACTTCCGTAGGTTTCGAAGTTTCTGTAGCAGGTACTACAGGCGATACGAAAGGTTGGATAGCTGGGGGTGGTGCAATACTGGGAGGATTGAATTGCGCGGGTAAAACAGTAGGAGCCACGCCTGCCATTGCTGCGACTGGTTCTGGTACTTTTTGTAGTGCTTCTATTGCTTCCGAAGCAGATTGATAGCGTTGAGTGAAATGCGATCGCGCCATTTTGTCCAGCACCTCTGCTAGCTCAGGGGAAAGCGATGGAACCATGTTGCGCCAGACCACCTCGCCTGTGGCAAAATCTTCCGGCAGTTGATTGGGTAAGACACCAGTCAAAGCCTGAATGCCCAACATCCCAACTGCATAGATATCGCTGGCAAATTTGGGCCTACCATTGGCTTGTTCGTCGGGCATGTAGCCGTAGGTTCCCACAGCCATAGTGGAGCTAGTGTGCCCCTGTGGGTCAAGCCGCTGTAAACTAGCTTCCTTAACCGCGCCAAAGTCGATCAGGACTAAGCGATTGTCTGAAAAGCGGCGAATTAAATTAGCTGGCTTAATATCGCGGTGAATTACACCCTGTTTGTGCACGAAATCTAGAATATGCAGGATATCCTGCATTAATTGCACCACGTACGGCTGACTCAAGGGCTGACCGGGTAGAATCTCGTCACTCAAGACCTTACCTTCGATAAACTCTTGCGCTAAGTAAAATTCCGCACCTTCCTCAAAGTGGGCTAATAGCGACGGGATCTGGTCGTGTTTGCCTAGTTTGTACAGGGTTTCTGCTTCGCGATCGAATAATTTCTTGGCAGCTTCCAAAACCACCGGACGGGTGTCCATTGGTTTTAGCTGCTTGATCGCGCACTTAGGATGCCCGGGCAAATGCAAATCTTCAGCAATAAATGTCTGTCCAAAGCCACCGTGACTTAGTTCTCTGGTGATTTTGTAACGATTGACAAGGGTTGTTCCCAGCATTGGCGATCGTTTAATTTTAGCTAGCTTACTTTTAGTTTATCGCCTGTCTCAAATTTTCGTAAGAGCGGGGCGTAATTAGCTTGCCGGATCGCATCTGGTTGTGGCCTTACCACATCAATATTGAGGTAATCGTGCCTATACTCAGCGATCGCCTGCTATGCATGAGTCAACTACGTTGGGTTACCTTACTGGTGGTGGTGGCGGTGGCGGCGGTGGTGGCGGTGGCGGCGGTGGTGGTGGCGGTGGTGGCGGTGGTGGTGGCGGTGGCGGTGGCGGAGCTTGCTGCACCACAGGGGTTGGAGTAGGCTGCACTGGTTGGGCTGTTTGGACGGTTGTTTGGACGGTCTGTGCTGGTTGGACGGTTGTTTGAACGGGCTCGGGGGTGGGAGGAGCAGTCGCAGGTGTTAGCGCGGCATTTGCCTTCTCAATAATTGGATATGTTTGCTTCTGCCAAAAGGTGGTTTTAACTTGCGCCGAAGCAGCGATCGCGTCGCTCCATTTCCCCTCTTTTGCAGCTTTATCGGCAGCTTTAAAGGCAGCTTCGTCTGCAATCCATTGGGCTCGCAATTGCTCAGCTAATTCCTGGGCTTTCTTCCCAGTGGGAGAGTCTGGTGGAATGGACTTAATCAAGGCGATCGCCTCTTTTAATTTCCCTTGCTCGAATTGTTTGGCGGCGATTTGCAATAAGTTCTCCGCCCATTGCTCTACTTGCTTCTGCACCTCTGGATACGCAGCGCTTGTAGAGGGAATTTTATTGGCTATCGCGATCGCTACTTCTAGCTTATTCTCCTTTGCGAGTCGCTGCGCTTGAGCCAGGATGGGTTTCGCTTGGCCAATTTGACAATCTTCTAGAAGCGCCTTCGCCTCCTTGTCATAGCGAGTGCCAAAAGGAATCGATCTCGCCATCTCAAGACATTGCGAATAGTTTTCAGCGGTTTTAAAGGTTTTTGCTTCTTCTAGCCTTGCCAGGAGGCGTTTATCGCCTTCAGATTGGACAAAGAAGTAGCTAGCGATCGCGCCCGCAACTGCAATACTTCCAACTCCCAACCATATTAGTTTTCCATTACTTCTAGACTTTTGTTTATATAGAGTTGTTGGAATTCGAGAATTTGGGAGCTTGACCTGCGGTTTAGTAGCGTTTTGTGGTTTGGTGGGATTAGAGATCGTTCCCGCGTCTACTTTAGTTTCTGCGGTTATGTCAGTTTCTGCGGTTGTGCCAGCTTCTGCCGTTACGATGGTTGTTTGGCCTGGTGCTTGTGGCAACTCGGATTTTGTGGTGGGTAACCCAGGTTGGGGAATATTTGGCGTGGATGGTTGAGGAGACAGAATAGTGGGAGGGACTGAGACTATTGTGGCTGGCTCCGCTACTTTTCCCAAGGCTTCTAACGCTTCTGACGCAGATTGGTATCGTTGCGTAAAGTGCGATTTCACCATTTTGTCCAGCACTGCCGCTAGCTCGGGGTCAATGAATGGGATGCGATCGCGCCAGACCACTTCGCCAGTAGCCAGGTCTTCTGGTAATTGATTTGGCGAGATGCCCGTCAAAGCTTGGATGGCCAGCATTCCAGCCGCAAAGACATCGCTGGTAAACTTGGGTCTACCATTAGCTTGCTCGTCCGGCATATAGCCAAATGTCCCAACAGCAACGGTCGAGCTAGTATGCCCCTGTGGGTCGGGTTGCTGTAGGCCGGCTTCTTTGACCGCACCGAAGTCAATGAGAACTAAGCGGTGGTCGGAAAAGCGTCGGATTAAGTTGCCTGGCTTAATATCGCGATGGATCACGCCCTGCTTGTGCACGAAATCCAGAATGCTCAACAAGTCTCGCAGCAAATGCATTACGTAGGACTGGCCCATGGGATGTCCGGGGAAGATCTCGTCACTCAGTACTTGACCTTCAACAAATTCTAAAGCTAAATAAAATTCCGTGCCTTCTTCAAAGTGGGCTAATAGGGATGGGATCTGGTCGTGTTTGCCAAGTTTGTACAGGGTTTGAGCTTCGCGATCGAATAATTTCTTGGCTGCTGCCAAAACAAACGGGCGTTTATCTATCGGTTTGAGTTGCTTGATGACGCATTTGGGGCGATCTGGCAAATGCATATCTTCGGCAATAAAGGTCTCGCCAAAGCCACCCTGACTCAGTCGTTTAGTAATCTTGAACCGATTAACAAGTATTTTTCCCAGCATCGGAATTGTTCAACATAGCTAGCTTGCGTCAGTATACCCAAGTCACGAATTTTTATAAGCACGGGACGTAATTAACTTGCCTTGATAAAATCTGGTTGTTGCATTACCAATCAACACAGTGGTAAACATATCGATTTGGTTAATATCCAAATCTCCTAAGGTAGTCAGGGTAATCTGTTCGTCGGGACGATAGGCCGATCGCACCAATGCCACTGGGGTATCGAGATGGCGGTGCTCTAGAAATATGCGGTGCGCGATCGCCATTGGTTCGGT
Organism: Pseudanabaena sp. PCC 6802; assembly: GCF_000332175.1. Classification (NCBI taxonomy): domain Bacteria; kingdom Bacillati; phylum Cyanobacteriota; class Cyanophyceae; order Pseudanabaenales; family Pseudanabaenaceae; genus Portococcus; species Portococcus stanieri. The sequence continues at coordinate 157,070 of NZ_KB235910.1, read as the reverse complement.
TCTGGTGGCTGAACGGGGATTGTAAAATGCCGTGACAAAACCTGCCTGTGCCGCCGCGACGAGGCGCTGTCGAATCGTTTCTAACGGCGTGAGCAGATCGCTGAGACTAATGGCACAGAAATCGTGCATGAGCGGCGTGCCGACTCTCGCTGCCGCTGCTTGCAACGCCGTAATCCCTGGATATATCTCAACGCTGGGTGCGACACCATCCCATGCCCGAGCCTCTAATTCTTCCATCACTAACCCCGCCATGCCATATATCCCGCAATCCCCAGAAGAAATCATCGCGACGCTCAAACCCCACTGTGCCAGATCCACCGCTCGCTTTGCCCGCTGGCGTTCCTGGGTAATTGGTGAAGTTTCGACAATCTGTCCGGGATGCAGCAAAGGTTCGATTAATTGAGCGTAGAGATGATAGCCAACGATCGCATCTGCCTGCGTCAATGCTACCCGCGCCGCCGGTGTAATCTGATCTAACGCGCCTGGCCCAATTCCCACCAGCAAAAGCCTGCCCTGCCTCCCTGTCAATTCCATTTGGCTCACGGCGATCGCTACGGTTGCCGCTCCCGACTGTTCGCTGCGCCGAAATATTTGTTTGGGCACCAGCAGATGAGAATGCAATGCGGAATTTGACTCTAGCTCTGATAAATTACTCGCATCCTGCATCCTGGCTGCCAGAATTGCGGCTGCCTCTGCCACGCTAGGCGTACCCACCTCGGCGGCGACCACGATGCTGGGATTGGGCACGTCAACGGCGCGCAAAGATTCGCTACTGAAACATCGCAGCGACAAATTGCGCGATTGACAGAACTCCAATAAGCCTACTTCATCAGCTTTGAGATCGATCGTGGCAATTCCAGCGATCGCGGCTTCTGCTAGATGGTTTGCCTGGCAGGTCTGCTGAATCGCCCGTTCGATTAGAGTACGAGGTGTACCGCGTTCGCAACCAATCCCTATCCATAGGATGCGGGGATGCCACTGCACTTTAGGGACATCGGCATCGGATGAGAATCGCCTTTGCGTGGGGCTAATCCATACTCTTGCTGCTGGAGAATTTGCAGAAGTATGCTCGTGCGATTCAGTCCAGCCAAATTGAAAGGGATGTCCTGGCGGTAAAGCCGTTTGCCATAATGTCGAACCTGCTTCCTGAATTATCTGAATAGATTCCTGGCGAGCGATCGCACCTGCCACTCCATTCCAATCGCCCGTGCCGCGCTGCCAGCCAAACGGCTCGCCCAATGTATCGATCGCGGGTAGCCGCACACTCTCAGAAGCGCTGGTAATTACTGCTTCCGCTCCTAACTGAGCGGCGATCGTGCGAGTCAGGCGATCGCCCCCACCCAGATGCCCTCCGCACAGGCTAATTGCAAATTTCCCGGCTTCATCCACCACCACTACTGCTGGATCGGTAGCTTTATTTTGTAATAACGGTGCGATCAGGCGCACTACGGCTCCTGTGGCTAAGCAAAACACAAACCCATCATATTTTGTCCATATGGTGGCAAGATGAGATTTTAGGTCGGTATCGACGATCTGGATTTCGATTTCAATTAGACGCTGAAGCAAAGATGTTCCAGTTGGTGTTACGGCAATACCTGCAATGTTGCGATCGTTAAACATAAAGAAAAATTAAGCAGCCTATCTATAAATTTGCATCTTTGTAGTGCCTATAATATCGATAAAACCTCTTGGGCGACAAAATTATGACTGCGATCGCCACACCCATCAGCCAAATTGAGATTACCCCTGGCAGTGCCATCCAGATCGCTGGGTTAACGTGGGAGAACTATATGGCGCTCCTGCAAGAGTTGGGGGATAATCGCTCGACTCGGGTTGCCTTTGCCAATGGAGTTTTAGAAATCAGAATGCCAAGCCAAAGACACGAGGTCAGCAATCGAGTTTTAGCAGCGATCGCTTTAACTTTGGCAGAGGAACTGGGTTATGAGTTCAATGACCTGGGTGCCATGACCATCAACCGCCCTCAGTTAAATCGAGGTTTGGAACCAGATAGTTGCTTCTACATTCAAAATGCTCGAGCAGGTCAAGGCTTGCAAACAGCGATCGCTGATTTACCACCCGATCTCGCCATAGAAGTAGATATTGCTCGCCGCTCTGACAATAAACTAGCTATCTACCAGGCAATCGCCGTACCAGAGATATGGTTATATCAGAGCGATCGCCTTAAGATTCTAATTTTAGAGAATGGAGTTTACACTGATTCGACGACCAGTAGAGCATTTCCTATTGCGAGCGTGGAACAGCTACAACAATGGTTGGATTTACGAAAAACTGGGACGGATTTAACGGTGGTGCGATCGGTCAGGCAGTTTTGTCGGAGCTTGAGATGAACTACATGTAAACGAACAGGCGTATGCAGTTCTCAACCAGGAGTTAGAGTGACTGCTCAATGCGATCGAACAGAGAATGGTAAAAAATTAGGATACCTGCTAGATTCCATACGATATGTCTCAACACATCATTACCGAACTAACGGATGGACAAAAGGAGATACTTGCTGTCTATAGAGTAAAGTGGCAAAACATCGCAGTATCTACAAAATTACTTGATAAGGAAAAAGTTATAGAGATAATTGAAGCAGCTTATGCTGAAAGTAGTTACCCTAAACCTGAGATCTTATTTTACAGTAGTCCTCAGGAAGCTGTTAGGCATGTACTTTCTGTCAAGGAGTTTAAAACGTATCTTGGGCGCAGCATTAATACCAAGTTTCTTAAAAGAGTCTTACACCATAGCTACTTTATAGTAAAGCAGCAGCTTGATAAAAATCTATTTATTAATTTACAAAATCAAATTCAGTTTCCTATATCTCCACATTATCCCACCGAGCAACAACCGCAAATATCTGTCTTTCCAGACTTCTATACTGCTCTGAGTTGTCTTGAGAACAAATTAATTGACGATCTGGGTTCGTCCGAGAAGAATATTATTGATATTTCATACTGCATGAATTCTCTCGCAATGCCAGTAAGTTGGGCAACTTGGGTCTGTATGTCCGACTTTTGTATCTCGGTTCTTGCTGTTCGTCACGATCGGAAGAAATGGAAAGTCATCCAAGACCTTATTCAATCTTGCGATTTTATATTTCAATTTGAGAAGGTTTGTCTAGTATGTAATAATCTCTACAAATTTGGGGATGTTACCCAGACAAAAGAATGATTACAATATGCGGATTTAAATCATCTGGTAATCCCGGAAATTATTAAGTATTATTAAGGAAGACATTAACATTTGTGCTTCTTAAACATGCTCTTATCACCCGAACAACGCGCTAAGCTCGACCAAACTAACGATCTCCTCTTCTACGATTATCCTCGATTTGTCACCCATGTTGACGATGGGTTTATCCAGCAACTCACGGATTTGTATCGCGATCGCCTGAAGCCCCAAACGCGCATTCTGGACTTGATGAGTAGCTGGGTATCCCATTTGCCGGATGAAATGGAATTCGCGCACGTGGAGGGGCACGGTTTAAATGCGGAAGAATTAGCTCGCAATCCGCGTCTCGATCGCTATTTTGTCCAGAATCTGAATGAGAATTTGCAACTGCCATTCAGCGATCGCGAATTTGATGCGGTCTTAATTGCGGTATCGGTGCAATACCTCCAGTATCCCGAAGCTATTTTTGCTGAGATCCATCGCATTCTCAAACCTGGTGGTGTAGTGATTATCAGCTTCTCCAATCGCATGTTTTATCAGAAGGCGATTCAGGCGTGGCGCGATGGTTCGGAGGCGAGTCGCTTGCATCTGGTGGGACGCTATTTGCAAGCAGTACCGGGGTTTGGCAAGCCCGAAGCGATCGTAAACCAGACTCAATCCTATAACTTATTATCATTTTTAGGGATGGGTGGTAGCGACCCATTTTATGCAGTGCTTGCCTATAGAGAAGATTAGGTGATTTGGCAATCTTTAAGCGATCTGCAAAATCCCAACTAGATGGGAAGGTGCCAGCTTATATTTACGGGTAACCAGCAATGCTGACTGACACCGCGTTGCCAGTCGATCGGTATATTTCCCAAAGGTGCGGCGCTCTAAACCCCATTCGCGACTTACACCTGCGATCGTCAGATCTACAGAACTGCTTGCTTCTACCACCGCATCGATCTCCTTATCCGCAACCAGAGAAATCTTAATGCGATCGCTGACCTGAGATGGAAGTAGCTCTAAGGTTTGTGTAAAACTGCGGCCTGGTGGAACTGACGGCTGGCTATCCTTGCTAACGCGCAGAATGTGTAAGTTTGACTCGGGGTGATTTAGTAACAGGCGAATAGCTATCTCTAATGCTAAGAAATCGTGAATGCTGCCTGCATAGGGAACCAGTAAGTTATTGAAGATTGGCTCGAAGCGATCGCCATTGCCATCTTTTTGGCGCGATTCAAAGAAAATACTGGTATCAGTCGTGGCGGTATTCAAGATTTGCCCTACGGCACCACCCAAGCGATTGTTCGTGAATATGGGATGGTGCCATCCCAAAATAATCAGGTTAGCGCGTTCGGTTTCAGCAATTTGCGTAGTTGTGCGAGCGATATCACCACAGACGCGCACGATCGGATGGATAAATTCTCTTGCTGCGGCTGGCTCCAGGTTTGTCAGCGATTCTTGCAGGTGATTGCGTCGCTTTTCTATAGCTATCTCTGCGGCTTCCGGCAGACTCTCATAGAGATACTCCACTTCTAGCTGCAAAAGACTGAGTGGAAAGACAGACACGTACTGTTTCTCTCCATTATCCTTAAAAGTTATGGGAACTTGTCCGTAGGCGATCGCTAAAGCCAGTTTGACCAATCCCTGCTGCGTACTGGGATTGGCGACAGGAACCAAAACGGTATATGCGGGCGCAGATTGACTGATATCTGTAGAGAGTTCTGCATGGGGGGCAGCCACGGTCAGAGGTTCAACTTTACTGGGTTTCTTCTGATAAATTGCCTCTATTAAGGGCGAAGTCATAAAGGTGGTCACTAAGGCCATAATCACCAGCATCGTAAATAGTAGTGGCGATATCACGTTCAAGTCCAAACCAATATTCAACACAATTAGTTCGGTGAGGCCGCGCGTATTCATCAACCAGCCCAGGGCTGAAGCATCCTGCTTATTAATCCCGCTAAAAGTCGCCGCCACATAGGTGCCCACGTATTTCCCCGCGATCGCCACAGCGACTACTAATCCACAGAGCAGCCACAATTCCGGGCGGTTCAGCAGACCGATTTGAGTGCGCAAACCACTGTAGGCAAAGAATACAGGCAGCATGAAGATCAGGATAAATTCCTCCAGCCTGATTGCGATTTCCTTTGTGAATCCAGCATCCTTGGGCATAATTACACCCACCAGAAACGCTCCAAAAATCAGGTGAATGCCAATTAATTCGGTAATCAGAGCAGATGCTAGCACCCCTGAGAACAGCATCGCTAAAACAAACTGATTCAGTCGCTTGGTGCGATCGTAGTATTTGGCGAGGCGTTGCATAAACTTTGCCCCTACGGTCAGCATCAAAATGATGTACAGCGCTGCCAATAAAACGGTTGGGATCGCATCTACCATTCTGTTCGTTTTAGCAACGGCGATCGCCACTGCCAGCAGACACCAGGCCGTAACATCGTCAACCGCCGCGCAAGTTAGCGCTAGGCTCCCAATCCGCGTATTTTGGAGATTCTTCTCAGTGATAATTCTGGCGAGTACGGGGAAAGCAGTAATTGACATTGCCGAACCCAAGAATAGGGCAAAGGCAGTAAAGGAGACGCTCCCATTGGAAAGCTGTGGATAAAGCAGTAGTGCCGCCAGCGTGCCCAACGAAAAAGGCACTACAATGCTGACATGGGAAGTCAAAATTGCGACGTTTAACTGTCCCTTGAGATACTTAGGATTCAGTTCCAATCCAATCAGGAACATAAAAAAGATTAACCCCACTTCCGCCAATACCTCTAAAAATGGAATTGCAGTGGGGGGAAATAACCACCCTGCCACATCGGGAGCCACTAGTCCTAATAAAGAAGGCCCCAGCATAATTCCTGCCACAATTTCGCCAATTACCAAGGGTTGCTTGATGTAGCGGAATGCCAACCCTACCAGGCGTGACAGACCGATCACGACTAGAACTTCAATTAACACTAAAATGGCTATTTTCATCGATCTTTCATGCTGCCCGATCGGACGTATCGTCCTCAACACTTTAGCCTAGATGTCGTGACAACGGTAGTGCGCCCGATTACTACGAACGAAGTCGATCCTTATATGTAGCCGTAGGCAGATATTTTAGTACAGAGGATGTGGGGGGCAGCCCCCACGCAGGGGTTTCACCCCTTCCCAACTCGGTTGGCTGCAGCTATACTTAATTACCTTTGCTTAAAAAACTATGTCTGTAATTGTTTTGGGTAGTATCAATACTGACTTCGTCGTGAAAGTGAACCGTCTCCCGATCGCAGGCGAGACGATCGATGGCTACGATCTCCTGACTGCAGCAGGTGGTAAAGGTGCAAATCAGGCGGTAGCGGCGGCGCGCCTAGGCGCTCAAACACATATGGTGGGGCGTGTGGGGCGCGATCGCTTTGGTCCTGAGTTATGCGACGGCCTCCAATCTCAAGGCGTGCAGATCGCACATGTATCGGTAGACGAGCGATCTCCATCGGGTACAGCCATGATTATGGTCGATCGCCTTGGAGAGAATCAAATTGCGATTGTGGCAGGAGCAAATGGCAATGTGGGTCAGTCTGATGTGGAGAACATGATTGAGTTACTACCCTACGCTAAGGTTTTACTGATGCAGTTAGAGATCCCCCTGAATACGGTGGAACTGGCAGGACGGCTAGCTCGTGCCAACGACATACCAGTAATTCTCGATCCTGCACCCGCACCTACTGACATCCCCGCATGGCTTTTTGCTTGTATCGACATAATTACCCCCAACGAAATCGAGGCGAGTCAACTGTTACGCTTTCCAGTGCACGATCGCGAAACCGCCATCGAAGCCGCCTTAGCTCTGGTGCAGATGGGTGCGGGGACGGCGATCGTGAAACTGGGCGGGCAAGGTGCCGTATGCGCTACCGCCGATGAAACTTTCTTTATGCCAGCCTTCCCAATCCGACCTGTAGATATGGTGGCGGCAGGCGATGCGTTTAATGGGGCAATGGCAGCCGCGATCGCGGCTGGTTTAACTCTCAAACAAGCCCTAGTCTGGGGTGCGGCGGCAGGAGCGCTCTGCGCGACCAAATCGGGCGCTCAAGCGGCTATGCCTACTCTAGATGAGCTAACGAGTTTTTTAGAGCAGCATCGCCATATTGTGCCAGAAAATCTCTCCCCGTAAGGTTTTCGTTGAGACCCTACATGTAGGGGCAGGTTTGGCCAGAGCGTTATTGCTAAAAATCAACAACATTTAGCCAAACCTGCCCTTATATAGCCGTATGCAGATCTGTTAGGACAGGGTGTGTGGGGGCTGCGCCCCCACGCAGGGGTAGAACCCCTGCACCCCGTCCTAAGCCTGTTGGCTATAGCTATATCAATGGATTTTTTACTCCTGTCCATAGCGAAAACGCAAAATTAAGAAATTACGTTTATCTACCTTTAGGATCGCATAAACTAAAAACAGATATAAGTTCAAATAACCTCTATGGGAAGAGTTAGAGTGCCCGCACCTCTTGAAAAACTAATGCAAGAGGTTAAACCTGAGAAATTCTTGCGGTTGCTTGGGAAATACAAAGCAACTGATGCCCAAGGAAGATATTTGCACTGGAACGATTTTAAATGGAGGGTTGAATCAGGGGACGACGAGTTGGCGGCATGGGGGGCTACTAAACTGGCGCGAAGATCGATCGCTAAGGAATTACCATTATTACAAGCCGAAGGCGATCGCTGCTTTAGTTATTGCGTACCTGAATCTTTGTTGGCAAAACTACATGCGATCGATAAGCTGACAGGTGGCAGTCGAGAGATCGGAGCTAGTGTTCCAGTATCTTCCTACGAAAGAAGTCATTATCTTATTAAAAACCCGATCCAGGAAGAAGCCATTACTTCATCTCAGCTTGAGGGTGCTTCCACAACTCGTGAAGTTGCAAAGGAAATGCTGGAAAAGAATCTCACCCCAAAAGATAAGTCTCAGCAGATGATTCTCAATAATTATTTATTGATGCAAAAAGCGGTTGAGAGTCAAGATGAGGAATTATCTCTCGAATTTATATTAGAACTGCATAGAATTGCCACGCACAAGGCCATCGAGAATCAGGCAAGACCAGGCGAATTGAGAAACGAGAATAATATTTTTATTGCGGATGCCTACGGCGAGAACGCTTTCCATCCACCTGACTGGCAAACCCTAAGAGAGAGACTGACCAACCTGTGCGATTTCGCAAATAGCGATCGCAGTCAGAGCGACAATTTCATCCATCCAATTATCAAGGCGATCGTCCTGCATTTTGCGATCGCATATATCCATCCTTTCGGTGATGGCAATGGCAGAACCGCTAGAGCTATTTTCTATTGGAGCATTCTCAGATCGGGTTACTGGCTGTTTGAATATGTTTCTATTAGCAAATTCATCCAGGAAAAACGTGGAGAGTACGATCGAGCTTTCATCTACACGGAAACTGACGATTTCGATCTTACCTATTTTCTCTACAATCAAACCGATACCATAGAAAAAGCTGTGAAATCCTTGTATGAATACATGGATAGAAAAAGACGGGAATTCTATGAATTTATGGAGTGGATAGATCGAAGCCCTGTGGCGAAAACATTAAAACGAGGGCATTTAGAAATATTAAAAGCAGCACTAAGAGCGCCTGGCAGAGAATTTACTGCCAGACAAGTAGCGATCGATTTTGGCGTAACCGAAAATACTGCACGTAGTTATCTAAATAAGTTAGTCGAAAAAGACTTGTTAGTGCAGGCTAAACCTAAAAGCGGCAAAACAGTCCTCTATCTCGCTCCAGCTAACTTAAAAACAAGACTACAAATCTGACCTTTCTCTAAATTAAGGGCGAACGGTGTTCGCCCTTACACAAAATTCAGGCGTGGTTAGATTTTGGAGAATTGATATTACTCGCCAAACTGACAAAATCTACAGTATTAGTAGTATCCAATTGCATTAAATTTACCGACTCCATCGCTGTAAATGTCTCAAATTGTTGCACTTGGCTATCCACCAGATCGGCAGTGGCATCTGCGACATCACCAACGCGATCGCTCAGCCGTTGCTTCAGTAATGTCATATCGGCATGGCAATAGAGAATCTGCCAGGGTATGCCCTGCGCTTCTGCTCGCTCGATAATATCGGCTCGCAGGTTGATGCGATCGTACTTGGCATCCAGAATAACGTTAAAGCCTTTACTAGCAAGCATCATCCCGATTTCTGCCAGTCTAGCGTAGGTTTTAGCCGTCATCTCCGGTGTATAGAGCGCATCATCGCCGCGCTGCATCAAATCTATCCCTGCCAGGTGTTTGCGAATCGCATCGGAACGGATATGAAGTGCTTCTAAACGCGCCGCTAGACCTCGGGCAGTCGTGCTTTTCCCCGAACCAGACAGCCCCGACACGATCGTAATTTTGCCCTGCGTAGATTGCGTATATTGCCACGCCAGTTTGTAGTAGGCGGCTGCTTCTGCTTGCGCTTGCTCTTTAACTGGCTGCGGGATGCCAGGATCGTCCAACAAAAATGAGGTGACCTTGGCACGGATATAAGCACGCATGCTGCTATAGAGCGGCAAAAGGGGTACTCCATCGTAGTCGCCAGTTTGTTCGAGGTATGTATTGAGGAAGACGTTAGCCAGATCGCGGCGATCGCGATACTGTAAATCCATCAACAAAAAGGCCGCATCGTAGAGGGTATCGCTATTGCGAAATGGTTCGTTAAACTCAATACAGTCAAAGATTTGCACCTTCCTTTGATAAAGGCAAATATTCTTTAAATGCACGTCGCCATGGCATTCTTTCACCTTGCCTTGGGCAACGCGATCGGCAAATAGATCGGCATAGTCTGAGAAAAATTTGTCGCTGAATGCTTTGGTTTGGTCAAACTGCGCCTGGGTCTGCGCCAATCCAATATATTTCACCGTGTGTTGGTAATTATCGTCGGCAACGGCTTTAACAGCTTCCCTGGTACCAAAACTGGCGATATGCTCGTTTGTGTCCGCAGTGGCATGGAATTTGGCTAGCTGTTTGGCAATATCCTCCACATGGGCGGGAGTTAGCTCGCCGCGATCGAAGACATTAATCAGCAAATCCGATTGAGGAAACTGGCGCATCTGGATGCAATATTCCACAGCGGGTTCTTTCTCTGTGGAAAACGTAAATTTGCCATTTTGCTCGACAATGGGCAAGACCTGCAAATACAATTCGGGCGCGAGGCGACGATTTAGTCTAATTTCTTCTTGGCAGAAAAAGAGACGTTTTTCCAGCGTCGAAAAATCCAGAAAGCCAAAATTCATTGGCTTTTTCACCTTGTAGGCATATTCTCCCGTTAGTAACACGAACGATATATGCGTTTGGATTAGTTCGATCTCCTGCGTGACTGCATGGGGATAAAAGTCAGGAGATAGCATTTGCTGAATTAAAGGCGGCAAATTTGCAGTCATAACTGTGCGTTACTCGATTTTGTTACTACAAGTGCATCTAGTTTAGCGTTTGAGGGGTGCGCGGCGCGATCGCTTTTTCGCCGCAGACTTCAACTACAAAACCCCACGCGAGACACGTCATTGCCGATCGCAATATTCCTTACGAGCGTTTAATCGACTGTACGACCTGAAGGCTATCACCTGCGTATAGGTGGACGCTGCGCGCGGATAATCCAACCTCATTCAGGAGGGCGTTAAGATCGGTTTTGAGCAATTGCCATGCCGTTTCGGTCTCAAACAGCCAGAGGAATAAGGCTAGAGGCGGCCAAAACAGCCAGTTAGAAGGAGTGTGAAAGTCGATCGCGCAGAAACATCCACCTGGTTTGAGGACGCGCTGCACTTCTTGCAAAATTTGCCGAAGCTGTTCTGGCTGCATCTCGTGCAGAGCCGTACTGGTGACTACTAGATCGAATTGCCCGTTGGAGAATGGCATTTTTTCCGCAAAGGCAACTACATATTCGGCTTGAGGAACATTGTTTTGGGCACGAGCGATCGCAAATGGAGAAGCATCCAGACCAATGACGTGCTGGGAATATTGCACGAGAATCTCGGTTGCCTGACCGCTGCCACAACACATATCCAAAACTGTCATTTCAGGAGCGATCTTCAAGTCCCGCAAAAATAGGCGACGGAACCTGGCATTACCGCCTACACTCAAGGCTGCCAGTGCCGATACCGTATCGTACAACCACTGATAGCGATAGCTCCATTCTCTTAGTATGGTTGCCATGTCCTTCCCTGTTATTTCTTCGCATTGCGAAAAGTATTCGCCGCTTCCAGGCGAGAGGTTTTTGCCATCAAAACACATCGAGTTAGTAACTCTATATCCAGGTTTGCTAATTCAGGAATTTCGCTGCTGGTAATTTGCTTGTAACCGTCCTCATACAGGTGATACAGAGTAAATACGCCATCTTGCCACAACCAAACTTCGGGAGTCTTGAGAATTCGATATCGTTCTAATTTGCGAGGGCTACCACTGGTAAATATAACTTCAACCGCTAAATCAGGGGTAGACTTGGCAGTACCAAAACAATAAGATTCATCAGGTTCAACCGAAACCTCCCCTTCAAGTTCTTGGGTCGTAGATCCCATTGGTATATACTCTATGTTATTTTCCAGACAAAACAACTCCAGCAACATCCCAATGACGGTTTTAAAGAATTCATGGGCGAGTCCAGGCATAAAAATTTCGATAGTATTGTTGTCATAAAATAGCCGTACTCTTTTGGATTCGGCAAAACCAGCTTGGATCAGCTTAAACTGTTGCCAAGTAATATCGGAACATATGAGATGTCGATCGCGATCGGCTGCTGTAGGATTAGGTAGAGTTTGAACCATATGACACCTCGTTGACTGGGTAATTAGGTAAATAGAAACGATTCCAAGTTCGTGAATCTCAGGCGATCGCGGCAGAATTCAATCCTCCTACTTCCTGTAAGCGAGCAATTACAAAGGGTTTATCTAAATAGGAAAGCAAGCTACCCGCTTTGGGACCGCGCTCTTTACCGAGAAAAGACAGATAGACAGAAGCAAAGGCATCTTTTTGGGGAATTCCGACTTCCTTTGATGTGGCAAATAAGATGGTTTGCAGTGCCTCACCGTCCCATGCTTCAGATACTTCCAGATTTTCTTTTAGTTTTGCCAGATAGGTAAATTGAGTTGGCGTAACTTCACTGATGCGCTCAGGCAGGGTATCTAGATATAAAACTAGCTTCTCTTCCTCGTCGGCATAGTCCTGGAGCCATTTCTGGGCAACGGTTATGCGCTCTCGAATTACTTGCCAGTCGCGATCGCTCAGCGGAGCCGCACTGCGCTTTTCCACCTCTGCTTCGATATCCAAATGTGGGATTTGCAGCAGCGAAATCAAAGTACTGAAATCGAACACCTGATAGGGCAGAATCCGATCGCCAACTTGCGAATATTCTAGTGGAGTGAACTCGTCAGTTTCTGTCCCAGCTTGAGATTTAAACTTCTCTACTAAGGTATCATAATCGCGGAATAGTCTCGTAATTGTTTCATAGTTAGGGACAAAATCAATTACGGTCTTGGGCTGCGTGCGCAGCATCAAATAGCGTAATAGTTCCGGTGGGAGGAAATCTGCCACCTCCTTAGCGCTAGAGCCTACTCCCTTAGAGGAACTCATCTTCGAGCCTCCCACTAAGATAAATTCGTAGGGAGAATGGAATGGAGGTTGCTTCTTCAAGACTTTGCGGCAAATTGAGTTGGCGACATCGCGCGATCCGCCTTTTTGCGAGTGATCTTTGCCTGCCATTTCAATGGTTACGCCGAGCAGATCCCATTTTGCCACCCACTCTACTTTCCAGGGCAACTTACCGTTACCGTCGAAGGGCGATACCCAGCCAGAGTGACCGCATCCCTCCACATAGGTCATGGCTTTGGGTTCGCAGGTATAGAACACTTCCTTGCCGTTATAGTCGGTGACTACAGTGGTAGCGATTTTGCCGCAGTTTTCGCAAATCGGGTTGAAAGGATACCAATTTTCGGGACGCTTGGCTTTGCTGATTTCTAGATAGGACTCCCGCACGAGATGGGCATTTTGCAAAAACAGATCGATATAACGATTTAACTGTCCCGAGCGATAGAGATCCCGCAAGTAGTAGATCTCAGGGCGCACGCCCAGATGCTCGAATACTTCTAAAAACTCGCCCATGAAGTATTTGGCATAGTCGGAAGCGCGATCGCCAGGTGAGGGGACATTGCAAAGAGGGTAGCCTAAATAGGGGGAAAACTTAGTTTTATCCAGGTAGCCGGGCACCGTGTCCAATGCATCGTAATCATCGACACCATAGATAAACTTAACTGGTTTATTTGCGTGTTTGAGGGCTTTGTAGATAACGTCATGAATGACTACGCCGCGCAGCGAACCGACGTGAACCCGACCGGATGGGGTTTTAGAGTCATTGACAACCTGGTATTCTTGAATTTCCGACGCTATTTTATCAGCCCAAAACATATCTAAAAATCTAACTTCAGTGTCTAAGTCTTAATTACATACTTCTTCTAGCATATTCATAAATTGTTGTTTTACCACCAGGAGTAAAAATAAAAATGCGGAGCATAAACACTGTTATCGTGGATCAGCACTAACTTAATAACTGTCTCGAAATTTTTTGATGTTGTCCTGGTTTACATATCGTAGATTATCGATCGCGATCGCTGCTTTTATTACCTTTTCTTTCTATGGGTGCGGCGAGAGCCGTATTGCTCAGTGCCATAAGCTGAATAAAGTTGCTAATAAGACCAAAAATATAACTCCGCCTAAAAATGCTAAGGAGTTCGAGCGCATCGCCGATGACATAGCAAACCTCAGTGAGGAAATGCAAGCTCTAAAACTGGAAGATCCTAAGCTTCAAGATTTCAGATCGCGGCTGGCTAGCGTATATTCAGAATCTGCTCAAGCCGCTAGGGAAATCGGCAAAGCCTCCAGCGCGAACAAGCAATCCGAACTCGATCGGATTACCAAGGAGACGAAAGCAAACGGCGATCGCGAAGGTAAGCTGATTGGTGAAATCAACCAATACTGTGCCGCACCATAAAAATGCCCTGAGAAACTGAATTTAGGGCATTTCTTTAAATATAGCTATAGTCAACAGACTTAGGACGGGGTGCAGGGGTTTCACCCCTGCGTGGGGGCGCAGCCCCCACACCCCCTGTCCTAACAGATCTGTCTATGGCTATAGCTTTAGTCATTTCGCTTTAGCGATGCTAACCATTCGCGAATTTGCTCGGCTGCGATATCGCGACCGCCAAGACCAAAGGCGATCGCAATGGCTACGGCGATCGCGCCCAACAATAATCCAAATGCGAGTTGAACGATATTGGTAGCGATGCCCATTTGCTGTAAACCTAAGGCTCCAGAAAAGGCAATAATCGATATCCGTGCCGTATGCCCTAAAATGCGAGACTGGCGCGTACCGGCAGCATTAACCAGATTGAAGGCCAGGTTGGCTAGATACAAACCGATCGCAAATACGATCAGACCGCCTAAAATTTGCCCCGAGGTATCGATGATGCCGCGTAGTAAGGATGTTAATGCTGGAATCCCCAGAATATTGGTGGCAGTAATCGCAGCAAATAGCATGATGCCAATAAATGCTACAATCCCAACTATTTCAGACGGTGTCTGCTGGATGGTCGAACCTTCAGATTCAGGAGTCGAGTCAGTGGTCTGAGCGGTTCCGGTAAGCTGTGGGAAACCCAACGCTGGTAAAACGTTATTAAACCCAAGGCCAGTCAGAATATTGGCGATCGTTCGATCGATAAACCGTCCTGCAAAATAGGCAATTACCAACACAACCCCAGCCATGAAAATTTGTGGCAAGGTTCTGAGGGCTTGACCCAACATATCTGATGCTGGGGCGGAAACTGCCCTAAGTTCCAAAGCTTCCAGGGCAGAAATAGCTACAGGAATAAGAATGAGGACGTAAGCAATGGTGCCAATTACACTAGAAGGGGCTGATGAGCCAGCAGTTTGAGACAATCCGAACCTGCTGCCAAGGCTATCTATACCTGATGCTGATAGTAAATTGGTCACCAGGCGACGTACCACTACAGCAATTAGCCAACCGATGCCACCAACTGCGATCGCCTGAATAATCTTTGGTATAGCCTTGAGAAACTGATCGGTTAAGTTATTCAAGGGTGCGAGTGTTTGCCGCAGTTCCAAAGCTTCTAGAATTAGCGGCAAAAACAACAAAAAGATCAGCCAGTACAGAACACTGGCAAGGGTTTCACTCAAATTAGTCCGAGCATTATTTGTCGTGCCAAATTGTTCGTTTAAGCGTTCTTCTAATTGCAGCGATCTTAAAGAACGAATTAGTAACGATTTACTTACCGTCGCCAATATCCAGGCAATCCCTAGCAAGAGAATTGCCCCACCTAGTTTGGGTAGGAAGGTGAGAATCTGCTCTAGAAATCGATTGATTGGAGTCGCAACCGCTGACAAGCCCAGAATCTGCAAAAAGGCGACGAGGACAAAGACCATCACCACCCAAAAGACAAATGATGCCGCCCATTTCTCGACTGGTAATGGTCGAGCGTTAGGGTCACCACCAGAAACCCATCCAGCAATTTGGTTATCGGCACTGGTACGCTTCAACAAGTTGCTGGTAATGCTGCTAGCGATCAAAGCAAATATCCAACCAACAACTAGTGTTATTACTGCCAGGATAATAGTCAGAACTGGATTATTAGGACTGAGACCAAATTGACTGAGAAAATCTGGAGGAGGTGTAGCTTGTGCTACCAGGATTGGGAGATTTTTTTGTGCCTGGATATCTGGCAAAATCGACATAGACCAGAATACCCGTGCCGCACTCTGCAAAGTTTCACTCATATTACTGCCTTTAATTATCGACTTGAGGGGCAGTTACTAAATAATTTTGAGAAAAAACAAAGCAATTGCCCCTAACCGATACTACAACGAATAATTGAGATAAATTGTCTCAAATTATCTCAAATTGTCTAGATTTGTCTTAAATTGTCTTAACCAAAAGTGCTGCTCGGGTTAACCTCTTACCCCAACAATAGAGATCGGATTTGATGTGAATTAGAGATAGTCTGGTGCTCATATGTGACGGGATGGATGCTAAAAATCACTGTAAAACTTGCACTTTTATGCTGATGAAATTGCAACTTCTCAAGTTTACGTTTGCGGCCAAGCATTGCAATATAGTCGTGTCAAAAGCTAAGTTAAGCCATTAAGCTTCCTCTGGGTAGGGTTAGCAATTATTAACTAGTTGTTATGCCAATTACCTAATACAGCTCATAGGCAAAGATTCCTCGTGCAAAGGTTCTGCTTCCACCCGCAGTGCCTTTGTTTTTTATTGGAGGTGTATGGGGGGGTGGGGTTAGGGGTTAGGCGTTGGGCGTTGACGCAGGGGTTTAGCATTTGTCATGCATTTTTGCATTTGATGCTAAGGCTGTCGGACAAATGCTAAACCCTTACCCGTTCGTCACCGCCTACCCGTTCGTCACCGCCTACCCGTTCGTCACCGTCTACCCGTTCGTCACCGCCTATCCGTTCGTCACCATCGTAGGGGTTGAAGATTTTTGGACGATTTCGAGGAGGTTATTATCGGGGTCTGTCAAAAATACGATCCTTTGTCCCCAGGGCATTTGGGTTGGTGGTTTGATTATTTTGACGTGCTTTGCCATCAGGTCTTGGTAGACCGCATCTAGATCGCTTACGGTCATGGAGAGGAGGAAGGGGGTGCCACCAACTGGTTGTTGGGTGCGATCGCCAAATAATTCGTTTAACCAGGTGCGATCGTAGATGCCAATTTTTAAGCAGCCACTGCGCCCTTCGCAGCCGCTATCTTTGGGCAGCTTTTTAAACTCAAACCCCAAAATATCTCGATAAAATGCAACCGATCGCGCCACATCTGAAACAAAGAGGGCTATATAGTCAATTTCCATGCGATACCTGAATTGCTAGTTAACGATCCCAAGATAAATGACACAAAAGTTTACAGGTAGGCTAGCTCCTAATATCGAGTAATTTTTAGGGGTTGCGTAAAAGGGCGATCGCTCGCAAATCCCCGAAGCTATTGGTTTTGGGAGTCAGTCAAAATTGCCCTATCAAATTAATTGCAATAACTGCATTATTTTTACGATCTTTTTACATATTGCGTAATGTTTTGTAACAATAAATACTAATTCCCATGCCGACGATCGGTAACTTGGCATATGTGAAAAGTTTTTCAAACCAGGTTCAGTACTTAGCAAGACCTGAATCTGGGCTTGGAGATGCAAGCACTGTATCGCGCTCATTGAGTTTTTTGTCTAGGAAATATATATACCCTAAATGGCAAACAAGTTTGAAGATATGAAGGCGACCAAAGATGGTCTAGCCGTGAAAGCGGAACTAGAGCACTTTGCCAAGATTGGTTGGGAGGCGATCGACAAAGACGATCTAGAGCATCGCCTGAAGTGGGTAGGTGTGTTCTTTCGCAAAACTACGCCTGGCAAGTTCATGCTGCGGATGCGCATACCCAACGGTGTTTTGACGAGCGCGCAAATGCGGACGCTAGCTAGTGTGGTAGAGCGCTGCGGTGAGGACGGTGTCGCCGATATTACGACGCGCCAGAATATTCAGATGCGCGGCATTCGCATTGAAGACATAGTTGATATTTTTGAGAGGTTCCGCATCGTCGGTCTCACCAGCGTACAGTCCGGTATGGACAACGTGCGCAATATTACTGGTTCTCCCGTAGCAGGCATCGACGCGGACGAACTGTACGACACCAGAGAACTAGCTCGACAGGTGCAAGCCGCGATTACTAACAACGGTGAAGGGAATCCAGAATTTACGAATCTGCCTCGTAAGTTCAATATCGCGATCGCGGGATGCAAAGATAACTCCACCCATGCCGAAATCAACGATATCGCCTTCATTCCTGCGTTTATGGAATCGCTGGAAACGGGCGAGCGTAACTTTGGCTTCAATGTCCTGGTGGGTGGATTTTTCTCCTCCAAGCGCGTTGCCGAAGCAGTGCCGATGAATGTCTGGGTTACACCGGAAGAAGTGGTCGATCTTTGTCAAGCCATTCTGATCGTGTTTCGGGATAACGGCTCCAGACAAAACCGCCAGCAAAGTCGGCTCATGTATTTGATCGATGAATGGGGTTTAGAGAGATTTCGCACCGAAGTGGAAAAACAATTAGGGCATTCTCTTTCCCCTGCTGCTCCCAAGGATGAAATTGTTTGGGAAAAGCGAGATCATATCGGCGTTCACAAGCAACAGCAGGTGGGATTTAACTACGTCGGCCTGCAAGTACCCGTTGGTCGCATCTACGCGCCTGACATGTACGAGTTTGCCCGCTTAGCCGATGAATATGGCAAGAGCGAAATTCGCCTCACGGTCGAACAAAATCTGATTATCCCCTACATCCCCGATGCCAAACTGGATGCTTTCTTGAGCGAGCCGCTCCTGCAAAAATTCTCAGTTGCACCTACCAATCTGCGGCGATCGCTGGTATCCTGCACGGGCAATCAGTTTTGCCCCGTGGCAATTATCGAAACCAAGAATCGCGCCTTGGAGTTAATCGAGCAGCTAGAAGCAGATTTAAACGTACCCAAGTCAGTGCGAATTCATTGGAGCGGTTGCCCCAATTCCTGCGGCCAGCCTCAGGTTGCTGACATTGGCTTTTCTGGATGCAAGACCAAGAAAGATGGTAAAGTTGTAGATGGAGTTGACATCTACATGGGTGGTAAGGTCGGGAAAGGTGCCCATCTCGGTGAGTGCGTGATGGAGAAGGTGCCGTGTGAAGATCTCAGAGAAGTAGTTGGTAAGCTTCTCATAGATAACTTTGGTGCCTCGCCAAAGCAAGGGGCAGATGAGCGATCGAATGCGAACCTCCAGTTAGCTGGTATTACCTAACACCAATACTTTCAGCCCCCTAGACTCGCCACGAAAGTATTATCCCTATAGTTCTTAAGCTAGGAATTATAGAATCTCCAAACCCAGATGAAGAACATCGAAATTAGAAGGACTAAATAAAGAATGAGCAAGCTCTCAAGACGGAAATTTATTGCTACGGCTGGTGTGACGGCATTAAGTACGGTTGCGATTCACGGATGTGCAGGGCCATCTGCGACTGAATCTACTAGTTCGGCGACTTCCCCCTCCCCCAAGTCAGATACTACCGCTACCTCCTCGACGACAACAACAACGAGTACTGCTATTACTCCTGAAGTCACAACCGCAAAGCTAGGGTTTATTGCTCTTACTGATGCCTCTCCGCTGATTATTGCGAAAGAAAAAGGTTTCTTTGAGAAGTACGGCATGAAGGACGTGCAAGTTGTCAAGCAAGCATCCTGGGGCACTACTCGCGATAATATCGTGCTTGGTTCTGAGGGCGGCGGCATTGATGGCGCGCACATCCTCACCCCCATGCCTTATCTGATCTCTGAGGGTAAGGTCACCAATGGGAAAAAGGTGCCTATGTATATCCTGGCTCGCCTCAATATCAATGGGCAAGGGATTTCAGTCGCAAACGACTTCAAAGAGGCGAAGATCGGCCTCAAGAATGACAAACTTAAGGAAGTATTTGCTAAGGTCAAAGCCGGTGGGAAGGATGTAAAGTGTGCCGTCACTTTCCCAGGCGGTACGCACGACCTCTGGATGCGCTACTGGCTAGCTGCGAATGGTATTAACCCCGATGTAGATGTTTCTACAATAGTAGTACCACCGCCTCAGATGGTGGCGAACATGAAAGCTGGTAACATGCAGGCTTTCTGTGTGGGCGAGCCTTGGAACGCGCGCTTAGTCGCACAGCAATCTGGCTATACGGCGCTGGTAACTGGCGAACTGTGGAAAGATCACCCCGAAAAATCGCTTGCGTTGCGAGCAGACTGGGTGGATAAAAATCCCAAAGCTGCGCAAGCTTTACTCATGGCTGTGATGGAAGCCCAGGTTTGGTGTGATAAGCCAGAGAACAAAGAAGAAATGTGCAAGATCGTCGGAGCGGACAAGTGGCTGAAGGTGCCGCCCGCCGAAATCCTCGGTCGCCTGCAAGGCAAAGTGGATTACGGCGATGGTAGAACCGCAGAAATTCCAGACATTTCCATGAAGTTCTGGAGGGATAATGCCTCCTATCCATTTAAGAGCCACGATCTGTGGTTTGTGGTCGAGGATATGCGTTGGGGATATTTCCCTGCGAATACCGATGCCAAGAAACTGGTGGATGCTGTCAACCGCGAAGACATATGGCAAGCTGCTGCTAAGGCACTGAAGCTGGAAGCAGACATTCCCAAGAGTACCTCCCGTGGTGTTGAGACTTTCTTTGATGGCGTGAAGTTCGATCCTGAGAAACCCGATGAATATCTAAAGGGACTCAAGATCAAAAAGGCTTAGATTTCGCAGCAGGATTTCCACTAGAGTATAACCTGGCGGAAATCCTGACTTCCCTCATTGACTGGTTACTACCACTAATTAAACATCCACAACAGGAGAGACATCATATGGCAACAGGAAGCCTGACTTCCAAAAAAACTCTGCTTACAAAAGAAGTTAAGGAATGGCTTCAAGATAAAGCAGGGTTTATTATTCCGCCAGCGATCGCATTTGCGGTTCTTTTGTTTATTTGGCAGGCTCTCTGTTCTGGCCCCAAACCACCCCTACCTCCACCATCAAAAGTAATTGCCGATACATACCTATTAATTATTTATCCCTTTTTTGACAGTAAAGTTAACAAGGTGGAGGGACTAGAGATTGATAAAGGCATGGGATGGCTGGTTTTAAACAGTCTCAGGCGCGTGGGGTTTGGGTACTCCGCTGCGGTTGTAGCTGGAGTCGGCTTGGGAATTGTCATTGGCACTAGCAAATTGCTGTATCGTGCTTTCGACCCGATTTTCCAGGTACTCCGCACGATCCCGCCGCTGGCATGGTTGCCGATCGCTCTAGCAGGGTTTCAAGCTCTGACCGAACAGCTTAAAGCCATCGGAGTAGAGGTTAGCGAGGCCGCTGCCATTTTCGTCATCTTTATTACGTCTGTCTGGCCGATTTTGATGAACACGGCGATCGGCGTGCAGCAAGTACCGCAGGACTACCGCAACGTTTCCAAGGTATTGCGTTTATCAAAGATCGAGTATTTCTTCACGATTTTGGTACCTTCCGCTGCGCCCTATATATTCACAGGGTTGCGGATTGCTGTGGGTCTTTCCTGGTTGGCAATTGTAGCGGCAGAAATGTTAACGGGTGGTGTAGGAATTGGCTTCTTTATCTGGGATAGTTATAACAGTGGCAAGTTTAGCGAACTGATTCTAGCCCTGGGATACATTGGTATTGTTGGCTTCCTACTTGATAAACTGATTTTTTATGTCAGCAAGTTTGCAGTTCAATCAGATAGCTAAGAGACTCCATAGATAGGGCGGGCAGGCTTCACTTTACAACAGCGATCGCCCAACCAATCCCATCTATTCAAATTCTAGATTTTTGGCATCTATAGGCATTTTTATTTTTACACTATGCAAACTCTCAATCTGGCCAATCGCACTCAGAGAAAGAACCGAGATCCTTTCCTCGCTATTGATGGTGTTTCCAAAATTTACCCGACACCCAAAGGTCCTTACCCGGTCTTGCAAGATATCAATCTCACAATTTATGAGGGTGAATTTATCTGCGTGATCGGTCACTCTGGCTGCGGTAAAACTACTTTACTCAACATGGTCGCTGGATTTAATAAACCAACGACAGGTGAAATCTGCTTAAAATCCAAGCCCATCACCAGGCCAGGCCCCGATCGCATGGTCGTTTTTCAAAACTACTCTTTGCTACCCTGGTTAACTGCGCTGGAAAACGTTTACCTTGCCGTGAAAAAGGTTTACCCCCGCAAGTCCAGGCAGGAAAAAATGCAGATTGCCAAGCAGAACTTGGAAATGGTCGGATTGACGGAGGCAATGAATAAGAAGCCCAAACAACTGTCGGGTGGGATGAAGCAAAGAGTCTCGATCGCTCGCGCCCTTTCCATCCGACCGGAAGTTCTGATTTTAGACGAACCATTTGGCGCGCTCGACCCCATCACCCGCGAAGAACTGCAAGAAGAGTTACTCAAAATTTGGCAAGAACATCGCGTGACGGCACTGATGATTACCCATGAAATTGACGAAGCGCTCTTTCTCGCCGATCGCATCGTGATGATGACCAATGGCCCTGCCGCAACATTGGGAGAGGTATTAGAGGTGCCCTTTGCGCGTCCGCGCGATCGCAAAGCCATCATGGACGATCCTCGCTTCTATACCCTCAGAAACTATATTCTTGACTTCCTCTATCATCGTTTTGCCCTTGACGACGAAGCTGATTAGGTATAGCGGTTTTCAGATCGGAAAGAGTAGGGGGTTTGGGGGCGTTGCCCCCAGGTCGGGGTTCCACCCCTTCACCCCAAAAATAAAACCCGTTCTCAAGTGAAAGCTGCTATAGCTTTCAGCGGTCAGCTTTTTTCAGAATCATTCATATAGATAAAGAATCCTATGAATCCCTCTTGCGCTCTTCCTACTAAGCCCACATTTCTGGAGATCGATCACATCGATCGCGTATTTCCCACCAAACAAGGAGATTACATCGCCATTAAAGATGTGTACCTCAAAGTTGAAGAGGGTGAGTTTGTTTGTATCGTCGGGCACTCCGGCTGCGGTAAATCTACGATTTTGAATATTCTGGCGGGTTTGGATCGCGCCTCTGCGGGTGGTATCGTACTGGATGGGAAAGAAGTACACGATCCCGGCCCGGATCGGATGGTGGTATTTCAGAACCATTCCCTTTTGCCCTGGCTAACGGTACGCCAGAATATTGCCCTCGGCGTTAATCGCGTCTTCAAACACCTGCGCAAACCCGAACGTGCCCGCATTGTCGAAGAGCATATCCAAATTGTGGGTCTGAGTCATGCCGCCGACAAATATCCTCGCGAGATTTCGGGTGGGATGAAACAACGGGTAGGGATCGCCAGGGCTTTAGCGCTTCGTCCCAGGCTGCTGCTGCTCGACGAACCGTTTGGCGCGCTCGATGCCCTCACGCGCGGTCGCCTGCAAGAGAAGCTGATGGAAATTTGCAACCAGTATCGCATCTCGGCGGTGATGATTACCCACGATGTCGATGAAGCGTTGTTACTGAGCGATCGCATTGTCCTCATGACTAATGGGCCATCTGCCAATGTCGGCAAGATTCTCGAAGTGGATATGCCTCGCCCGCGCCAGCGCATGGATGTGGTTAACCATCCCAGCTACTATCGCATCAGAAGCGAAGTGGTGGAATTTTTAGATCGGCAAAAGAAAGTCAAAGCCGAGCGTACCAAGCGGCAGCAGGTGGCAGCAATTTCGCGCGGCAATATCGAAAAGACCAATCTGGCGATTGGTTTTATTCCACTCACCGACTGCGCCCCGTTTGCGATCGCGCTGGAAAAGGGCATATTCGCCAAACACGGTCTTGAAGTAGCGCTGACCAGGGAAAGTAGCTGGAATAGTATTGCTGAAGGTATTAGAGAAGGTCGATTGGATGCAGCTCAAATGGTAACGGGTATGCCATTGGCTTTGACCATGGGGCTTGGCAATCAGCCACCATTACCAACCATTGCCTCCCTCACGCTCAGCCGTAACGGTAATGCGATTACTCTCAGCAAGTTCCTTTACGAAGCAGGAGTTCGCGATCTAGCTACTCTGAAGCAATTCATAGATCGAAATAAAGACAAAAAACCACTAACATTTGGGATGGTGCACCCAGCTTCAATGCACAATCTGATGTTGCGTCATTGGTTAGCGAGTGGAGGAATCGATCCTAACCGGGATGTAGAGATTATCGTCATCCCACCACCGCAGATGGTATCAAATTTGATCGCTGGTAATATTGCGGGTTATTGCGTAGGAGAGCCGTGGAACTCCCGTGCTGTTCAGGAAGAAAATGCTGGATTTATAGTTGCTACAGATCTTGACATTTGGCCGAACCATCCGGAAAAAGTACTGGGAGTGAGAGAGGATTGGGCAGAGCAGTACCCCAACACGCACTTAGCCTTAGTCAAGGCTTTATTGGAAGCTTGCCAGTTCTGCCAGTCTGGGGATAATCGCGATGAGGCTTTGGGTGTGATTTCCCAGCCTCAATATCTTAACCTTCACCCCCTATTTGTGCGCCCAGGATTTGCAGGGCCATTACGTACTGGTAGAGGTAAATCTTTGTATCTCACGAATTTCAATCAATTCTTATTAGATAACATGCCTCGCATGGACGAGCAGACCTGGATACTTGCTCAAATGGCTCGTTGGGGAATAGCTCCTTTCCCTGAAAGCTATCAAGAGCTACTCAATAGAGTCGTGCAACCCAGTGTCTATCGACAGGCTGCTGAGGACTTGGAAATTCCCATTGCCCCTGCTTCTATGGCTCCGATTACATTAGCTGACGGTAGCACGTTCGATCCCACCGCTCCAGTTCAAGCCATAGCTCATGCCAAGTTCTCTCAGTTCGCAGCGAATACCCAGTTAGTCGAGAATGGCGTTTTATAGTATAAGTCGCTACCTAATTCATGAACTTTTGAATTGCTTGAGAAAATATTTAGATGGGTGATTCTTTCAAGACATTGTGTCCTTATTGTGGTGTTGGGTGTGGACTGGAAGTATCTCCACCTGCTGAATCTGGTAAGGGAGTAAGCCGAGATGAAGAAGGAACGCCAGTCTGGCGGGTAAGGGGCGATCGCGCTCACCCCTCTAGTGAAGGGATGGTTTGCGTAAAAGGGGCAACCATTGCTGAATCTCTGCACAAGAGCCGCCTTCTACATCCCATGATGAGAGATTCCCTAGATGAACCATTTCGACAAGTCAGTTGGGATGAAGCTCTCAATTGTATTGTGGCACGCATTCAAACCGTGCGATTTACACAAGGAGCAGATGCCATTTGCATGTACGGGTCGGGACAATTTCAAACCCAAGATTACTATGTCGCGCAAAAGCTTTTAAAAGGCTGTTTGGGTACTAACAACTTTGATGCCAACTCCAGACTTTGCATGTCGTCTGCTGTGGCGGGTTATACTCAAAGCTTTGGCACAGATGGCCCGCCCTGCTGCTACGAAGACTTAGACCTCACTGACTGTGCGTTTTTAATTGGCACCAATACCGCTGAGTGTCATCCCATTATTTTCAATCGCTTCCGCAAGAACCACAAGAAAAATCACAACGTTAAGCTCATTGTAGTCGATCCGCGTTGCACTGAAACAGCTCAAGTTGCCGACCTGCACTTAGCCATCAAACCAGGTACAGATATCGATCTCCTGAATGGTATTGCCCATATTCTGATGCGAGATGGACATATTGAGACCCTCTTTATGGATGAATGTACTCAAGGGTTTAACGATTACGCCCAAGTCATCTCGCACTACGATCCGGAAATTGTGGCGCAGACATGCGGTATTTCCGTTAGCGATCTAGAGAAGGCAGCGCAGTATTGGGCAAAATCGCAAAGGGTGCTTTCGCTCTGGTCGATGGGAATTAATCAGTCCTCCGAAGGTACAGCTAAGGTACGTACCCTGATTAACTTGCACCTGATGACCGCCCAAATTGGTAAACCTGGGGCTGGGCCATTTTCGCTAACAGGACAACCTAATGCTATGGGCGGTCGGGAAGCTGGCGGTCTCTCCCACATTTTGCCCGGTTATCGACTGGTCAAAAATCCCGTACATCGTGCTGAGGTGGAAGAACTATGGGGACTTCCTCCTGGCAGAATTTCAGCTAAACCCGGACTTACCGTTTGGGATATGATTTTAGGATTGGAAACTGGAGATGTAGGTTTCGTTTGGATTTCAGCTACCAATCCGGTTGTGAGCATGCCTGATTTGGAACGGACAAAAGCAGCTTTATTGCGATCTCCATTTACAGTTTACCAGGACGCTTACTATCCTACTGAGACAGCAGAATTCGCCCATGTCTTGTTACCAGCGGCACAATGGAGTGAAAAAACAGGGATGATGACCAATTCCGAACGGAGGGTCACGTTATGCCCTCAGTTTCGGCAACCTCCCGGCGAAGCTCGTCCCGATTGGGAAGTTTTTGCTGAGGTCGGTCGCCGTTTGGGATTTGCGGATCGGTTTAAATTTACCGACGCAGCCCAGGTTTTTGCTGAATTTACCGAATTCACTCGCGATCGCCCTTGCGATCAAACTGGAATTACCTACGAGCGTTTAAGTCAAGAAGGCCCCCTCCAGTGGCCGTGTTCTGACAAAAACATCCACAGCCCAGATGAAACCTCTCGACTATATACCGATCTCCACTTTAATACGCCCGATGGCCGCGCTAGATTTGCGGCGTATCATTCGCGGGGATTGGCCGAACCTCCCGACCCCAATTACCCTTTTGTGCTTACTGTAGGGCGTTTGTACGGACACTGGCACACTCAAACGCGGACAGGTCGGATTGCCAAAATCCAAAAAATGCATCCAGCCCCTTTTATTGAGGTACATCCCCGCGATGCTAAAACAGTTGGCATTGCAGATGGAGAATGGGTGGAAGTGCGATCGCGTAGGGGCAAGTTACGTTTACCTGCGGTTGTGACCAAAAACATCGCACCAGGCACTGTATTTGTGCCCATGCATTGGGGTGCGCTGTGGGCAGATGATGCTGAAGCTAACGTACTGACTCATGCGGAAGCCTGCCCTGATTCCAAACAACCCGAACTCAAAGCCTGCGCAGTACAGCTTGTTCCACTTAAAACCGCTGCGGTTCAATCCACATCGACTGACTCTCAGATGGAATTAACTGTCTTAAAAACTCCATCCTGAATTGCGCGCCACAACTCGCCGCCCCAATTGTGCTGCCTTGTTTCCCATGTATAGCCATAGACAGATCTGTTAGGACAGGGGGTGTGGGGGCTGCGCCCCCCCGCAGGGGTGGAACCCCTGCACCCCGTCCTAAGCCTGTTGGCTATAGCTATAATAGCTTTCTACTACACTTAAATGCTCTTATTCCAATACTCTAAACCAGTCACAATTACATCTTCTAACCATTGTTTGAAACGTTCCACTAAATTCTCTTCTTCATCCGCGTAGGAAAACTGGAATGGAGAATCTGTCAAAGACTGAATATCACTAATATTACGCTCACCTTCTTCAGAGTCATCTCTATGGTAAGCACACGCAGTGCATACAAGTAATCCTCGATATTCATGTCCTAGAACATGAAACGAAAAAAGAAGCGTAGTTGATGTCTCTACATCAATAACTAATTGAATCCACGAATGGTAGTTACGAAGATTGGCAAAGTACCCCAACTGCTTAGCTGTTTCCACAACTTGGTAGCGATGGTAATATGAGTGAGTACCACCAGCAGCAGCAAAAACTGTAAAAACTTGGGCATCATCTACAAAATTCTGGACAGATAGCTTAATTTCATCAGCAACCTCTTGTAGACGAACAAGAGCTATATCAAACAAACTGGAAGCAAAGTTTTCTGCTTTATTACATCTTTCCTGAATAGATGCTGATTGATTTCGCTTTAATTTTTCAGCTATGGAGGAAATGACCACTTGAGTGCGCCGCGCCTCTGATAAGACTTGCTCCGATAATCCAAGGCTCTTTAAGAAAGCTTGCTTTTGACTCTTGGCGAAGAGATTAATCAGACTAGATAGATTACCTCGATCTGCTTCTTCCAAAGCCGCTATATAGACTGCTCGATCGTCACGAGTAAGAATCAAAGGGAACCAACTAGCCTGAATAAATACTAGACTTGCTAAACAACGAGCAACACGACCATTCCCATCTTGAAATGGGTGAATTTGTGTAAAGCGATGATGTAACCATGCAGCTTCAATTTCAGGAGGAACTTTCCGATCGCGATGTTGGTGATGTAACGCAATTAGTGTATCCATCTCGGATGTGACCTGCTCTGGAGGGCAGTATTCATGAACAGAACCATCTGGTCGCAAAGGATTATTGGGTTGATGTTTCCAGTCGCCTTTGATTAAAGAAACACGAAATATCCTCTCTGTAATTGGATCTAAGGCTTCTGTGCTGTCTTGGCTCTGAGTTAGCAGTTGATGCAACTGCTTAATATAAGAAGTTGATAGTGTCCTCTGTCCACCTACAAAATCAAACAATCCTTCAATTGCAGCTTCTTGATCTTTAATAAGGGAAACCACTTGCTTAACCGGACGATCCGTAGTTCCATGAGGAATTAGTGCTTCATTAATCCCCTGCTCAATTAGTAAGCGAGTAATACCACGATCTATTGTATATAGACGCTCAATTATCCCAGTTTCAATTGCTATTTCTCTACGTAGCTTCTCATTGAAAGCCCGAAATTCTCCAGATTGACGCAGACGATCTGCTTGCTCATCCCAAACAGTTACAAGAGGTGGCAATTCAGAACTTGCTAAATTTTGCCAATCTAGTGGTAAATCTTCTATTGGTTGCCACAACATAACTGTTTACTCACGCCACATACTTAAAAAACATTGTAGCAATGTAGATTGCAAGTGGTTCTTCTTCGGATGTGAGATGGGATTTGGGTTAAATACTCTTCTTGCGACACCGCAAAAAACTGGCGATCGCTACGACTAGCTCTTTACTGCTATAATTCATCCTTGCGATCGCGCTGAACTTTGCTAAAGTATCACCATGCCTGTCGATAACCTCTGCAAGTACCTGGCCGAGCAATCTCCCCGTCAATTCGTGCAATGGCTCATACCCAGCGCAGGAGCCTTGTTGGATTTTACTGCACCAGAGGATTTATCGAGTTGGTTGGAGCAAAATTAAGCTACTTATGGAAAACCCAATCGCACTCCTAACCCAATCTCTGCTCGATCGCGCGGGCGAGCAAGCTCGCTTAAATCCGCGCTTGCGCCAAAACCATAACCTCCACCAACTAACCGATCGGGTGCAGCGCTTCGTCAACGTGCTGCAACCAGGCACCTACGTGCGCCCCCACTGTCATCGTCGAGTAGCAGGCAGAAATGGGTTCGAGCTATTTGCAGTGCTCAGAGGAGAGCTAGGGCTGCTGATTCTAGATGAAACCGGAAATGTGGAGGAATATTTCCGCGTGGGTGGCGATCCGTGGGGATTGGAACTGGCGGAGGGAGTCTATCATACCCTGGTAGCTCTACAGCCAGACACAGCGATTCTAGAAATTAAGGAAGGCCCCTACGAAGCCGCCTCAGATAAAGACTTCCTACCGCATTTCCCTCTGGAGGGTACGGCAGAGGCAGCAGCCTTAGTACGGCTTTGGACGGGGTACTTCAGCGATCGCTCCTCACAATAAAGTCAATTCGACCCATTCTTCAGCAAATTGGTCGGTAACCCATCAATACTGAATTGATTTTTGCTGCTCCAATATTCCTGCAAGCCAAGATCGCCTTTTCCCTGCGCCCATGCGGTCAGCATTTCGCGTTCGCCCGCATAGTCGTACAGCGGTACGCCAAAACCGCAGGAGGTTTGGACGCTTTCAATGTCAATACTGATTATCTGCCTGGCACCGGGTGTAGCGGGGAATAGATCGTACATCTGAGGCCATTCGGCATCGCGAGGTCTGTAAATGTGCCCTTGACCGTAGAGGCGCAAAATCAGCGGTTGTGCAGTGAAACTACAAAACATCATGGTTATGCGTCCGTTTTCCTGCACGTGCGCGGAGGTTTCGTTGCCGCTACCCGTAAGGTCAAGGTACGCAAGAGCGTGATCGCTCAGGCAGCGCAAAGTATCGATCCCCTTAGGAGAAAGGTTTATGCGACCTTGCTGCGGTGCGGTGGCAACAAAAAAAATATGCTGCTGCACGATAAACTCTCGCAGTTCGGGGGTTAAGTAGGGATAGAACTTAGCCATATTTAATTTAGTTGAGATAGTTAAGATTAGTTAAGATTTAGCAGCGATCGCGGCAATCTGATAATCTAACTTGATTAATTTGCAAATTTGCAAAAGTATGCTACTCTCTGCGTGGCACAGCAGGGTACAAAAAACCCCCCCACCTGGAGTTGTCTGTGAGGGGTTGTGGTTTAGACAATTCTGACTCTAGTGCAGATGTGACCAAAACTGCTGTGCCTTATCTATCAGAAAATTTGCGAGCAATTTGGTATAATCTCCAGCCAGAAAATAAGCTGCTAAGATCGGGGTGTGATGCAGATCTTATTCTGCACGGGATTTCTGTCACTGCACCACGAGTTCCAAACACGTAAATTTTGATTGCATACACACCTGAGTATTAAGTTGAGGTGCAGTCATGGCCGCGATCGGACAGATTTTAAACGAACGCTACAGAATTATTAAAGCACTGGGAACGGGCGGTATGGGCTTAACCTATATTGCTGAAGATATGACCCTACCAGGTAGCCCCAAGTATGCAATTAAACATATGCATCCCATGCATACAGATCCCAATAGCATATCGACCTTTAGAACTCTTTTCAAACGGGAGGTCGATGCCTTAAGACAATTGAGCGATCACGACCGGATTCCACGGCTAATCGATGACTTTGAGCAGGAAGGGGAATTTTATCTTGTCCGAGAGTACATAGAAGGATATCCCTTACGAGTAGAAATGGCACTGGGGAATCGTTGGACAGAGCCTCAGGTAATTCAGATGCTCAAAGAGGTTCTCTCAATTTTAAGTTTCGTCCACAGCCAAGGTGTCATTCATCGCGATGTCAAACCCGATAATATTATTCGCCGTCAAGCAGATGGCAAGTTAGTATTGATTGACTTTGGAGCCGTGAAGCGGTTGAAAATGCAAACTGGAACAAGTGCACCGCTCGTAACCGCTACCAATGTAATTGGCACGTTTGGCTATATGGCAGCCGAGCAAGGACAGGGCAGGCCAAAGCTCAATAGCGATATTTATTCCCTAGGTATTGTAGGCATTCAAGGACTGACAGGAATGCTCCCCAGCCAACTTCAAGAGGACGAACAAACTGGAGAATTTGTGTGGCAGCATTTTGCCAAAGTCAGTCCCGAGCTATCAGCCATCCTCGCCAAAATGGTAAAAACTCATTTTAGGGATCGCTATCAATCGGCCACCGAAGTGCTGCAAGCCCTGGAACAAATTTCTCCTGTCCTGGTGAGAGCAAAGGCATCTTTTGCTGGAGAGCCAACTCTGAAAACTCCTAACTCCGTACCGCCTAACCTGCGGATATCAGCCAATGCTAGATATTCCGCATCATCCCCGTCGGAAAATTATATCTCGCAGCCAACCGTAGTTGCCAGTCAGACTTCTGAGCCTACCATAGTTTCTGAATCTACAATAGTTTCTGGTCAAGCCTTTGATCCCACTGAAGCTGCAGCAGTACATTCTACTAATGCAAAAACAGCCCAGTCGCCCGGTCATAGTAATCGCTCCACATCACCCTTAACACCACCAGCTAACATCCATTACAGTGGGAACGCTCAGCCACTGCCAGCTACGCCAGGCATTTCCCAGCCAGTCTCTCAGTCGGGATTTCCTCCCAGTCAACCTTTGTCATCACCTGCTAAACTTCAGCGGCGTGGGTTAAAGCGATTGGCGATCGCGGCTGGAGCCCTTGCGCTCATAGCTGGGGGAACAGTGTTTGGGCTAAGAGTAGCTGGTTTCCCAATCGTTAACCAAATACTTCCCACTCCAGCAGCAACGAAGTTAGTTGATGCTGGTGGCGATCGCAAGCTCACGATTGGTGTAATTACGACTAGAAACTTGACGAAGGATAACTACAAAGCCTTGGAACAGTTTCTCAAAAATGAGATGGGTAATGATGTCGGTTACGAAATTTCAACGGTTTCTATTAGAGGCGGACAGCAAGCAATTAACGAAGTCAAGCAGAAGCTTGCCAACAAAGAATGGGATATCGCATTTACATTTTTACCAACGCTTTCGATTGTAGCGCAGGACAATGGATATACATATGCAGCCAGATCGAACCCAGAGCGCAAACCATCTGAAGCAGTCTTTTTCGTTAGGGCAGACAGTCCCATTCAAAAATTTGATGACATTGTGGAAAATCCCAGTCTCAAAATTGCACTTGGCAACTTTGACAGTCCGCAAGCTTTCTACATACCGCTTTTCCATCTCTACGGCACAGCCCTACAAGCAAGCTATGACAACTCACCCAGAGAAATTTCTGATAAGGTCAAATCTGGTGTAGCAGATGTAGGTGTGGGTCGGGAAGATTCGATCTTTCGTCGCAATTCATCTGCACCACAGGTAAGGCAGGATAGATCGGAAACGGCCTCAGGCGATCGCACCACCTCCCCGGATGTTGATGTTCCTGTCAGCCCCAATCCTGGCGAGCGCAAGCCAATATTCAGAATTATTAAACCCCGGAATGAGGATATCCCAGTCCCGCCCGCTGGGGTCTACATTTCACCAAACCTGTCGCAACCGGAGCGCGAGTTGGTTGCAAAAACGCTACTGAAAGTACCTGCTGATATCCAGAAGGAAGCTCGATACGGACAAGGTGAAGAGCCTGATTATACATCTTTCCGTAGAGTTGCTAATCGGGTAAATGAAATCTTGAAATGTGCTGACTATCGCAACGAGCAACTGAGTTCAAATCAGTTCTACCCCGCTCGCTTTTACAAGCGTAATGGTTGTTCGTAACTGATGTTACGCGGAATCCTTATCTCCTTTAACCTATACGTACCCTCTATAAATAAGGGTCGCAGGGGCGTAGCCCCCGCTCTGGTTCTGTTCCCCTCTCCCTGAGGGAGAGGGGCTAGGGGTGAGGGTTTCGGGATCTTCCGCGTAAGGTGAGTTTGTAACTCGTTGCAATCTTAGGGTTTGAAGTCCGCCTTCGCGGACTTTATTTGTGTAGCCGCAACTTCCAGTCGTCAGGCAATCTTGCTTCAATTGGGATTCCCCTCTTCTACTAATTTATTCATGCCAACCGCCCTTAGAAGCCTCTGCATCATGACATTGCCAAAGTGTTGAACTTCTAGGAAATTGGCATTTTGACGTGCGGGTTTGTAAAGCTTAAACGCGCGCAATATGCCTAACGTGGCGGCGCTTTCCAGAGGCCCAACGAAACTGGTGTCGCGATCGCAAAAATGAGGCTGCTGTTGCCAATAAGCCATTTGCTCCTGATTCAAAAAGTAGCAGCCCGCATGGGGATTGCCTGCTTTTTGAAAAGATATCGACTGCTGCATCACCTCACCTGTAATTTCCGGTTGTTCCCATTGCGGGTGAAATTGAGCGACGAAATCGGGGTCGATGTCGCCGTCAATGTAGACTTTTTGGATACCATCGCCGATTGTCAGGGACAGTTCGTAGCGATTGGGTTGGAGCAAACTTTCTGACCCCGCTAATGCCGTAAACCAATCTAGCTTGGCAAACAACCAGGGGTCGCGCACGATCAGATCGTCTTCTAAAAAGCAATAGTAGTCGTACTTACCTAGATGCTCGGCCAGGAAAGCCTGACATTCAAACCCCAACAGCATTGGTTCGGCATTAGTAGCATGATGCTGGTAGGACTCAGCCGAAATTGGCAGCTTGTCGAGTACGTGCAAACCCTGCGTCGTGCAAATTACTAAATCGAGCGTGGCATCCTGGCACTGATTGGCATAAAAAAGACTAAACGGCGCAAAATGACCGAAATATTGAGCTTTACCAAATTGGTGGTGCAAAGCCGATATGCAATTGGTCAAGGCTTGAATGCGGGGCTTGGGATCTGGAGACACCGAACCATACTGATGGTCGCCATCTGGGTTGTAAAAATGAGGGATCGTAACTAGAATGCGCATAATCTAAGCCTGCGATCGGGTGTTTGAGTCATGGTTTAGTCTTAATATTATGCAATGATGATTTTAGCGAATCTTAATAATGTCAGGAGTTAATGGGCGAGATAAATTTTAGCGAACGAGGCGACAGGCGGCGACTGAAGGCAGCGATCGCACTAGTATCAATTTACACTGGTACATTTGCGTTGCACCTGGCACCATGGGGACAGAAATTTGTTTTTGCTCTAGCCGCAATTTTAGGCATACACGCTTTACGGCTCGTGTTGCCAAGGCGTGCTGCTCATATTGCCGTCAGTCCAGGCGAGGAGGAACTACCCTTTATATCGCTATTGGTAGCGGCAAAGAACGAAGAGGCAGTAATTGCCCGCTTAGTTACGGAATTGTGCCAGCTAGATTACCAGAGCGATCGCCTGGAACTATGGGTAATTGACGATAACAGTAGCGATCGCACCCACGAAGTTTTAGAACGCCTCCAGCAAAAATATCCGCAATTAAAAACCTTGAGGCGCGGTGAAGGATCGCAGGGTGGTAAATCTGGGGCATTGAATGAGGTACTGCCCCTGACTAAAGGCGAAATTATTGGTGTATTTGACGCTGATGCCCAGGTTCCTCCTGACTGTTTGTATGCCCTGCTGCCCCTATTTCAAAAAACGAATATGGGTGCCGTGCAGTTGCGTAAAAGCATTGCCAATTTTTCTACCAATTTCTGGACGAGGGGACAGTCGGCGGAAATGGCGCTGGATCTGTGGTTGCAGGATCGTCGCATCCGCGTGGGCGGCACGGGAGAATTACGCGGCAACGGTCAATTTGTAAGGCGTTCTGCCCTCCTGAGCTGCGGTGGCTGGAACGAACAAACCATCACCGACGACCTCGACCTAACCTTTAAGTTGCATCTTGCCGACTGGGACATTGCCTGTTTAGCCTATCCCCCTGTCCAGGAAGAAGGCGTACTGACCTGGAAGCAGTTATGGCACCAACGCAACCGTTGGGCAGAGGGTGGCTACCAACGCTTCCTCGACTACTGGCCGCTGATTTTGGGCAACAAAATGGGGACAGTCAAAACCTTTGATATGTTGGCCTTTCTGCTCATGCAATATCTGCTGCCAACCGCTGCCATTCCCGACCTGATTGGCGCGATCGCGCTGCATAAGCCACCCATACTCAGTCCGTTAGTCTCCCTAGCATTGGGTTTATCCACCCTCGGCATGTTCTGCGGTATTCGCTCCTCATACCGCCCACCTTTAATGTCTACAGCGATCCAAACCCTGCGAGGCACCATCTATATGCTGCACTGGATTCCCGTGATGGCAAGCGTAACGTTGCGGATGTCGGTTCGTCCTAAACGCCTGAAATGGGTCAAGACCGTGCATCAGGGTCTAGGAGATACATTGATGGTGCTAGAAGAGTTGGAAGGCTAGCTTCGGGTGCAATCTCGATAGCTTAAAATGTTTGTATCGCGAATTGGGGACTTCCTATGACTCAGTCAGCCACAGAACGCTTGCGCTGGACAACCGCAGACTTAGAACTGCTACCAGATGATGGTAATCGCTATGAAACTATTGATGGAGAATTATTTGTGACCAGAGCGCCGCATTGGGGACATCAGGAAACTTGTGGCAATATTTATACGGAGTTAAGGAATTGGTCGAGGCGAACAGGTTTAGGCAGAGCTGCGATCGCTCCGGGCATAATTTTTGTCGATACTGATAACGTAATTCCCGATGTCGTGTGGGCTAGTAACGAAAGATTGGCAACTTTACTAGATGAAGCAGGACATTTAATGGATGCGCCCGATCTGGTTGTAGAAGTGCTATCTCCTGGTGCAGATAACGAACGGCGCGATCGCGATCTCAAGCTCAGGCTCTATTCAGTTCGTGGGGCAAAGGAGTATTGGATCGTTGACTGGAGATTGCAGCAAGTCGAAGTTTATCGTCGACAGGAAATATCCTTGGGCTTAGTTGCTGTTCTATATGCCAACGATGAACTAACTAGCGATCTACTGCCTGGCTTCCGTTGCTTTGTGAAAGATTTCTTCTGAAGTTATGAAAAATTTAGTCGGCTCGCAAGTTCATCCCATCTGGCAAACCCTGCACTGGCTCTTCGATCCTGTGAGTTATCTAGAGAGCAATCACGATCGCTATCCCGATCTATTTATCTCTAGGGGGACAGGATTTGCCGATACTGTGATCCTGGTCAGCCATCCCCAAGCGATGCAGCAAATTTTGACTAACGATCGCAAGCAGTTTTCCGCCCCTAAGGATTTTAATCTGCTCTTAATCCCCGTACTTGGAGATCGCTCGTTAATTACCATTGATGGCGATCGCCATAAAAAGCGCCGCCAGTTAGTTATGCCTCCTTTTCACGGCGATCGCGTGCGTACCTATGGTGATTCGATCGTCAGGGCAACAGAACAGGTAATGGATGGGTTACCAAAAGGTCGTCCTTTTCTAGCACGCACGGCCATGCAGGACATCTCTTTGCAGATAATCATGGAAACTGTATTTGGCATGTCGGCAGGGGAACGATATCAGCAATTGAAGCAGGTTTTAGCCGCGATCGCCGATTTATTTATTTCTTCATTCTCTACAGCATTTCTATTTTTTCCCTGGTTGCAACGAGATCTGGGAGGCTGGAGTCCTTGGGGGAAATTTATCCGCCTGCGCCAACAAATAGACGCGCTAATCTATGCTGAGATTGCCGAACGACGCAGGAATCTAGATTCAAATCGTACCGATGTTCTTTCCTTACTGATTTCAGCACGAGATGAGAACGGCGAGCCTATGACCGACGAAGAGCTACACGATGAATTGATGACATTGTTGATAGCAGGTCATGAAACGACAGCAACAGCCATGGCCTGGTTGCTATATTGGGCTCATCGGTACCCGGAAGTCTCGACCAAACTTCGGCAAGAATTAGCTAGCTTAGGCGATCGCCCAGAACATGTCGATATCAGTCGTTTGCCCTACCTGACGGCAGTCTGTCAAGAAACCCTGCGCGTTTATCCGGTGGCTATGCTAACTTTCCCAAGGGTCGTTCAAGAGCCAGTAGAGATGATGGGATATCAGTTGGAACCTGGGACGGTAACGATGGGATGCATGTATCTGACACATCAACGCGAAGATTTATATCCCAACCATACGCAATTTCGACCGGAGCGATTCCTAGAGCGCCAGTATTCGCCCTACGAGTTTATTCCCTTTGGGAGCGGCACTCGCCGCTGCATTGGCGAAGCATTAGCAATGTTTGAGATGAAGTTGGTTTTAGCAACAGTACTCTCCCGCTATCAACTCAAGCTGCTCGATTCTCATCCAGAAGTACCGCGTCGTCGCGGCGTTACCCTGGCTCCGGCTAGAGGTGTGAGAATGGCAATGCAAGGAAGACGCGAACAGACCCACGCATCTTTAGAGGCGATCGCGAGTCCAACTTAGGC
Organism: Pseudanabaena sp. PCC 6802; assembly: GCF_000332175.1. Taxonomy (NCBI): domain Bacteria; kingdom Bacillati; phylum Cyanobacteriota; class Cyanophyceae; order Pseudanabaenales; family Pseudanabaenaceae; genus Portococcus; species Portococcus stanieri. The sequence goes on along the minus strand of NZ_KB235910.1, from coordinate 119,847 downwards.
GTTAAGTATAGCGTTTTTCAATTGAGAACAGGTTTTATTGACAGGGTGAAGGGGTGGATCCCCTTCTTGGGGGCAACGCCCCCAAACCCCCTTCTCGTTTTCATCTGAAAACCGCTATAAGTATACAAAATGCATTGATAGGATTGGATGTAAAACTATGCAAGTCTATCGATTACCAGCTCTGAGCGATAATTACATTTTCTTGCTGCACGATCCGGTTAGCCAGATTGCTGCGGTAGTCGATCCGGCAGAGCCTAAGCCTGTATTGAGCAAGCTGGCAGAATTAGATGCAGAGTTAGTAGCGATTTTCAACACCCACCATCACGCCGATCACGTTGGTGGCAATAGAGCGCTATTACAAAAATTTCCGCAATTAATTATCTATGGCGGCGATCGCGATCGCGGCAGAATCCCCGGTCAACAAGTATTTCTGCAAGCAGGCGATCGGGTGCAGTTTGGCAACCAGATCGCTGAAGTATTTTTCGTACCAGGTCATACACTCGCGCATATTGCCTATTACTTTCCCGAATCCGGCGATCTGTTTTGTGGCGATACTCTATTCGCGGGCGGTTGCGGTCGTTTATTTGAGGGTACTCCCGCGCAGATGGTGGATTCTCTCGCTCGACTCAGGCAATTACCAGATGATACGCGAGTGTGGTGCGCCCACGAGTACACGCTGAATAATCTAAAATTTGCTATTACTGTTGATGGCGATAACCCAATTTTGCAGGAACGCCTGCGGGATGTAACCGCAGCAAGGCAAAAACAGGAACCGACCATTCCCACTAATATTGGTATAGAAAAACAAACAAATCCATTCCTGCGCTGGGATTTCCCCGCTTTACAAGCTGCCACCAGGATGTCCGAACCTCATCGCGTATTTGCTAAGTTAAGAGGCATGAAGGACTTGTTTTAGCCAGGACAGGTTGGAGATCGCTACCAAAGCTAAATTACCAATCTCTCCCTTGGGCAAATAGAATCTCTCAGCGAGGCTTTGTTAGATTTCACTAGCATCACCGACCTCAATTGCTATAGCGTTTTTCAATTGAGAACAGGTTTTATTGACGGGGTGAAGGGGTTCCACACGGCAGTGGCTCTAGCGGGGAACCCCCAAGACCGCCCTGCCTCCCCTTCTTGGGGGCAACGCCCCCAAACCCCCTTCTCGTTTTCATCTGAAAACCGCTATATTCGACAGAGAATTGACAGCGCGATCGCCATGTGATTTTACTAGTAGCAGATCGCTAGTTGGGTGAGAATTAGAATGGCGATCGCTTAACATAACTATGGATGAAACGCATTGCTACACCTGACTTGGTATGGTATCTTAGGCATAAGCTTAATGCGATCGTCGCGGGTGAGTTCAACTGTGGAAAATAGCAGTAAACATAACGATCTTCGATGAATAGACGAGCAATTTTGAGGCTAATAAATGCGATTCTGGCAGGGGGAATAGTCAGTTGCTCCCAAACTGCTCTTGACAAAAGAGTTGGAGCTGCCAATCGTAAAAAGCGAATTCTGGTTATCGGTGCAGGTATAGCTGGACTTGCTGCTGCCAGCGAATTGCAGAAGCAAGGTCACGATCTATTGGTTCTGGAAGCTCGCGATCGCATGGGAGGACGTATTTGGACGAGTACGCATTGGCTTGATGCGCCTTTGGACATGGGCGCAACGTGGATACATGGAGTTAAGAGAAATCCATTAACCGCGATCGCTCAACAAATCGAAGCTCAGACGATATTGACAAGCTATAACAGCAATGCTACTTACAACCTCTCCGGCCAGATCCTTTCCGAGCGAGAAGAAGAGCATCTCGAACAGTTGCAAAAATGGATCGATCTGGCATTAAAAAAATTCCAAGAGCGCGATGATGACCTCTCTATCAAAAAAGCCATTGATGCAGAGATCGATCTCGCTCGGTTATCAACTGAAGATCGCCAGCTTGTAGATTTCATTTTAAATGTCAACATCGAGCACGAATATGCCGGTAGTATCCAAGAGCTTTCCGCACGGTGGTTTGACGATGATAAAGCATTTCGAGGGGAAGATGCGCTGTTTCCGCAAGGGTTTTGGCAGATTATCGAACACTTGGCAAAAAACCTTCGCGTCGAACTAGGACAAACAGTTAAAGAAATCCAGCGATCGACTTCTTCCGTTCGCGTTGTCACTAATAAGGCAGAACATATTGCTGACTGCGCGATCGTCACTTTACCGCTGGGCGTGTTGAAATCTAGGGAAGTGCGCTTTAACCCCGAGCTACCTCCATCAAAACTGGATGCCATTGATAAATTAGGTATGGGCGTTCTCAATAAGTGTTTTTTGCGTTTTCCTAAAGCTTTTTGGCCAGCCAATGTCGATTGGCTGGGATACATCCCTGCTCGACATGGTGAGTGGGCAGAATGGTTCAGTTTTATGCGATCGGCAAATTTACCAGTGCTTCTTGGTTTTAATGCGGCAGATCGGGGACGGGAAATTGAGTCCTGGACAGATGAGAAAATCGTAGCCAGCGCGCTGCAAACGCTCAAAACCATGTTTGGTCATGACATACCCGAACCACTTGACTATCAGATTACCCGTTGGGCATCAGATCCTTTCACCTTTGGTTCTTATTCATTTAACGCAGTCGGCTCAACGCCACAAATGCGAAAACAGCTGGCTGAATCGTTAGACAGCAGGATCTTTTTTGCTGGCGAAGCAACGGAAGATAGGTATTTCGGCTCTACACATGGTGCATATCTTTCCGGGTTGCGTGTGGCGCGGGAAATTTCAAGAATTTGCCTGTTATATCCCCCATATCACCCGATTTCCCATGCCCAAAATTGCTAGAATTGATATTTTCCCCATCAAATCCCTAGACGGCGCAAGCGTCACTGAGGTGGAAATCCTTGCCAGTGGCGCGCTCAAAGGCGATCGCGAGTTTGCCATCATCGATAATGCTGGGAGGTTCGTCAATGGTAAACGCAATGCCAAAGTCCACCTCCTGCGCTCTGTCTTCGATCTCGACACGCGTAGGGTTACGCTCTGGGTGCAGGGCGATCGCGATCGGGTGACGTTCGATCTAGACCGCGATCGCTCTGCCATGAGCGAATGGCTGAGTGCCTACTTCGAGCAGCCAGTCCAGATTGCCCAAAACCTTGACATGGGGTTCCCCGACGATACCGATTCCCCAGGGCCAACCATTATTAGTACTGCCACGATTAATGCGATCGCCTCGTGGTTTCCGCCGCTTACCGATCGACAAGTGCAACGGCGATTGCGTACCAATCTGGAATTAGATGCAGAATTACCGTTTTGGGAAGATCGATTGTTCGCCACCGCCGGAGATGCCGTTATCTTTAAGCTAGGAGATGTTACGTTCGAGGGGATTAACCCCTGCCAGCGCTGCGTCGTACCAACTCGCGATCCTGAAACTGGCGATGTCTATGATGATTTCCAAAAAATATTTGTCCGCAAGCGGGATGAAACCTTACCGGAATGGACGGAGCGATCGCGCTTCAATCATTTTTACCGTCTTGCAATCAATACCCGTATTTCACCTACAGAAGCGGGTAAGAAATTAATTGCAGGTGACGAATTCCATTAAAAATTAGTTGAAATGCCCCCCAAAGTTCGGACAAGGTACTATGGCGTTTTTCAATTGAGAACAGGTTGTATTGACGGGGTGAAGGGGTGGAACATGGCAGTGGCTCTAGCGGGGAACCCCCAAGACCGCCCTGCCTCCCCTTCTTGGGCGTATTGACCCACATTAGCGCCTGCTAATAAGGCTCCTCCGCAACGCCGTTTTACCGTAGTTTTTGACCCGGTTTTAACCAGGTGGAGACAAAACACTCAGCATTACTTAAGTTTCCAGATGCGAGTCTGGCATACTGTTGCTAAGACGAGAACGCCTCCTCAAAAACGAACATAGATCAAGAAACTTATTTGGCAGTCACCAACGCCACAGAGGAGTTACTTTTAATAATAAGGATTTTAAGCTTAGCAATCAATTACTCCAGAGGTAGATGCAAATACGTTAGGGGGGCTATCTGATTCAGGTCAATTGCGCTGGATCGACACCAAGGTCTAGTAACCTGGCCGCAAGCATCTCGGCGCGCTGGTGTTCCTGTTCGGCGCGTTGGCGTTCCTGTTCGGCTTGTTCGGCACTCCAAAGCAGCAGCTCGCCTGCAGCGTTCCACCAACGCAACCAGGTAGTTGTCTGCTGCAATCGCTCTCCCGTCCACATGCCCAAGAACAATTGCAACTCAGGAATCCACACTCGCCCATGCTCGTCGGCTGTTTGGATTTGATAACGTCCTTCTTGCAAACAGCGTACCTCCAAACTGGGAGTGTAGGGATCGTAGGTGACGTAGGTAGGTACTTGCAGAATCTGCTCGTAATAGTAGATTTTTCCGTAGGGTGGAGTCGATCGCACCGACAACTCGCCACCATCTTCATCTGAGAGAAACTCCATCACCACCGCTACGGGGTCGCCTTCTAAGTGGGGAGTATAGCTGCGGCGAATTATACCTTCGGCAATTGGATGGACGTGGGGGACATAAAACCAGTCGGGAGCCTTGACGGCAATTTTTCGATTTATCGTAGCTACTAAACCAAAGTTAGATCCGATCAGCATATCCGGTCGAATCAGTCCGGCAGCACCTAGAGCATCGGTAAGGGCAGCGGCAAGTGTAGGTTGTTGAATATTTTCCACAGGATCGTCGGGCAAGACAAAATCGGCTGGCAGGGCTTCCCAGGTAATTGTGGGATTAGGTTGCGTAGATAGGATTTGGAGAACCATTAGCTTTATCCTTCGCCAGAAGGGTTTTAATATATAGCTATAGCCAATAGGCTTAGGACGGGGTGCAGGGGTGGAACACGGCAGTGGCTCTAGGGGGAAACCCCCAAGACCGCCCTGCCTCCCCTGCGTGGGGGCGCAGCCCTCACACCCCCTGTCCTAACAGATCTGTCTACGGCTATATTGCTAGATAAGTACTAGAAATCAATGCCTTAAGTATATCAGAGGCTAATTTAAACAAGCCTGATTGCTCTTGGGTTATAAGAAGCAGATATCGAATATCTCATGCCAGATCCTGAGTTGCTACCCCTCTTTTCTTGCAGTCTGCGCAGTCAAACTTTGCTTGTGTAGCCGCGACTTCTAGTCGCCAAATAGATGGATAATTAACGCGGATTTGGCATAGCGGTTTTCAGAGATGTCTAATAGAGAGCATCGAGCAAAGGCTCGAATCCCAGAAATGGCAGGAGCTTGCTACCCTTGCGAGTTTTCAACTTTATCTCTGAGGGTATACTCTGAAGTCTTCTCTACGACCATTATATCCTTGACAATCGAGAGCGATCGCTCCGAAAAAGGTAATTCATTCTTGTAGAGACGGCGGAGAAATCGGTGAATGTCGGGATCTCCGCTTACTTGTTTAAAAAGTCTGGAGCAAAGAAAGTGGGGCGATCTTCGCGAAATTTATTTTCGGAGGCACTGTCCCGTAGGCTTTCGAGCCGCTCGTCGGTAATTCTGACTTGCAGCTTAGGCCCAGAACTAGCAATCCGAATAATTGAACCATCCACAATATCAGCCGCATCAATGCGTTTTTCATTTAGATAGGTACCGTTTGTCCCCAAACTTACTACCTGCCAGCCGTGTGGATTTTGACGCAGTTCGGCGTGATGGCGAGATACGACAGAGCTATAGAGGATAACGTTGTTATCGCTAGCGCGGCCAATCCGGATCACAGGCTCGTCTGTGAAATTCCATGTTTGCATAGTAACGGATTGCAATGGATGTAGTAAGTGTAAAGTAATCACGGGTAATTCGCAGGTTTACTCGATCTGAAATAAAGTTAGGCTTATCAGAATTATGCCCATATTATCACCTACTTTCACCACCCAAATTAATAGTCTGTTCCTCGATCGCTGCTTCGGCTGATAGGACTAGATCGCGCAGACTGCTAAGCATTTGTGCGGGCGCATTTTGCCATAAATCGCGCTGATGTGCTTCTAACATCCGCTCTGCCATGTCTCTTAAAGCCCACGGGTTTTTAGTTTTGACAAAGTCTTGGACATCAGGGTCGAATAAATAAGCATTTGCCACGCCCTCGTACATAAAGTCAGCTACGCAGTTAGCAGTAGCATCGTAGGCAAACAGATAGTCTACGGTCGCCGCAATCTCAAATGCCCCTTTGTAACCGTGGCGCATCGCGCCTTCGATCCACTTGGGGTTAACGACACGGGAACGATAGACGCGGCTAATTTCCGCAGACAGCGATCGCACCTTAGGGTTATGCGGCAAGGCATTATCGCCAAAGTAAGTGTGGGGATTTTGCCCGGTGAGCGATCGCACCGAGGCGGTCATGCCCCCTTGAAATTGATAGTAATCATCGGAGTCCAAGAGATCGTGTTCGCGGTTGTCTTGATTGTGCAGGACAATTTGCATCTGGCTCAGTCTTTGGCGCAGTGCATGAGGGGCAGTAGCGGCTTCACCATACCCTGTATAGGCATAACTACTCCAGTTGAGATAAGCTTCGGCTAAGTCGCGATCGCTTTGCCAGTTCTGGCTCTCGATCAATCCCTGCAAGCCCGCACCGTAGGCTCCGGGTTTGGAGCCAAATACGCGATATTTTGCCTGGGTATCTGCCTGGGCGATCGCCTCGGATTCCGCTATACCTTCCCGTACAAACGCCTGTGCAAACATCTGAATATCTCGCTGTATATTAGCTTTAATAGGATTGAGATCGTCAGGTTCATCTAGCTGGCTGACTGCTTCTACAGCACTTTGAAACAGATCGATCGAGTTAGCAAAACCATCGCGAAAGAAGCCAGAAATCCGCAGCATCACATCCACGCGCGGACGGTTGAGAATGCTTAAGGGCATAATCTCAAAATCTACAACGCGTCGCGAAATGCCATCCCATACAGGCCGCACCCCAATTAGCGCCAGAGCTTCAGCCAGATCGTCACCGCCCGTGCGCATTGTAGACGTACCCCATACCGACAAGCCCAGGGTACGGGGGTATTCACCATGTTCCTGCGTATAGGTTTCCACCAGGATCTCAGCGCTGCGTCGTCCCACATCCCAGGCAGTTTCTGTGGGGATAGACCGAATATCGACGGAATAGAAATTACGCCCGGTCGGTAATACATCCAGTCTACCTCGCGTGGGTGCGCCACTCGCTCCACTGGGTATGTATTCCCCCTGCAACCCCTTGAGAAAATTCGCGGTCTCATCACCAGTTCGGCACAGAGGTTGATAAATGGAATTTAGTAAATCCAGCATCCCTGGAGGGACTTGAGGACTGGTTCTATCTAAATCATCATGTTGTCCGTGCAAGGGTTTATTTAAGAACTTATCCACGATCGCAGCGGCATAATTCTCGATCGCCTCGATGGCATCGCCTACAATCCGACACTGACCGTCAAGATAGGATTGTAGCTGTGGTGGCAGATCGGTAAAAGCTTGGCTGGGATCGGCAGTCAGAGGATCGAAGTCTAATTGGCATGACTGCGCGATCGCCTGCGTAATTCCCAACTTGCCATTACCAGGATAACGAGCGATCGCTACGATCAGATCTCGCAGTTGTCTGCCTGTGGGACATTGCCCAAAGATATGCAACCCATCGCGGATCTGAGCTTCTTTGAGATCGCAGAGATACCCATCGGTTTGCGTGAGAAGTTGGGAGAATTGGGGTTGGGGGATAGGGGGGCGATGCAGGGGGTTAGCATTTGTCAGGAATTCTTGCGTTTGATGCGAAGACGATCGGACAAATGCTAACCCCTTACCGAGGGTTGGGGGTTGGGGATTTTGAATTTGCAGGTCATAGGTGAGGTTTTCCTGGGCGATGAGATCGAGGATTTTCTGTTGGATGAGGGGGGTACGACTAGGATCGAGGGATTGAGCGGAGTGATATTCATCGATCAGATGCTCTAATTTTTGGAGATTGCCGTAGGTTTCGGCGCGGGTCATGGGCGGGGTGAGATGATCGATAATTACAGCCTGGGCGCGGCGCTTTGCCTGCGAGCCTTCACCCGGATCGTTGACAATAAAAGGATAGAGATGGGGCATAGCACCAAGGGTAGCTTCAGGAAAGCAATTCTCACTGAGAGCTATTCCCTTGCCAGGCAGCCACTCCAAATTGCCATGCTTGCCGATATGAGCGATCGCATCGGCTTGGAAGACATGTCGCAACCACAGATAGAAGGCAAAATAGGCGTGGGTTGGCTCTAAATCGGGGGCGTGATAGTTCAGGCTCGGATCGCGATCGTAGCCGCGCGCGGGCTGAATCCCCACAAAGACATTGCCCAATTGCAGGCCAGGGATGGCAAATCCCGAACCATTCAAATCAAATTCAGGCTCTCCCCACCGTTCCAGAACTTGCTCTTTTACAACATCGGATAAGGTGTCAAACAATCGTCTGTATTCCTCACTCAAAATCCAATTTCCCATCTCATCGGTCGGTCGAAATGACAGGTTGGGTGCAGGCACGGGGGCACTGCCCCTACAGTCCCGACTCGCACCCCAAACCCCAAACCCCAACTGACTTTCTGGATCGTTAGTCACTCCCTGCGTGAGACGACCGATCAGTTCGTCGCTATCTTTGGGAATATCGCGAACGGCATAACCTGTTGCTTGCATCGCTTTGAGAATCTCGACGCAACTGGCGGGTGTATCCAAACCAACGCCGTTGGCAAGCCTGCCGTTGCGCGTGGGATAGTTGGCGAGGATCAAGGCGATTTTACGATCGCCAATAGGTTTGCGTCTTAGTTTCACCCAGTTGGCAGCTAGATCGGCGACGAAGTTAATGCGATCGCTGGCTGGCTCGTAGACGGTAATATCGGTTTCGAGTCGTTCGCTGCGTTGCTCTACCGACTTAAACGATACGGCACGGGTAATAATGCGTCCATCCACCTCTGGCAGCACGACATTCATGGCAACATCGCGAGGCGAGAGTCCTAAGCTACGAGCTTGCCATTGTTCTAACGTACTGCTACTGCATATTACCTGTAGAATTGGCACGTTTAATCTCTGCCAGATGCCACCCTTGTCCTCGTTGCCAGGTTTGGTCAGGGAGAAACTGGTTGTATTCAGCAGTACGTCGATGCCATGGAAATATTCGCTGAGGGCAGCTTCTAGATCTGGATCTTGGAGTGAATAGATAAATACGGGAACGGGGGCGATCCCGCGATCGCTCAGTGACTGACAGAGTGCATCCACAGGTGCCAGATTGCCTGCTAGATAGTGAGCGCGATAGAAGAGAATCCCTGCTTTGGGATGCTGGAAATTCGGAATCCAAGAGTCAGAAAGTTTGGCTTGCCACTTGTACGGGCCAATTTGAGGGATGGTAATGGGTGGTGGCGGTTGGTAATTGGTGCCGAGGTAGCGATCGCATAAGAACTGAATGGCAGCGATCGCATTGTCAACGCCGCCATTGAGAAAGTACCGCCAGAGATAATCGACATCGCTGAAGGCGACATTGGAATGGCTGGCTAGTTCTGGGTCAAAGCGATCGTCACCGGGGAGGACTATGAGTTTTTTATTGGTGTCGCTGGCGAGCGACTTGCAAACTTCCAAGCCGTACGACCAGTAACTGCGTCCGCCCAAGAGCCTCAGCACGATTGCGTCGGCACGAGCCAGAACTTGTTCGGCATAGGTATCAATGGAAAGTTCCTGTTGCAAGTTAAGTAGATTTGCAACTCGTAAGGTAGGGCATTCAGATGGGAGAGACTGGACGGCGATCGCGAGGGTTTGAATGTCGGTATCGGCAGCAGTGAGAATGACAATGGGCGCGGGAGTTTGCTCGACAAACACTACTCCTTCTTGTTCGGGCGACCATCCTCCCGGCAATGCGGCTAAACGATGCATTAAGTTCCTATTTCTCCAATACAAAAATCAACCTCTTCGTACAATTCACTCAGCGATATTTTGCAGGGAATAGATTGAAAATGGAGGATATCACTGGGCGTTTCGTACTCGGTTAATACCCATGTTTTATCAACTTTGACGTATTGGAGAACTTGGTAGCGACTCTGTTCAATTAGAATATATTCTTGCAAACTGTCGAGCGTGCGATAGTAGCCAAATTTTTCACCCAGATCGTAGTTGCGCGTGGATTTTGAAAGTACTTCAAAGATCGCGAGTGGGTTAGTGACGATCGCCGTGCCTTCGCCGTGGTACATTGGACGATCGCGAATTACCATTACGTCGGGATAGGTGTAGATGCGATCTCGATCTATCCATAAACGTAGATCGTTCATAAAGATTTTGTATGGCTGCCCCTTCAGCGCCAACTTGAGGAACAATGCCATATTTAGCGCTAAGGTATTGTGGTTGGTCGTGCCACCCGTCATTGGAAAGATTTCACCGTTACGATATTCACTTTTAGATTCCGCTTGCTCCTCTAGTTTGAGGTATTGCTCGGGAGTGTAAAGACTCTGCTGAACTTGCATAACACTTGATTAAGCTCAACGATCGTTAATCTATAGCAGTTTTCAGATCGAAACAGGTAGGGGGGGTGGGGCATTGACCCAAGAAGGGGGGGAACCCCTTCACCCCGAACGATAAAACCGATTCTCTATTGAAAAGCGCTATATCGAGATCTTACAGGCAAATCTCTAATACTTTAACCAGGCTTAACCGTAACTTATACCAATTTCAATTGTTGTGGTTGCGGATGGGGGGTGGGGGCAACGCCCCCACGAAGGGGAGGCAGGGCGGTCTTGGGGGTTCCCCGCTAGAGCCACTGCCGCGTTCTACCCCTTCACCCCGTTCGATCTGTTGTGTTTACTGTTCAAATTGGTATTAACTATAGAATGTTTCATCCGACAGATGTAAATAAGATTGATATTTGCTGGCTTATGACTGCGATCGCGGTCTCTCATCTGCATACTGCTCTGGGTCTAGAATGCCAAGCTAATATCTATGGATAAAGTAGTATTCCCAAAACTGTAAAGATATATTAAGTTTCTAATTGCGGCTTTGTTAAGTTTCGTAACAAAGTTTGTCTGGGTCTCAACTTTAGCTCGCACGAGCCTTTTGAAGAGATCGCTCAACCTTAAATTAAACCCTCTACAGAGTAAGGATTCTACTATGCCATTCACAATTGATTCAGCCCGTGGGATCTTCCCTGGTACTCTTTCTGCTGATGTAGTGCCCGCTACGATCGCCCGCTTCAGTCAACTTAACGCTGAAGACCAGCTTGCTTTGATTTGGTTCGCCTATCTGGAAATGGGTAAAAGCATTACCGTTGCAGCTCCTGGAGCTGCAAATATGCAGTTTGCGGAAATCACGATGAATGAGATTCGTCAAATGTCATTCCAGCAACAATCTCAGGTCATGTGCGATTTGGCAAACCGCGCTGATACCCCTATTTGCCGCACCTACGCCACCTGGTCGGCCAACATCAAGCTAGGATTCTGGTATCAACTCGGTCAGTGGATGGAGCAGGGAATTGTGGCACCAATTCCAGAAGGCTATAAGCTCTCTGCCAATGCGTCGTCAGTTTTGCAAGCAATTAGAGGGGGCGATCCCGGTCAGCAAATTACGATTTTGCGCAATGCCGTGGTTGACATGGGATACGACACGAATAAGCTGGGGGGCTATAACAGAGTTTCCGAACCTATTGTTCTGCCACAGGATGTGGCTAGCCGCACTCAGGTTAAGATTGATGGTGTTGACAATCAAACTATTCTGAGCTACATGAATAATTTGAATGCAAACGATTTCGATGCTTTGATTGAATTATTCGAGGCTGACGGTGCTCTGCAACCTCCCTTCCAGAGACCAATTGTTGGCAAAGATGCCGTCTATCGCTTTTTTAGAGAAGACTGTCAAAACCTGAAGCTAATGCCAGAAAAGGGTGTAGTTGAGCCTGCTGCTGACGGTTATACCCAAATTAAAGTCACGGGTAAAGTGCAAACCCCCTGGTTTGGCGCTGGTGTAGGGATGAATATGGCCTGGAGATTTCTGCTCAGCCCCAGCAACAAGATTTACTTTGTCGCGATCGATTTGCTCGCTTCTCCTAAAGAACTTTTGAATCTGGCTCGCTAGAATAAGTTTTAGCCGAATGTCGCTGGATTAAGGCTGGTGGGCAATGCCCACCCTACGCTAAATCTAAATTTGTTGCGATATAGCGCTTTTCAATTGAGAACGGATTTTATCGATCGGGGTGAAGGGATGGAACCCCTTCTTGGGGGCAACGCCCCCAAACCCCTACTTACCTCCGATCTGAAAACCGCTGTATACCAAAATAATTGTTGCTGTAAAAATCCATGTCCCTCTCCCACCCTGGGAGAGGGATTTAAGGTGAGGGCAGTAGACTTTTGTCAGTCAACCAGCCTGCCCGTACATAAAGTCCATCAATAAACAGTTTACAGGTGGAAATAATTTCTTGGTGAGGAACGTAAAGATATAAGTTTTAGCTATAGCATTTTGCAATAAAACTTATTATACTTACATAACAATTTACAAAACTAGCGATCGCGCTTAACCGAATACCCAATATAAATCTGTTAATTTTAATTCTGACTTTTAAAAATGCAAGTAGATATTGAATGGTCTAAGACTGAGAAAGCAATAGCAAAATTGGCTTTTGATAAGGCATACGAGCGAGAAATTAATGCTTTATTAGGTGAAGTTAGAGAAAAAGTAAGTGGCACTTTTACACTGCAAGACATGTGGAATCTACACGACTACTTAAGTGCTAAAAGGCATGATATAGATGGTAAGTACGATTACAGGTATTCAGTTCTCATCTTCGTTTTTGCTCAATTGGTGAGAGAAGGCTGGCTTAGCCTCAACGATCTAGATGGGCTTGATGAAAAAAAGCTAACTAGGGTAATAGCTCTCGTTAATATGTAATTAGTTCACAAAATACTGAGATTTAATGCTATTCGATCCTAAGCAAGCGCTAGAAGCCATCGATCTATCCGGCAAGCAAGCAGTTGAGTGGTTAGGACTGCGTGAGGTTCAGGAAACCAATACCTCACGTTACATCAGAGATGGTAAGCCTCAATCTAATAATCGTAGTAACACCCACGGTGTCATGGTGGAGGTGCTTGCCAACGGGCAGTTTGGTTATGCCAGTACGAATTGCCTCGATCGCTCCAGCATCCAAGCAGCGGCGGAGCGTGCCTGCCAACAGGCGATCGCTGCTTCTAAATGGGCGGTTCACAAATTCACGGCTGCCCAAAGACCGAAGGCTGTGGGGTCGTATCGTTCGCCATTTTTAAAGCCGATCTCCGCGCTCGCTGCCAGCGAAATTAACGATCTATTAATTGAAATTTGCCACGCGCTTAAGGTGTCGGACAAAATTGTCAAAACGACTGCCTATGCCGTTACCACTGAAACCGAAGTGAGGTTTGTCAGCAGTAATGGCTCCGATATCGAGCAAAAATTTCTCCTACTTGCCACCGACTTCGCTGCCACTGCCCAGGATGGCAGCATCGTGCAAAGACGGGGCGATAACGGTCAGCTTGCCCGCTGCCATCAAGCGGGCATGGAACTGCTTGATGGCCAGGTGGTTTTAAGTCGCGCTCGGCAGGTGGGCGAACAGGCGTTGGAACTACTGTCGGCGGAGGAATGTCCCAATACAACGACGGCGTTGGTGCTGGCTCCCGATCAAATGCTGCTCCAGATCCATGAAAGTATCGGGCATCCCCTCGAAATCGATCGCATTTTGGGTGACGAGCGCAACTATGCTGGCAGCAGCTTTGTCAAGCTTTCCGACTTTGGCACCTTGCAGTACGGCTCTGAGTTAATGAATGTCACCTTCGATCCTACGGTGTCGGGGGAATATGCCAGCTATGCCTTTGATGATGTGGGAATGGCGGCAACTAGGGAGTATTTGATTAAAGATGGTTTGCTCCTGCGCGGTTTGGGTAGCTATGAGAGTCAGGCGCGATCGCAAATTGCTGGCGTAGCAAATGCCAGAGCGTGCTCGTGGAATCGACCCGCCATCGATCGCATGGCAAATATTAACCTGGAGCCGCATACAAGCACGCTTGACGAGATGATTGGCTCGGTCGAGCATGGAGTTTACATGCACTCCAATCGCTCCTGGTCGATCGACGACTATCGCAATAAGTTTCAGTTTGGTTGCGAATATGCCCAATTAATTGAGAATGGCAAAATTACAAAAACCTTACGCAATCCCAACTATCGCGGTATTACCAACCAGTTCTGGCGGAGTTTGACCAAAGTAGGCGATCGCTCGACTGTGGAAGCATACGGCTCGCCATACTGCGGTAAAGGCGAACCCAATCAAGTAATTCGCGTCGGTCATGCCTCGCCAATCTGTCTATTTGAGAATATTGAAGTATTTGGCGGTGCTGCCTAGGGGCTTGCAGTTAAATCTTAGCAACGTGCAAGTCATACCCCTCCCTCTTTCACTTGACCGTATAATGGCTGGGCTAACCGGACGGCGATAATGCTTGCGACCTAGCAGATAACCCATGCTCCGTTCCGGTTCAGCGCCCGAACGCTCGACAATCAATCGAATCCCTAGAAACACCGAAGCACTGTCAGGCTTGCAAACCAAGTGAAGCATGAGCATCGTTAACTTTCACCATAAGTGTCATTGGATCGAGAGGTGAAGCAGCAAAACCGCACTTCTCATAAAACTGCTTCGCATCCTCCGAGATGGCATGTACTAGAATCGCACGTATTCCTGCAATTTCGGCAGCTTGCAGAGTACGAAGAATTGCATCTCGCAGTAGAGCACGCCCGATACCTTTACCTTGCCAGTGACTATCAACCGCTAGTCGTCCAATCACCATAACTGGAATCGGATCGGGCATATTACGCCGAACTCGACCTGTTGCAGCAGTTTGTGCCACTGCTCCATTGGCAAGACAGTAGTACGCAACAACTACCTTGCCAGTGCAGAGTACATACGTGCGTGAAGCCCCCTCTAACTCATTTTTCAGGGCACGGTGCTTCAGCCAGTTATCTAGTTGACCGTTCCCTGAGTCAAAGCTTTCAATCCAATGTGACGAATTCAGTTTTTCGGGCGGGTAAAGCTTATCTCGATCTTGACTTAGTCCCACGGAGCCTTGGTTGTTAGCAATGTGTGTAACTTCTCATCTTGCGTAGGTGGCGCATCCAGCAACGCGACAAACTGCTTAAACTTAAGTTCATCTAACCCGAAGAAACTCCTGTCTAGAAGAACGTCTTGGGCTTTCTGATAAGATGACTCAAGCATAAACTCTGAACGGCTCTTGCCCTGCACTTCAGCCGCACGATCGATTACATCTCGTTGGCTTTGTTTAGCTCGGATATTGATTGTGACATCGCGGGTCCGGCTAACTGACCCTTCACAGGCTGAGTCGTACATAGCGCTTACCTCTTTAAATAAGAGACTCCTCTAATATAAATAATATAAAGGCTTTGTATACACAATGTCAACACATGTCTGATTTTTTTGACACCGGCTACAGTTAAACGCAAGTCAGTCGATCGCCTTAGCCATATCACAGTGGCATTCTGAACTTAATCCAGATGTCCGTTCAGCCACTCCCCTCACCGATAACCTAGCTAGCTAACTCCCGTTCGTAAACCTTTTGGGAGATATTTATGAAGTTTTATTGCTTTTCGTGAAGTTTTGTAATATTTTGAACTTTGAACCAGGAGAGAAACCTCTTCGTTTCAAACTCGTGCCAATTTGAAAAGCGATCGACGAAACTCGCCTGATGCCTCCAGTTGAGAAGTTGTTAAATATCCAAATTAGGGCGACATGGCGATCGCGCTCGATAGTATATGCGAAGGGGGATGATGAATTTGAAAAGCCAGCCCTATGATTGTAGCGCGATCGCAGGAATTTCCATTGCTCTGTTAATTTTATTTTCGTGGACGGTCAGCTTAGTCTTGCTCCTCTTAATCGATACATCCAGGATAACGATTTGGGAAGTAGCTGTGGCCGTTTTCGCTCGTACTTTCTTGCACACTGGCTTATTTATCACAGCCCACGATGCCATGCACGGAACTGTGTTGCCCAAAAATCGTAAGATAAACGATTTAATTGGTTCGATTGCGACAGCGGTTTACGCGCTTCTATCTTACCAAGCCCTGGCGAAGAAACATCGCCTGCACCATCGTTACCCAGCCAGCGCTGACGATCCAGATTTTTGTGAAAGCGATCGCGGCAACAACCATATCGATCCTGAGAAAGACATTCAAAATGGTCTATGGCCCTGGTATTTCAAGTTTATGCAAGGATATCTACATGGGAAGCAACTTTGGATTGTACTCGTTGGCATCGCGAGCGTTTTTTCTATCTTAAGCATGGGCTGTCATATTGCCAGCAGCAATTTAATCCTGTTTTGGATTCTGCCGATGTTATGCAGTTCAATTCAATTATTTTACTTTGGCACTTTCTTGCCGCATAGACAACTGGACAAAGGTTTCGACGATCGCCATCGAGCTAGAAGCTCTAATTACAACAGGTTCTGGTCGTTTATTACTTGCTACCACTTTGGTTATCATTGGGAGCACCATGAAAACCCGCACCTGCCCTGGTACAAACTTCCATCTTCCAGATTGAAATATCAGGCTCTCAGATTGAGAGGCGAACCATCTTGAAATACTAACAGTTCGCCAGGTTGGAGCGATATCCAGGCTTCGTTATCGGTTAATGAGGTGGTAGCAACGATCGCTACTCGATCGCTTGGTGTGGTTAGTTCTTGAAAATCCACCGTGATATCTTCATCAATCAGATGAGCTGCTGCAAACGGAGCTTGACGCAGAATATAGCAGAGTTTGGTGGAACAATGAGCAAAAAAGTGTTCGCCATCAGACAGTAAATAGTTGAAGATGCCATGACTGGCGATCGCTTGGGTAATTTCTTGCAAGACAGGATACAACTCCTTGATGGTGGGCTTGCGATCGGGAAACTGCTGCCGCATGCGATTGAGGAGCAGGCAAAATGCTTGCTCGCTGTCGGTTTGTCCCACAGGGCGGTAAAAACCATCGCGATCGAACTGTAAAGTTGGTAGATCGCCGTTGTGAGCAAACACCCAATAGCGCCCCCACAACTCCCGCTGAAATGGGTGGCAGTTATCTAATCCCACTGGCCCAATTGTGGCTTTGCGAATGTGCGCGATCGCGTTCGTGGATTTAATCGGGTATTGTCGGATGAATGCAGCGACTGGGGATAGGCTAGAAGGCTTATCATCCAGAAATACGCGACACCCTAAGCCTTCAAAAAAGGCGATACCCCATCCATCTTTATGGTCGTCTGTTTTACCACCACGCGCGCAAAACCCCTCAAATGAGAAGCAAATATCCGTGGGTACGTTACAGTTCATCCCCAGCAACTGACACATGATGCCTCACCGTACGTCCTTTCAAACTCACATCACAAATTGTAATGTGTAATCTACGAGCTTGCCTGGCAAGAAGCCCGTGAAGGCTTTGCGAGATCGGAGCGCTATAGAGACCGCAAACCTACTGCTTGCTCAAAGCGGATTTGTTCTAAAGAGCGATCGCCGTAGACTGCCTCAATTTGTTCGTGGCAACATTGAATGGCAAAATCATTTAATTCTTCAGGTTCAATGCCATACATATCTGCAAATATCTCAGGCTCGACACGGCAAAAGCGCGGGCGCGAGTCGTAGATCCGGCATAGGCGCGTGGCGCGCTCGAAGTTAACGCACCAACCATCCACGCCCACCATGCTCAAATAAAGAGCCAATTCTTCATCGGTCAGATACTCTTCAAGATCCGGGCGATCGTCGGGGGCAAGATGGCAACATGCGCCACAATTTTTAATACATTGCCAAGTTGCCATATATAGCGTTTTTTAATTGAGAACGGGTTTTATGTTTGGGGTAAAGGGGTTTCACCCCTGCTTGGGGGCGCAGCCCCCATCCCCCTAATCCTTCCGATCTGAAAACCGCTATAGCTACGCCGATCGGGACTATAATTTTATCACCCCACCGCTATCAAACATAAGTCGGTCACCTCCGTCATCTAGATCTGTCATCCAGAATGACTCCTCACCATGCCAGACACATCAGCCTCCAGAGCATCGATCGCTCAGCACTATCACGAACGTACCAAGTACGCCCCCGAAACTATAGCCGCTCACAATCGCGGCTTAGATTGGAGTACTCAGCCCCAACCCTATAAAGAGTATAAACTCGGTAAGGTTTACGATCTCAAAACCTATCTCAATGAAGAAATTCAAGTGGATCGCGACGGTCTATTGACTAGCAGGTGGCGGCGCTTGTCGCACCTGCTCTTTTGCAGTTATGGACTAACAGCAAGGGTTCAAACCATGACGGGGGAAGCAATTTTTCTGCGGGCAGCACCGTCAGCCGGGGGACTGTATCCGGCGGAAGTATACCTGATCTCGGGTGGTACGCCAATTTTGCCAGCGGGGTTGTACAACTATCAGCCCCAGTCCCATTCTCTTATCCATTTTTGGGAGGACAACAGCGTTTGGAGTACTTTTAAACAAGCCTGTCTGGGCAATCCGATCGTAGAGAGCACGCGCATGGCGATCGTTACTACTGCCATCTTCTTTAGATCGGCATGGCGCTATCAAGATCGAGCCTATCGTCGTATTTGTCTAGACACAGGCCATTTATTAGGCAATATCGAACTAGCCTGCGCGCTCAATGGGTTTCGTCCTTATCTGATTGGGGGGTTTGACGACGAGGCGGTCAATCAATTACTTTATCTTGATGTATCGCAGGAAGGCGCGATCGCAATCGTTCCCCTCACGGATGTGACGGAAGATGAGGACGATATCCCAGCAACTGCATCTTCTGCGGTTTCTTCGCAGACAATTACGGAATATCCGCGCATTCCCGACGGTCAGCTTTTAGAATTTCTTCATCTTGCCACTCAGATTTATCCCGAACCATCAGAAACTGCTTTAGAGCCAGATGCGTCGCGATCGCTACTAGATCCAGAGTCAGGTACATCAAAGACCAACGCACCAGATCCAGATACATCCGATCGCTCCGACAAATATAACTTCCCTTTCTGTACGAAGATATCTACAGTCTCGCCACCCATTGATTGGGGCGAGCAACTAGAAGGTTTAGAAAATAGCATTTTGCGGCGACGCTCTACCCGTGCTTATAGCGGCGCTCATCTAGATTTAGGCGAACTGAATGCCCTATTGGATTTCACCTATCACCCCCATCACTATGGGATGCAGGGTCTATCTCCGCATCCCGATTATTTCGACCTCAGTCTGATCGAGACTTTCATTGCGGTCTCCGCCGTAACTGGTTTGGAAGAGGGATGTTATTACTACGCTCCCAAAGCACAGGAACTGCGCCAGATTCGTTTCAAAAATTTCAAGCAAGAGTTGCATTATCTCTGCTTGGGACAAGATCTAGGCCGCGATGCTGCTGTCGTTCTATTTCACACTGCCGATCTCAATAAAGCAGTGGCTAAATATGGCGATCGCGTCTACCGCTATTTGCACATGGATGCGGGGCATTTGGGACAGCGGTTAAATCTCGCCGCGATTCACCTGGGGCTGGGAGCCAGTGGCATCGGAGGGTTCTTCGACGATCGAGTCAATGAGGTTCTGGGTATTCCAGTCGATGAAGCCGTGGTTTACATCACAACCCTAGGAAGGCCAGCCTACTCGTACGCATAGTTGATTCAAGATCTGGAGTGATGCGTGCGTCGTTCCAGGATTTCCTTTAATACCAGAGTAACTAATGCCAGCAACCCCAGTACTAAAGATGCCGCAAATGCCTCTTGAGATTGGTAGTTTTTGTAGGCTTCCTCCACATATAGAGGTAGGGTTTGCGTCTCGCCTGCAATACCCCCCGATACCACTGAGACTGCGCCAAATTCTCCCATGGCTCTGGCATTGGTGAGGAGAAGACCGTAAAGTAACCCCCAGCGAATATTGGGTAGGGTGACGCGCCAAAAGATTTGCCAATCGCTGGCACCCAAAGTTTTAGCTGCTTCTTCTTCAGCACTACCGATTTCTTCTAACACGGGGATTACCTCGCGAGCTACAAACGGCATAGTCACGAATGCACTGGCCAGAATGATGGCGGGCAGGGCAAAAATTACTTTGAAGTTAGCCTGCTGCAAGAATGGCCCCAACCATCCCACCCTGCCGTATAACATGACGAGCATTAGACCTGCAACCACGGGAGAGATGGAGAAAGGTAAGTCGATAATACTGATCAGCAAAGTTTTGCCCCGAAACTGATTGCGGGCAATTACCCAAGCAGCACACAGTCCAAAAATGGTGTTAAGCGGTAGAGCGACCGCTGCCACAATTAATGTCAGTCGTGCGGCACTCAGGAAATCTTCTGTTGTCAATGCTTTGAAGAAGGGACCGACACCTTTGGAAAATGCTACAACTACAACATTGAGGACGGGGAAAAGCAGTACTAAACCGAGATAGAGAACGGCGATCGCGATCAGTGCAAATTTGACCCAATAGCCCGAGTCGCGAGTTTTACTGCGATCGGAAACAGCAGAAATAGATTCAGAAACCATACTTTTGTCCCCATCGCTGTAGGAAATTAATAATCAAGATCATTACTAACGAAATTGCCAGCAATACCGCGCCAATAACTGTAGCACCGACATAGTCATATTCCTCCAGTCGTTGAAAAATCAAGACGGGAGCGATCAAATCCTTAAAGGGCAAGTTCGCAGCGATAATTACAATCGAACCAAATTCACCCACGGCTCTAGAAAAACCCAGGACTACCCCTGTAAGGATGGCAGGAATCAACGGCGGCAAAATCACGCGCCAGAAAGTCTGCCATTTGGTAGCTCCCAAACTCCAGGCGGCTTCTTCTATTTCTTTCTCCATCTCTTGCAGAACGGGCTGAAGCGTCCGCACCACAAATGGTAGGGAAATAAACACCATTGCAATGAACACGCCAAGGCGAGTGAAGGCAATTTTGATGCCAAATGGGGCGAATAAGGCACCAATCCAGCCATCGGGCCTGTAAACCGTAGCTAGGGTAATACCTGCTACAGCAGTTGGGAGAGCGAACGGCAGATCGACTGCCGCATCTATAATCTTTTTGCCTGGGAAACTGTAGCGCACCAGTACCCACGCTAAAAGCGTACCAAATAAGCCATTGAGCAGTGCGGCAAATAAGGCCGTTACAAACGTAACATCGTAGGTTGACAGCGCTACCGGACTGGAGACAATTTTCCAAAACTCTTCTGGTGGCGCGGTAGCAGCTTTGAGAATCAAAGCTGCTATTGGGATCAACAGCATGAAGATCAAGTAGACCCAGGTGACAATCCAGGCATAGGGAATTTTGCGCTGTTTAGTGTCGTACGATATTGTCATTACCATCCCTCATGGCGATCGGAAGTATTTTGGTGCCAAAATTCTACATCAAGTTCATTTAAGTAGTTTAAGGCACTGCGGATTTGTCGATTCGTACCTTGCAGTTCTAAATTAAACCAACCATCCTCCTGTTTATTCTCACCCAATAGAGCTGCTGTAATATTTACAGTTACGCCGTACTTAGAGATGAGATGAGAAATTACTGGTTCCTGATGATAGTCTTTAGCAATACGAACGGTGATATTAGCACGAGTAGGTCTTGTGTCGTCTGAGTCAACATCGCTTGAATTAGCGATCGCATCTTCCGAGCCATATCCAGAAAACGAGCAATTGTATTGAGTTTCAGCAAACATTTTATTGCTCCGGCAATGAAAAAGAAAGCATAGGATAATAGAAGTAAAGGCACAAGGAGGTTTGACATGGATAAACCAGATGGCCGACACCTATCGATAGAGACGCAAAATTACCTTCGACAGCAAGCGATCCGGTTGCGAGAACAAGGGAAACGAGTATGTGATATTAGTGAGTACCTGGGGATTCATCGTAACACGATTACGGAGTGGTGGTGGGCGTATCAAGATTACGGAGAAGCAGCCCTGTTTCAGCAGCGACGAGGACGAGAGGTAGGGGAAGGGCGCAGTTTAAGTGCCTCAGAGGAAACAACGATTGAAGCAATGCTGCGGGGACACAGCCCGGAGGAATACCAGATCGAGAGCGCCTTGTGGAGTAGACGAGCCGTAAAAGCCTTAATCGAGCAAGAATTAGGTGTGGAGATGCCAATCCGCACAGTGGGGGAATACCTCAAACGATGGGGCTACAGCCCCCAGAAGCCGATCGAACGTGCCTATGAGCAAGACCCCGCTGCCGTGAAACACTGGTTACAGGAAGAATATCCCGCGATTGAGCAACGGGCACAAGCAGAAGGTGCCGAAATCGAGTGGGGAGATGAATCGGGACTCAGTTCTGATGAGTATGGGGGGCGAGGTTATGCACCCAAGGGGCATCCCCCTGAAATTCGTCCTAGTAAACGCGAGCGGACACGGTTGAATTTCATTGCTAGCATCAGTAATCAAGGCACGATTCAATTTATGCTTTACACCTGTACCTTGACAGCCCCAGTATTTATTGAATTTCTGCAACGGTTGATTGACAAGCGTTCAAGCAAACTGTTTTGGATCGTGGATCGCCATCCCGTCCATCGAGAGCGCCCCGTGCAGCAATGGTTAGAACAGCACTCCCAGGAGATCGAGTTATTTTATTTGCCTTCCTATGCGCCGCAGTTGAATCCAGTAGAGTATTTCAATGGTGATGTGAAACAGGGAGTTCACGCCAAACCTCTGACGCGAAACCTGGGTCAATTAAAACATAGATTGCTATCTCAACTGCAGAAATTGCAGAGATTGCCTGCCCACATTAGGAGTTACTTTAAGCATCCATCTATTATTTATGCTGCTCTATAGATTGCATTCTATTTTATTGCCAAGGCAATAATTCTCCTGAAGTATGTTTATCTTTTACAGTTCTTAGAGAATATATGTAGTAAGGTGGGCACTGCCCACCCTAGCTTTGGAATTACTTAGGAATTACTTACCTAAGCTGGCTTGAATTCGATCGAAAACGGCTCCTTTCGCAAAGAATTGCTTCTCAATACCATCCCAACCACCAAAGTCTTTAACTGTCAGCAGTTTCTCTATTTTGGGGAACCGATCTTTATTTTCACTTTCCACTTCTGGCAGGACAGATCTAAACCCAAGTGCAGTAAACTCCCGTTGGGCAGGTGCGGTGAATAAAAACTCGGCAAAAGCTTTGGCTACTGCCTCTGTACCGTGTTTTTTGACATTGGTATCGACTACGGTGGCTGGCGTATCAATTGAGATATTTACATTGGTCGGCACGACAAATGGAATTTTTTTGCCTTCTTTCTCCGCCAGGATGACTTCATTCTCATAATTGAGCAGGAGATCGCCCTGACCTTGCTTAGCGAAAACTTCCGTAGCCTCGCGAGCATCTTTAGCCAGGACTTTGGCGTTTTGATAGAACTTTTGGACGAATTCTTGGGCTTTGCCATCATCCTTAAGTTTTTCTCTAGCCGCACCGTAAACCGCCAGGAAATTCCATTTCGCTACACCTGAAGTCTTGGGATTGGCCGTAATTATCTCAACTCCAGGCTTAACTACATCATCCCAAGACTTAATGCCTTTGGGATTGCCATCGCGATAGGATAGCGCCACTACCGATTTGGTCACAATGGAGTCATTGGGTAACTCTTTTTGCCATCCTTCGTCTATCAAGCCTGCTTTTTGCAGCTTATTAACATCTCCTTCTAATGCTAGATTTACCACATCAGCTTCCAAACCATCAATAATGGCTCGGGTTTGCGCCCCCGAGCCGCCATAGCTTTCTTTGACAGTTACCTTCTGTCCAGTTTTCTGTTCCCACTCTGCTACAAACAAGGGAATAATTTTGGCATAGGCGGCTTTAGTTACCGCATAGGAAACGAGCGTGATTTTGGCTTCTTTGGGGCTGCTGGAGCGAACGGTTGGGGAAGATTGGTCGGCTGGGGAAGATTGGTTTGCTTGGGGGCCACAGGCGGCGATCGCCGCCGCAAGAAACAGTCCCACGCCAAACAAGCTAAGCCACTTCCTGAAATTTCGCCAAACCAGGTGCATAATTAAACTCCGATAATCCTATCTACTTACTGTAGATTAACCATACAGGATTTGGGTAAGCTTGACAAGAGTGGAGATCTTTGAACCTTTGAACCAAATTTCACGAAAAATGAGTCTATAAACACATGAATTCTTAACTAGAAAAGCAATCAACCTGCTCTTTTGGTTGAAAAATGGGTTGCAGTAACCTAAAATACTTAAACTTGTCCCGTTATTGATATTAGGAGTGAGGGGCTAAATGTCATTAATAACCGATACAACTCAGCCAGGTTCATCAGTAACCAACAGCCAAAATGGACTGGACATCCAAGGTACTGATGGGAACGATCGCCTAAATGGCAGCAGTGGGAACGACAGTATTAACCTTTTAGCTGGTAACGATTTCCTGGATGCAGATGAAGGAGACGATACTGTTAGTGCTGGGGATGGGGATGATTCTGTATGGGGATCTACTGGAAATGACACCATTACGGGCGAACAGGGCAATGACTCTTTGCAAGGCAACGCGGGGAATGATTCAATTGACGGCGGGGATGGCAGCGATACGCTTTATGGCGGACAAGACAGCGATACATTGGATGGTGGTGCTGGTGACGATCTGGTCTTTGGCAATAGGGGTAATGATTCGGTCAGTGGCGGAAGCGGAAATGATAGCGTCTACGGCGGTCAGGGTGATGACACGGTAGAAGGTGGTGCTGGCAACGATCTAGTCTCAGGTGACAGGAACAATGATGTGGTCAGCGGTGGAGAGGGCAGCGATACTGTTTTGGGTGGAGAGGGCAATGACACGCTCTCAGGAGATAGCGGTAATGATGTTCTAACTGGCGGGTCTGGTGCAGATGCCTTTAGCTTTGGTGGGGCTACTGCTACGAGTCTCGCGCAGCTAGGTCTGGATACATTGACAGATTTCAATATTACTGAGGGAGACAAAATTAGACTCGACAAGCAAATCTTTTTTGGTACCGATATAGCACGAGCGCTGACCGCTGATGACTTGCAAGCTGGCACTCCTGATGTTGCCGGAACTAGTGCGGCAAAACTAATCTACGATCCTACGACTGGATTGCTGTACTCCAATGCCGATAGCTTACCTGGTAACGAAACTGCCTTTGCTCAGTTGCCAACTGGTTTAGATACGCAAGCATTGTTGGGAGCGCTGGAAATGTTTTAGGCTCGCCAGCCATGTAGTTCAGTAGAGTAGGTAAAAGTTAACAGAACTGCTCGGATATGAAAGCTAAAGGGACGCAGATCGACTTAGTCAAGGAGTCCTTAGTTAGCGGCAATTATACTCAAGCCTTGATGCTATGTCAGCAAATCTTGGCAGAGCGCCCGAACTGGGCGATCGCCTATCAGTACATGGGTGAGGCTCTGTCCGCGCAGGGCAAAGTAGAAGATGCGATCGATGCCTATGGTAGAGCGATCGCTATTCAGCCTGACTTAGCCGAAGCACATGCTTATTTAGCCGATTTGTACAGCCAGATCGAGTGCCTGCCGGAGGCAATCGCGCACTACCAGCTAGCATTAAAGGTACGTCCCGATTGGGCAGCGCTACATCACAACTTAGGTAATGCCCTTTACAAACAGCAGGAATTGGGCAAGGCAGTAAATAGTTATCAGCGCGCGATCGCGATCGCGCCGAACTATACCAAGGCGATTTACAACCTGGGCGTAGTTCTGGAGCAACAAGGTAGGCTAGATGCAGCGATCGTCGCCTACGAACGGGTTATCGATCTGCAGCCGGAGCACCTCAATGCCCGCTCTAATTTGGGTTGCTTGCTGATCCAGCAGGCGAAATTTCAAGAAGCGGTGCGGGTATTTCATGATGCCCTAGCGCTTAGTGCGGGGTGGGCAACACTGCATAATAATCTGGGGCGGGCGCTGTTAGGACTGAAGCAAATCGGAGCGGCGATCGCGGCTTTTAGTCGTGCGATTCAGTTACAGCCCGATATGGCGATCGCGCGCCAAAATCTCGGTCAAGCTTGGCAATTGGCTGGCTATCACGACCAAGCTGTAGCGAGTTTCCAGTCTGCGATCGCACTAGATCCCGATTGTAAAGAAGCTTATGCCAGATGCGCGGCTTCTGCGATCGCGATGCAAAAGTTAGATCTAGCATTCTCTTACCTGCAAGCGGGACTACATGTCAGCGATGCGGATCGTGAATTTGTGTTGAGTTACTGTCGTTCTAA
The DNA here is from genome assembly GCF_000332175.1 of Pseudanabaena sp. PCC 6802. NCBI lineage: Bacteria > Bacillati > Cyanobacteriota > Cyanophyceae > Pseudanabaenales > Pseudanabaenaceae > Portococcus > Portococcus stanieri. Next base: position 93,726 of record NZ_KB235910.1, on the reverse strand, counting down.
CGATCTCAGCGATCGTGCAGATGAGATGGACTGCGCCCGCGCCGCTTGCGCCAGGTTTCTAGAAATTCTCCAGCAAAATCCACAATCAGACCAATTAGTTGCCCGCCATCAGATGTATCGGCAGCTTGGAGCAATTTATCGACATTTTGGCAACATTTACTTTGATAGTGGCGATCCTGGAGGAGCGGAAAGTTATTATCGCCAGGCACTTCAGATTTATCCAGATACTTTTCAACTATATGAGAAATTGGGTGATTGTTTAGTCAAACAAAAACGCCTCGATGATGGGGCGATCGCCTATCAGATGGCATTGTCACGCTCGAATTCTCCCACGCTTCTATATAAATTGGGTTGGACATTGGAGCAGTTACAGCAGTTCGAGCAGGCGATCGCTTGTTACGAAAGTGTTTGGCAAATGGATAGTACCAATATAGATGGTTGGGAGCAGGATATCGATGCCGAGAGCCAGGATATTAAGGGAATCTACCTTGATGTCACGCATTGGTTAGAGGGGAGATCGCCGTTGTCGCCACCAGCCGATATGACACCCATCCCACCGCGCAAAGTGTGTGGCGGGCTAAATTGCCATTCCTGTCTGCGCGAAGTTTGCCAGTGGTTTGCACCTTGGCATTTAGGCAATGGCATTTATCGCTGTGCCGAGCAAAAGCTGCATCCATATGCTGTCCCCAATCGAGTCCCTTATGTGGAGCAGATTCCCAGAGGGAAAGCCTGGAGCGTGCCGCATAAAAGTTATTGGCAAGTGTGCAACGCGATCGCCACGCTAACCGCCGATAATTATTTGCTAGCGGATCTATCGCGCGACTATCCAGGGCAACTGCCAATTTGTCAGGGATACGATCCATCGCAGCATCTTATCTTCTGGCAAACGGCCTTGCCACCACTCGAATTTATTTCAGGCAAGGTGGCAGTGCTGTCGGGTTTATCTGGTAATGTCTACTTTCACTGGATGGTAGATATTCTGCCGCGTTTGGAGATTTTGCGACGATGTGGCGTAGATTGGGCGGAGATCGATTGGTTTGTCGTTAATAGTTGCAGTTCTGCCTTTCAGTCGCAAACCTTGGAAATTCTGGGCGTACCAGCGCCGAAAATTATCGAAAGCGATCGCCAGCCCTACATTCAAGCCGAGCAATTAATCGTGCCGTCGTTTGCCGGATATTTGGGGTGGCTGAGCGACTGGGCTTTGGAATTTTTGCGTCAAGCGTTTATCCCACCCGCCTTAGCCCTTGCAGACAGGCATTATCCCGAACGCATCTATGTCAGCCGCGAGCGGGCCAAGTTTCGGAAAATTTTCAACGAAGCCGAGGTGATGCAAGTTCTCAGTCAGCATGGGTTTGTCTCCGTGGTACTGGAATCCATGAGTTTTTTAGAGCAGGTTGCTATGTTTGCTCGTGCCAAAGCGATCGTTGCGCCCCACGGCAGCGGACTCACTAACATTGCTTTTTGCCATGCTGGGACGCAAATAGTAGAGATTTTTTCACCCCATTATGTCAGACAATATTTTTGGACGATTAGCCAGCAGCTACAACTCCAGCATTACTACTTGTTGGGTAAAGAATTTAACAGCTATCCCCTTCTGCAACTTATGTATCCTAGCCCGCTTACCGAAGATATTCTGGTTAATTTAAATGAGTTACACAAAATTATGGAGTTAATCGAGTGATGTGCGCAAAAAATATACCGATAATTTTAGGTGCGTAGGGGTAGCGACCTCTTGCCTGCCCTGTAAGGATTTAGCATTTGCGCGACCATCTTGGCATCAAACACAAGAATTTATGGCAAATGCTAGCCCCCTGCACCAACCCCCAACCTCCAACTCCCAACCCTACCTGCCCTAAATCTCACGGCAATGTCCTGTAATCATTCATAGAAATAGCAATTTGCATATGTCCCTCAATAATAATTTTGAACAACGGATAGCGCAGCTAAGACAACCACAGGAGTTAATGCAGTTAGCTGATACTCTATTAGCTGAGGGACAGATCGAGCGAGCAATCGATTGCTATCGTGCCTGCATTGAGAGGGATAATAATCTTGCCGATGCCTATCTCAAACTGGCAAAGATTTTGCAGCAGCAGGGAAAAGTTGCCGAGGCAGCAGGTTTATATCGCCAGGCAAGTACTGTAAAAAATAAAAATCTGCTCCATAAAGAACGCGCTATAGAAAATGGGAGGAATGGTGCGAGCAAGGGAGTTAGTAAAGAAGAAAAAACATCCGCAGATTTGCGATCGCGAGAATCTCCCACTCTTGCAAATCCAGAGACATTTGATGTGGGAATAGAGTCTTTAATTCAACAAGCTGAGACATATTTGCGGCAGGGTAACGCTCAAAACGCGATCGCTACTTGTCAGAAAGCACTACAGATAAATTCCCAATCTGCACAGTGCCTTAAACTCATGGGTAATGCTCTGACTGTGCAGAAGCAGATCTCAGAAGCTTTGCGGTACTACGTTAGGGCGTTAGAGATCGAACCAAGTTTTGCGGAGGTACATGCTAATTTAGGAAGTCTGTATGCCCAACAGCAGAATTGGGAACAGGCTATATCTCATTATCAACGCGCGATCGCTCTAAAACCGAACTTTAGCGGCGCGTATCGCAATCTTGACAAAATTTTCACGCAACTCGGTAAGTTTGCCGAAGCTGCCGAGTGCAGGTTCAAAGCTTTGCAGTTGGAACCCAAGCGAGCAAAACCAGCGGACTTAAACGATGTTGGCAATATTTTATGGCGACACGGTAAGGCGGATGCAGCGATCGCCGCCTATCGGCAAGCCATTCAAATAGATTCTCGCTATATGGCTGCCTACTTCAATCTTGCGGCTGTACTCAGTCAACTGGGACAGTTAGATGCCTCTAATCAATGCTACCGTAAAGCACTTGAGTTGAGAATGAGTCAGCCTGACATAACTCTGATCGAGGGTCAGGAGAATTCTCCACCAGCGCTGCGAAAAGAAGTCGTACCTCCCCCTCAAAAAGCAACTCCCACACTTAAACCAGATGCATCTCTCCATTTAGCAGAGTTTTATCTATCCAAACAGCAATACGATCTGGCAATAGACCTTTGTCAAGATGGGGTTCATCGCTCTGACTATACTCCACACCAGCGATCGCAAGCATGGCGGATTTTAGGGGCAGCGGCCCAAGCCACTGGTAAGCCTGGTGATGCCGAGCGTTATTACCAAAAAGCACTACAGCTACAATCTAATTCCGCTGTTCTGCACGATTGCCTGGGCAGTCTGCATGCTGCTCGACAGCAATGGCCGCAAGCAGTTACAGCTTTTCAAACCGCAATAAAAATCGATCCGCAGTTTGCCCCTGCATATCGCCATTTAGCTGAGATATGGATGCAGTTAGGGAAGTGGAATGAGGGGGCTGAGTACTGGTATCGTGCCTTCCAACTAGAGCCAGGTTGGGCGACTGCTAGGGAGTATCTCAATCTAGGGAATATGCTACTGCAACAGGGAAAATTGGAGAAAACAGTAAATTCTTACCAAAGAGCCATTCAGGTCGATCCCGATCTCTGGCAAGCTCATCACAATCTGGGCGAAATCGCTACAAGTCAACAAGATTGGGAAAATGCGATCGCTTCATACGATCGAGCCGTCAAAGCTAACCCCAAAAGTGCTGCTTCCTATGGTGGTATGGGTAAGGTGTTTTCAGCCCAAGGTAACTATGAGAAGGCAATATCTAGCTACCGTCAAGCCATCTCCGTTGATGTCAATTACCTACCTGCCTATGATGGCATGGGTGAAATTTTTGCCGCACAGGAGGATTGGGAAGCAGCGATCGACTGTTATCAGGAGATTGTCGAGCAATATCCCGATCGCTCTGACATCCAGCATAAACTAGGCGATCTCTTGACTCGGAATGCTTGTTATGAAGACGCAGTTGAGGCTTATGGCAATGCGATCGCCATTAATCCTCGCTATTCCTGGTCTCACAATAATCTCGGCGATGCGCTTAGTAAACTAGAGGAATGGGAAGCAGCAGCAGATGCCTACAGTCGGGCGATCTCGCTAAATCCCGATTTCGTTTGGTCGCATTACAATTTGGGCGAAGCTTTGTCGCATTCAGGCGAGTGGGAGGGAGCGATCGCAGCTTATCGTAATGCTCTGAGGATACAACCAGATTTACCCTACACCCAGCATAAGCTCGGTCATGTGCTGAAGCAACGTGCCAATCGGGACTTACAGGAAGCTTTGGCCTGTTACCGCAAGGCAATTCAAGAAAATCCCGACGAGTTGCAGAACTACCACAAGGCATTAGATATCAAACCCGATGATGCCGATCTTTACGTCGGTCTGGCAAATGCACTGGCTAGACAAAGCAATGATGATGGGGCAATCGTGTTTTATCAGATCGCATTGCAATTTAAGCCGGAGTTGCATGACCCACGCACTCAGATGGAGAGAGTAAAAAAAAACTCCCTTATGAAGCACTGAATACTTACCTTCCACACTCATTCACGCTAACAGTGCCATGCAGCGATTGTCCTCTAGTCTCTATTATCATTCCTGTATATAACAAAATAGAATACACGTGGAACTGTCTCAAATCTTTAGCAAAGAACTTGAGCCGAGATATACCTGTTGAAATCATTGTAGTTGATGATGCCTCTATCGATCAGACAGCCAAAATCTTGGAGAAAGTTGAAGGATTGATTCTGATCCGCAATCTAAACAATATGGGTTTCCTGCGTTCGTGTAACCAAGCAATTAGCAAAGCAAATGGAGAGTATATATGTTTGCTAAATAACGATACAGAAATTTATCCCAACTGGTTAGAAAGCTTAGTGGAGGTACTGAAGTCTAACGATCGAGTAGGTGCGGTAGGATCTAAGCTAGTTTACCCTAGTGGCATATTACAGGAAGCTGGTGGAATTATCTGGAGTGATGCGACTGGATGTAATTATGGTAGAAATTCAAATCCTAATGCTCCCGAATATAACTATCTTAGACCAGTTGATTACTGTTCGGGTGCAAGTTTACTAGTAAGAAATAGTATTTTTAAGGCTAACAATGGTTTCGATCGATTATTTGCACCAGCTTATTATGAAGATACCGATCTGTGCTTCTTCATTCGGCACAACCTTGGCCTAAATGTCGTTTATCAACCCAAATCTCAAGTAATCCATTACGAAGGAGCCACTTCTGGCACTGATATGACATGTGGTGTGAAATCCTATCAAACCATTAATGCTACAAAATTTGCAAAGAAGTGGCAAAAAGTTTTAGAAGACTGTTTTGAGAACAATCCTTTCAATCTATCTCCGGCATCGAGAAGACTTATAGGGGAACAGACTATTTTAGTGATTGACAGTTATGTTCCTCAATATGATAAGGAATCAGGCTCAAAACGTTTATTCCAACTAATTGAAATTTTTAAGCGACTGAATTTTCACATCATTTTTGCACCTGATAATTGCTTCCCTGAACAACCCTATACCTCAGACTTGCAAGAGCTAGGGGTTGAGGTTTTATATATTTGTGAAAGTTACTGTACTCCTTTAGAGAAACAAATTGAGAGTAGGCTTGAACTCCTCAATTTTGCGTGGATTTGTCGACCAGAACTCAATAAAAAATACACACCGCTACTTCGTCAAAACCCCAGCATAAAGATCATCTACGATACGGTTGACTTACACTACGTAAGGTTAAGAAGAGCTTGGGAGTTAATGCCTGAGGATATACATAAAGCTACCGCGAAAAGGTTGTGGCAGCAAATGCAAGTTCTAGAGTTAGAGATGGCTGAACAAGCCGATCTAGTCGTAACTGTTTCTCAAGATGAACAAGAATTACTAATTCAGCAATCTACCTCTCCAATAGCAGTTATCCCAAATATCCATAAATTCTATCCAGGTGCGAAACCACCCTTCGATCTTCGTACTGATATTTTATTTATAGGAAGTTACAATCATCCGCCCAATGTAGATGCTGTTACATGGTTATGTAAATCTATTATGCCGCTTGTATGGGAAGCTTTACCTGAGGTGAAAGTAACACTACTAGGAAGCAATCCACCTCAAGAGGTACAAAGATTAGCAAGCGGCAGAGTAAGTATCATAGGCTATGTTAGGGATATTAATCCATATTTCCTCAATCATAGGGTGTTTGTCGCTCCACTACGTTACGGAGCAGGGATGAAGGGGAAAGTCGGACAAAGCCTTGAGTATGGACTACCGATAGTCTCAACATCAATCGGGATTGAAGGAATGGGGTTAACTCATGAGCAAAATGCATTAGTAGCAGATACAGTCAGTGATTTCGCCAAACAAATTCTTCGACTATACAAAAATAGAGACTTATGGGAACACCTCGCGCAAAATTCAGAAAGCACGATCGCATGTTTTTCAATGGAGTCCACGCAAAAAAGTTTGGAGAGTCTGTTTAGACAATTAGATAATAAGATAGTGTTAGTGGGTGAGAACAACTTCGAAATTGGGCTTGAGTGTACCATTGCCAGAGATAATAAAGATCGTAGTGTACAAACTAACATACGATCCAGACCAAAATCATTTCCAAAATTACTAAGTGAATCCCTAATACTAAATTTCTTTTCAGACACACAACTGAAAAGCAACGGTCTCGTTTTGGATTTTCCATATTATGAGGTCGAAAGCCTAGGTGAATATAAAGACTACGAGCAAAAAATGGAACGCACTTTCCAGAAGCGTCGGCAGCTAGAAAAACTACTGTCTTTATCTGGTAAACCATTTAAGTTCAAAGGATACCATTTTTTACTTAACAAATATGTAGACTACGAAGTTGATTTTAACTACAGCTATTTAGATTTTGAAGGGGTAAGATTGCCAAACTTCCGTGAAACGTGTGTTTGTTCAGAATCAAAACTAAACAACAGACTGCGAGGATTACTTCGACTAATTAATTACAAAGGACTATGGAATTTGCTGACAAAAGGAAACGTCTATATGACAGAATGCATAACTCCCTTCTATCAGTATCTAATCGATCTAAACCCTTATATGGTAGGGAGTGAATTTCTGGGTGAAGCTATTCCTTTGGGAAGCCAGAAAGATGGCGTTAGAAATGAAGATATCACAAATCTATCTTTCTCTGACTCAATGTTTGATGTTTTAATTTCTAATGATATTTTGGAACATGTTCCATCATACAATAAAGCTTATGCAGAAGTTTACAGAGTTCTCAAGCCAGGAGGTTATTTATTTTTAACAGTACCGTTTGATTCCAATAGGCAAGAGCATTTAATTCGGGCGACTGTAAATCAGGATGGATCGATTAATCATATAGAGCCTCCTGAGTATCATGGTAATCCACTAAATTTAGATGAAGGGATATTATGTTTCCAAATCTTTGGCTGGCAACTCTTAGATGAACTAAAAGAAGCAGGATTTCAATCTGCAAAGACAGTTTTTTACTGGTCTTACCTTCACGGATTTTTAGGTGATAACTTAGCAATCGTTTATGCTAAGAAATAACAAAAGTTAAACAATTATTTATCGAAATAAAATATTCTGGCTTGAATGTTATCCCAAACTTACCTTAAATTTTATGTCATATAGTGAAAAAATCCAACAGGAAATTGAGTATTATAAAGAGGTCGCAAATGTTCATGATTTACCTCCAATCTTTCATTATTGGTCGCATAATTATTTACTTCCTCGACTCAATTCACTTGGCTTTAGTAACCTTCAAAATTTCTATATAAGCTATATAGAACAGGTTGCGGTGCAAGATCCAACATCAACCTGTACAATCTTAAGTTTAGGTGCTGGCAATTGCGATACAGAAATAGCTTTAGCCCTGGCACTTCTAAAGAAAAATATTACTAACTTTACCTTTACCTGCATAGATATTAACCATCATATGCTGGAAAGAGCTAAACAACTTATTTTAGAATACCACTTACTATCTCAATTTGATTTTATAGAAACTGATATTAATAGCTGGGAAGTTAACGAGAAGTATCAAATCATTATTGCTAATCAAAGTCTGCACCATTTTGTAAATTTAGAGATCTTGTTTGACAAAATCTATGTCGCATTAGATGATTTAGGATTTTTTTTAAGTCATGATATGATTGGTAGGAACGGGCATATGTACTGGCCTGAAGCATTAGAAATCTTACTTCCATTATGGTCTGTATTAGAAGACAGACACAAGTGGAACCACCTACTAAATCGATTTGAATTTATCTATGAAAATTGGGATTGCTCTGTAGAGGGGTTTGAGGGTATTCGCTCGCAAGATATCTTACCACTGCTTTTAAAAAAATTTAAGTTTGATAGTTTTTTAGGTTTTGCAAACTTAATCAACGTTTTTATAGATCGCTGTTTCGGACATAATTTCAAAGTTGACAATCCCCATGATTGCTACTTTATAGATTTTGTTGCTCGTTTGGATAATTATTACATCGAAATTGGCAAAATAAAACCTACACAAATGATAGCAGCTATGACTAAGGTAAGTGTATCAAGAACTAAGATTTACAAACATCTAACTCCAGAATTTTGCGTACGCCTACCTGATGTAACGTCAAATGGATTATGCACAAATAATAATTTTCTAGAGCGACCTAAAATTGTAGGAGTATGTCCCTTCCCAGAAGGTCACTTCTACTCCCCGATTGTTAACATCGAGGACGTAAAAAAATCTAGAGATAAAATTTGGATGTCTAAGCCTGAGGTTTTGGGGATTGATTTTAATGATTTAAGTCACAAAACCTTACTATCTGAAGTATTTCCGAAGTATCTAGCCAATTATGATTACCCATCTGAAAAACAGGATAAAGCCATTTACCATACAAATAATCCCCAGTTTGGATGGCTTGATTCCCGAGTTCTTTTCGCAATGCTACGCTATCTAAGCCCACAGCGCATGATTGAAGTTGGTTCTGGTTATTCCTCATTGTTAATTGCGGATGTAAATTGTCGCTTTCTTAAAAGTCAACTGGAATTTATCTGTATAGAACCATATCCTCCTAGTTTTTTATTAGAAGATATACTCTTTCAAGGTATTAGCTGTCTTATTCAGGAGAAAGTTGAAGATCTCCCAGTATCTACGTTTGCAAACTTGAAAAGTGGTGATGTTTTGTTTATTGACTCCTCTCATGTAAGTAAAACAGGAAGTGATGTAAATTACCTATATTTTGAAATCTTGCCGCGCTTGAGCGAAGGCGTGTTTATTCACATTCATGACATTTTCCTTCCTAGAGACTATCCCGAACAATGGATTATTGAAGAACGGAGGAGTTGGAATGAGCAATACCTTGTACGAGCTCTTTTAACATACTCGTATAATTTTGATATAGTTTTTAGTTGTTCTTATGCGGCTTTTAAGTATCCTGAGTTAGTTAGGCATTTACTCAGAGGTGAGTTATATAGTGGAGGGAGTTTGTGGCTAAGGAAAAAATATTGAATTTGTCTGGGGAATAGAATTAAGAAAGATTCCAATACCTTATAAACTCTGAAGAGTGTCTAATATCGCTGAGCAATTGCATACGCTGCGCTACTTCTTTCCCAATTGTAATCAAGCGATCGGGTTCGCGTTTTAAGTAGGTGAGATAGGCAACTCTAACAAAACTTTTACCATCAAGAACATATGTTAGTCTCGCAAAGCATCGATCGCTAAGTCGAAAAGGTGAAAAGCTTGACAGAACTATAATGAGAATGTTGGTGGCAAGTTTGTTAGGCAAGTATAGAAATGGAAATAAAAGATTTCTTTTTTTCTTGCGAGAAACCCACAAAAAACGGTATTCGGGCGACTCGCGAACTCTTTCGAGAAATTGGGCTCGAGCATTGATTCCCTCATCAATATGTGGAAGTATGAGATGCTCTGGCTCGCGTCTTAGATAAACCTTGTAGGTAGCTCTCGTGAAATCTTTACTGCTAAGGCTTTGGGTAGCCTGAATAAAAAATTCATCCGTGAATTCATGCGGATTAAGCATTACTAGCGAATCGATCAGCATTTCGCTAGCAGGCTGCTGTTGTACGTAACCTGCACCCAAACCATGTAGGTCTTTAGTTTGGTTATCTACCCAATGATTTATTCTAGAAGTAACATCTATTCCAGTCAATGGGTCAGTATTCTTTTTAGATTCAATATTATGAAAATCGTCTTTGCTAGGCATAGCATACTCCTTTACTGAATTAAATACGGCATAAGTTAAACTCCTCACTTTGCGCAGATGTCAGATATTACTCTTATTACCTTGACTCACAACTACCTTGTAATTGCTTAAGTTATTCCTTCTTAATTTCTATTTAGGTGTTGAATTTGCTCTCGAATCCAAGCTCGAAAAGATTTCATTGTTTTATTTCTTCCTTCAGTTTTACTTGTCTCCAAGTATCGAGGGATCGCTTCCCCTACAGAAATATTTGGAAAATGAAAGCTACTGTTTGACTGAATATATTTGGTATCTTGCAATATATTAATTTCGAGCTTTTTGCCATTGAAGCGCCACAGTTCGCGAACGCCAAGCTTCTCGTAATTATCTAACTTTGTTCGAGAAGTAAGAGCGATCTCAATTGCTAGATCGGGAGGCGGATCTGATTCTAGATCGATCCTGTCCTTACCGCGAACGCGGGCTTCATTCTCTATATAGAAACAGTCGTCAGCTTCCAAACCAGCATTCATCAGCTCTCGTTTGAACGTAGTAGAACCTAGACTCCAAAACTCAATATCCAGTTCTTCCAGGATAATCTCTACAAAGTTACCAATAATTACCTTACTCACTTCATGCTCTGGTAGAGATGACATAATTTCCAGTATTCCTTGACTGTAATTAATCCGTGCCGTACGATGTTCGCCCAACTCGTCTAAAATTTGCTCGTACATCTGCCAACTGACATCTTTCATCAGTAATTTCTCGCCAGAGGGAACAACTATTTGCTTTAGTGCGACCTGCATAGATTTGCTCCTTAGATTTTATGTTTGCAATCTCGATTGGTAATATTTGCGCGCTAACCCTGAATCAATTTGTATTCTCATCGAATAGTAACAACTTCGCCCTTCTCAAGTAAATTACTACTGTTCTTAACGATCGTAGCACGCCTTGTTAGCTGCTTCCACTCCTCTGAGCTTGTCAGAGAATATGAGTCAAATCTATGACCTTTCTCTGTGGAGAAGTTGGTAAAGCTCTCTAGCCACTTTAAAAGGGTTTCAGTCAATGAAAAAGGAGTACATCGCAGCGATCGCTTCAAGAGTTCTTGCATTTTAGTTAGCTCGTTGCTTTGGTAAGCATACCAAGCATCCCACACCAAGAGTTCGTATTGTATATGCTTTTCTCTTGTTGAATCGCTCCCAATAAGATACTGTAACCGCAATCGCTCTAACTGCTCTTCTTTGTATTCCAAGTTTACTTTGGTCTGCTGAAGCTGAGTTTTAGTTTGTTCCAGTTCTATGTAAGCTTGATGAAGTTGTATTTGAGATCGATCGAGAACAGTCTCAGTTTCGTGTAATTGGGTCTGAGATTGCTCCAGAACTGCTTCTATTTCATGTAACTCATATTGATATTGCTCTAATGCTGCTTCAGCTTCGTGTAGTTGAGACTGAGATTGTTCTAAAACTGTTTCAGTTTCGCGTACTTGTTCCTGCGATCGCTCTAAAGCTGTTTGGGTTTCACATATTTGTGCTTGTGACTGTTTCAGCATAGCGTCAGTTTGTTGCAACTGCACTTCTAGATCGCGATTCCGCACTTCCAGCACGCGGAGATTGCGCCAGTCCGCAAAAAACATAGACCGATCGCTAGAAACGCGATCGGATAGTTCCGATTGCCGTTCGGCAAAAGCTTGGCGATTGGGGTACCATGCCAGGGTATTTAGCCTTTTGTAAAGGACTATTGCCTTGGGGAAGTGCTGCTCGATTAAAGCGGATCTACAACTATTTGTGGTTTGAGACTGTAATAGGGAAGGCTCATAAATCTGACTATTTGGCACATCGAGACAAACATGAAATTTCTGGTTAATTGCTTCGATCCAGCTTTTTTGATTATCGACTATAGTTCTAATATTTGCCAACAGACATCGATGAGGAAAGCAATTGACAAACTTGAGGATTTTTTTGTTGTAGTGCGCCCACATTTTGACGGCTAACTCTGGCTGTGTTTGAAAGTGTAGATCGCCACGCCGATATAGCGAATCTACTACTTCCCAAGGCGAGCGAAAGACCAGTAGATATTTTGCTCCAGGGAGTAATTCTGCCCAAAATTTCAGGAACAGAGTTGTTCGCGGATCTTTCCATCCCCAATATTCATCTGTTGAATTTCGATCGACGATCTGCTTAGCGCGATCGATAAAAATATCGCTAACTTTAATTTTTTTCTGGAGAGTCCAACCATTTCGCTCGAGTTCATGAGAGCGAAGTAGCTCCATGTGAAATTCCACAAAATCAAGATTTTCAAAAAAACCTTTGATATTATTATCTCTAGCCGCTTCCATCAACCTTTCACCAATTTGCAACCCCGCACTCTGGAGTAAAGAAGCTACGAGAGAGCTACCCGAGCGATGCATACTGGCAATAATCAAAGGTGAAGATTTTGACATTACAGGCTTCTCCATTAGGTTTGAGCAAATGTGGGGGCAGTGCAAAGCAGAGAATTCATAAGCTTTATCCATCCCCTCGAACTACTTAAAGCATAGGTGTCGAATTGATGCCCATATGCTAGCGCATAGTCTCTAAATTGATAGAGCCAATCTAGAACCATTTCAGTAAAGCAGTACGGACTGTAGTCCGCCGATTTTTCTAAGTAATGGATCGTGCCAGACTCATCACCATGATGATATAGCTTAGCTGCACTCCACACCAGACTTTGATAGCGCGATCGCCGTTCGAGCGATCCGATCTCAGGGGTGAGATTGGGGTGGCTAAACAACCGATCTAGAACGATTTCCAATTCCTTCGCCTGTGCTAGCACATCTCGCGAGGCGTTCCGGTCGTGCTGGCGGTAGCAAACCGTAGATTGCGCTACCCAAGCAGACTGACAGCCTGTTACTACTAATCTGAGCGCGAGATCGATATCGGGTGTCTGGCTTAATCTAGTGTCAAAGCTGCCGACCCTTGCTAACCATTCCCGTTCAAATAGCATCGCACCTATAAATACAGGCTTCCAAATTATCCAGTCTTCGACGGTTAAATGAGGAAAATTTCGCCATATCTCCGGATCGCTAATCTCTCTACCGTCAAGATCGACTACGCGCCACCCGCTATTTACAATAGCCAACAAAGGGTTAGCATCCCAGCCAGCTACTTGCACCTCCAGTTTGTGGGGCAAGAAAAAATCATCTTGATCTAGAAAAGCAACCAGTTCCCCATTGCTTTCACTAATACCGCGATTGCGAGCTGCCGCTACCCCCTGATTTTCTTGATAGAAGTAGCGGATTTGATGCCAGTAAGGTTGCAAGCGATCGCGAGTGTTATCTGTAGAACCGTCATCAATAACGATAATTTCGTAGTTGGTATAGGTTTGAGCCAGTATGCTCTCTATGGCTTGGGCAATGTAGCGATCGCCATTGTAGACAGGAATAATGACACTTACAAGCGGCTTTGGGGCTGACATCATACCAGCATGATTTTTATCTAAGCTTTAGCTGTTCTAAGTCTAGTTTAATTTTAGTCCAGAGCACGATCGTTCTAGATCTGCTTGAATTCGAGCTAGGCGAGGTACTTGCGATTGTCTGCCAGTTTCATAGCTAAGATCGCGTAGCATAGCCCCAGCGATCGCCTCGAATTTAGCTATATCTTCCTGACTCATTTCTATGTTCCATCGTCCAATGCGCGATCGTGGAAAGTGCAGGTACAATAGTCATCACAGATTTCGTTCAGACAACGTAGCACTTATAGCGGTTTTCAGATTGAAGTAGGGGAGTTGGGGGCGCTGCTCCCAAGAAGGGGTTCCACCCTTCCACTCCGATCGATAAAACCCATTCTTAGCTAAAAAACCCTATAAAGTTGGCCAAGTCAGCATTCCTTAGAGTTCTAAGATAGAAGGGATAATTTTGTGGAAACAGGTTTCGATCCGCTAATAACTGTCAGCTCGCCGCTTGGAGACAAAATAAACCCAACCCAGCTTGGTGAATTCAAGCAATATATAATTGGGGCTGTCGAATCTGCAGTGCCTGAGAAAAATCCCTTTCGACACCTTTACATCGATCGCGTACTGCCCCCTGCTCTTTACACAGCAGTCCGATCGAGAATGCTTCAGCACAAGTACCACAGCGCACTAATCGACCGCACGCAAGACAGCGACCAATTTGTAAACAAGCGATTTTCATTGGTCAATAATGAAGACATCGAGACGCAGTACCTGCGCGCCATCTTCTCGGACAACACCGTGAAATCAGCGTTCCTTCAGCATTTCTTCGTTGCTGTAACGCCAGAGCTTGCCGCGTCTCTCCAGATTCACACAGAGTTTGAGTATATGTATACGGCGGCTGGGCGTTTCCAAAATATTCACGTTGACATTCCGCCGAAATTCCTTTCCTTTGTGTTTTATGTTCCTGAGTTTGAAGTAGATGAAGATACTGAGCGGTACAATGCTACGGTTCTTTACGACAAGCAGCTTAATCCACACTATGTCGCACGATATCATTCCAATTCTGCGTGCGTTTTTGCACCTCATTTCTATTCATATCATGGGTTTGCATCGACTATCGACCGAGAGGTTCTGGTCATGTTTTATGTCAATGCTACTGAAATGAATCGCTGGGTTGAAACGCGAGGCATCGAATCTCCACCGTTTCAAGCTATCCGTAGGGCAATTGGTGACAAACTCAGCCGTTATCCACTGATCGAGTACGGACAAGACCCTAACAAACTGGATATAGAGCGACGAGACTGCCTGATAAATGCACCGCGCGGACGAGTCATGCAGTCAAGCGTATCGGCGATCCACACCTTTGAAAAAGTGCCCCATAGAATCGCCACCACTGCAAAGAGTAGGCTACAGAGGTATGCTTTCAACAAGGTAATATGGATGTGTTGGTTACAAGGGTGGGATCGCGCTCCTTGGCTCGTGCGTAAGTGCTTGGCAAGCTGGCAGTGCCGCAACCCTGACTGGGAAATTCGTGCGTTGGATGCCAACTCCTTCCAGCGGTATGTGGAGTTGCCATGTCTAGAAGGCAAAGCCATCACGGCAGCTTCCATGTCAGATATCGTTCGATCCCTGTTGTTACACGAATATGGGGGTATTTGGGTCGATGCGACCGTTCTTTGCCATCGCCCGCTCGACACCTGGATTTGGGGCGTTACACTTGAGGGATTCTTTGCATTCGATCGCCCCGCATCGGATCGCATGCTGTCGAGCTGGTTCATTGCAGCAGTAGAAGGA
Source organism: Pseudanabaena sp. PCC 6802 (assembly GCF_000332175.1). NCBI lineage: Bacteria > Bacillati > Cyanobacteriota > Cyanophyceae > Pseudanabaenales > Pseudanabaenaceae > Portococcus > Portococcus stanieri. The sequence goes on along the minus strand of NZ_KB235910.1, from coordinate 78,408 downwards.
AATCTACTGATGGAGCGCTGGCATGCCTCAGTCGTTAATTTCTGGGAAACCAACGATCGAACTGATAACTATTTTTGGTTCCACGACCTATTCGCCGATCTATGCAAATCCGATCCTCAGTGTAACGAGCATTGGAACCGGGTGCCGAAAGTCAGTGCCGTTGACTCGCACAGGTTTCAGGAGATCGGTCTACTGGAGGATCGCAGCGAAGCGATCGAGAAAGCGCTTATTTCTCCTCCAGCAGTATCCAAACTCACCTATCGATACAACGAAGCTGCACGCAATGACAAATCTCTTGTAACGCAACTCATGCAAGACCTCCCCGATCCTTTCTTGCCGGAAGCCGCAAGAAATATAAGCGGAATTGTCAATACTAAACCGATCGCTTCATTGAGCGTTTCAACTCAGAATCTTGGCGATCATATCCAAATCCTGGCAGCTAGACGACTGATCGAGCGAACATCGCGAAGACCTACTCTTTATGTCGATCGCGACAATGACATTCTCTCCTGCTCGACTCTGCCTGCAGCGCATGGGCCTTATCCAATTTTGATTAACGGTTGGTTTAAGACAAACGGATTGCAGTGGCCGCCGGGGTCTGCCCTAGCCCCTGTCTTTATTGGTTTCCATATCCGTCTATCCCAGTGCCCGGAGCTGATATCGGAGCAAGCGCTCGAATATTACCGACAACACTCCCCGATAGGCTGTAGAGACCTTTACACGCTTGAATTGCTGCGTTCTCATGGCATTGAATGCTTTCTCAGCGATTGCTTGACACTGAGTTTCCCGCGACGGATCGCAAATCCGAAACAACAGACTGAGGTTTTCGTTGTTTCTCGCGATCGGCAAATTCTATCGATATTACCTCCTGAACTATCAAACGCGACATATATTTGTCACTACGTCGAACAAAGAGGATTTAAACAAAACCTTGAAGCGGCAACCAGTCTATTAAAGGGAGCATCTCAACTTTGCACTGAGTAATAATGCTTAATATAGATGGGTAGCCAAAAGGGGGAAGAAATCAGAAGATAGGAATACGAGAAACCAACCCCAAGGAGAGCAACCATGACTCCAGAGCAGGAAAAAGAAATGCAAGCGCACGTTCAAGCTATTGCCGCCATCCTTTATCAGAATACACCATCGGAACAACTAACCAGCTTGGAAGGGATCGAAATCGCTGTGCGGCAGCAAATCCTCGAACATGTCAGCCCAGAAATAGGGAGTTTTTTATCCGCACAGTTACGGGCACAGAAGCAGGACGCCGCAGGCGAGTGCAAAGCAGCATCGGACAGCTCCACCTCACGCAAAAGCAAGCGCAGAAGCTCAAAGTAGCCCCCTATAGCCAGGTGAGCCCGTATGTGGAAAGATGTAGCCTGATCTTGAGTGCGAATGTATCCTACGAACAAGCCGCCAAAGACTTAGCCATGTTGATGGGAGTGCAAATATCGCGCAGTACACAACAGCGCCTGGTGCATCGCCATGAATTTAGCCCCCTAGAGGTAGAAGAGTCGGTCGAGGAATTAAGTGTCGATGGAGGCAGAATCAGACTGCGCACGCCACTTGGACAGCCAAGTGAGTGGAAGGACTATAAAGCTGTGAACTTGCATGGACAAGCCATATTTGCCACATTTCAAGATAACATTGCCTTAACAGACTGGGTAAATCGACAGCCTTTAGCAGATATGGTTACCTGTATTGGGGATGGACATGATGGGATTTGGAATATTATTGCCCAGATCTCTATACCTGATAGTCGCTATGAAATCTTGGACTGGTTCCATTTGGTGGAAAACCTGCATAAAATTGAGGCTACAGCTCAACTTTTGACTGGGGTCGAAGCTTTTTTGTGGCGGGGTAATGTGACTGCAGCTATTGCTGAGCTCAATCACTTAGCTAGTCCTCAGAGCATCAATTTTATTGCTTATCTGCACAAGCATCGCCATCGTATTCCTGATTATTGGTATTTCCAAACCGAGCAGATTTGCTCTATTGGTTCTGGCGCAGTGGAATCTGCTGTTAAGCAAATCGCTAGACGCATCAAAATCTCTGGCGCTCAATGGAACCGTGATAATGTGCCACAAGTCCTCAAACACCGTTCTGCTTACCTTAATGGCTCTCTTAACCTTGCCTTGCAAAACTGAGATGCTCCCCTATTAAACACCTATCAAAACCGTGCGAGACTGATAGTAACGACCATGCTGCACTGTGCGTTGCCTGCTATTGCGATGGGAATTCCGGTTATTGTATTTTACCCGCAAAATAGCGCCTCCGGACATGCATCGGATCGCGAAAGGTTCTCAAGCCTGGAAGCGATCGTGCCAATTTACCATTTTGAAGAAGCATCATCGATCGATTGGGAACCGAAGTCGGTGGAATCAGCCATCAAGAAGCTTCACCTGATAGACAGCTTCCATCAACTCATAAAATGCTGGAATCTTCCGTTGCGCAACCACATGCCGCGACTAGCACCCACAAGCATATTGCCGCCGCCTTAACTATAGCCTAGACAGATTCTGTTAGGACAGGGGGGGTGTGGGGGCTGCGCCCCCACGCAGGGGTGGAACCCCTGCACCCCGTCCTAAGCCTGTTGGCTATAGCTATAAAAGTAGCTGACGGGGTGGCAAAGTCAGTTGAAAGTGTTACGGGGTAGTCCGAGCTTTACAAATTTCCAAACCAACAACATCCGAACTTATCCCACTATTGCTGAAACTACCGATCTGTCGTACTGAAAAATTTGTGAAATAGCGCAAAATCATATTAGTGGCATAGGTTCCCTATACGGCAATGGTTGAAATTGATTTTATGCAGTATCCTGTTCTGTCGAACTGGCAGCAACTAGGTTAAGCAAATTATGAAAGGTCTGCGTGACTACCAGGTTAGGGTTATTCAGGACATTTATCGCGAGTGGCGCAGTGGTAATCGCTCTGTGCTTTTGTCAATGCCAACTGGGTCGGGCAAAACTCGCACTTTTAGCCAGATTGCCCGCGATTTTTTCGATCGCGAGGAGCGCGTTCTCCTGCTCGTGCACCGCGAAGAATTACTTTTACAGGCACAAACAACACTCGAACAGGTGACTCAGTCGCGAGTCGGCACGATTAAAGCAGGACGATCGCTTAACCTCGATCGCTTAATTCAATGCGCCTCCGTGCAAACTTTAGTCAAGCGCATCGAGCAGCAGCAGATCGAACTACCTGATACTAGTCTGGTAATCGTTGATGAAGCTCACCTGTCCCTTGCGCCCAGCTATCTCAAAATTCTGGCTAGCCTGCCCCATACCTATGTATTAGGGGTAACCGCTACACCCTCGCGCTTAGACGGGCGCGGATTCGATCGCCTTTACAATGCCTTAGTCTTGGGGCCATCGGTGCCAGAACTAATCTGGCATGGTTATCTGGCTGACTACGATGTCCTTACGCCGGATAGTTTTCTACCTCAAGAGGGCATTCGGATTACAGGCGGGGACTTTAATACTGGCGATCTGGCAACCCAAATCGATCGCCGTTACGTGGCGGGTCGCGCCATCGATGCCTATCTCAAGCACGCCAGAGGCAAACGCTGCGTTGTATTTGCGATTAATATCGACCATGCCAAAGCGATCGCCGCCAGCTACCAAAAAGCTGGAATTGCCGCCGAACATATTGACAGCGAAACACCAGTCAAACAAAGACGGGAAATCTTGGATCGCTTTCGTAGGGGTTCTACGCAGGTACTCACGAATGTCAACCTGTTTACAGAAGGCTTCGATTTACCAGAAATTGAAGTAGTTCAGCTTTGCCGTCCTACTCAATCCGTTGCCCTGCACCTGCAAATGGTGGGTCGCGGCCTGCGCCCCAAACCAACTGGCAAAGCTTTGATCCTCGATCACGCTGGTAACTGTTTGCGCCTGGGCGGGCCGAAAGCAAATCGCAACTGGACTCTGCAAGGTCTGAGCGATGAAACATTATCAGAAACCATACAAGAGGCCGCGATCGCACCACCAGTGCAGCTACCCATTCTGATGCTACCGGAGTTTCCCAAACGCCAGACTGAGATTTTTGAAACGGGTTCCAACCTGCACCATATACCCACAAACGAGGAATTGGAAACGCACTTAGCCAATGCTGCCTATCGCCAACCCCGCGCATTTGATGAATTTGGTGAAGATGCAGAGCGACTGCCCTCTAATTCGTATAGTTATAGCAGCGATCGATCGAATCGCTCTGCTGCAAATCCTCAAGCCCAGCGGGTAAGGCGCAATCCCGCTCGTCCGCGTTCTAATTCAGCGCCAACTCCAAAACCAAAGCTCATCAGGCAAATTGGGAAAGCAGCCCAAGAACTGGCAGAGATGCTGCAAAGCATCCTCAACTGGGTTTGGCAGTCCTGGTTCCGGCCTCGGGCAAACCAGAAACACAAAGGGCAAAGGTCGCGCTCTGTAGCAACTTCCAACTCTAGGAAATATAAGCTTGGGAAGTCATAGACTCAAGGAACTTGAGTATTCCCATTTCGTATGTTGTTGAACTTATGCTCAATAAATCCTGAAAAGTTTATCTAGGCTATATCTTTGAATCCCTTATTTTGTAAAGCTTCTAGATACTGAGTTTCATCGAACTTACGTATAATAATAATGCGATCGCCTCCTCACCATTTTGACGGGTTATTGGGATGCAGTCGATCGATTTCCCATGCGATCGGATTTGTTTGGATATACTGGCGAATCTTTTGGCATGATGTTTCATCGCGAATGATATGTTCGTAATAATTGCGCTGCCATACAGGGGAAGATGGGGAATTGCGTGCAATATTGATATGTTTGGTGGTAGCGGATTTGAATCCCGCAATCAATGATGATAGAGATTTAGGTTGCATTGACGATCGTGCGAACGTACGATCGGGCAGGGAAGAAGGATCGGATTGCATCGGTGGTGGTAGTAGGGGCAAACGGCCGTTCGCCCCTACGTTGTCGGTAATGATGACAATTCCGTGAAAATGGTTGGGCATGATCGCCCACAAATCCAATTCGATTTCCTGCCGAATTACGGACGATCGCTGCCATTCTTCGGCGATAATTTGCCCGTATTGATTTAAATGCATTTCACCATTGGAAATTTCACCAAACAAGCATTCGCGTTGATGGGTGCAAATGGTGATAAAATAGCTGCCTGCGGCGGAGTAGTCGTATCCTTTGAGTCGGATAGAACGGCGATGGTGTTTTTCTGGATTGTATTTCATATTGGCGGTATTTAGCCAATCATCAGAATACCCAGATTGAAAAAATATTTAAAGCGATCGCTCCCTCTCGTTGCAACAAATAGCGATCGCACATTAATTGCTAATGTAAACTGGTATTTATAGGTCTAGTAGAGTCGTTATTAATCTTTATAGTTCTGATGAAGATAAAGGATTTTAGGAGAGGTTTTTCTCATGGCCATTCGCGAAGCTACAATTGCTAAGTTACAGCATTTGCCTGAATCAATTTTGCAGGAAGTCAGTGACTTTATTGACTTTGTAATGCTTAAACATAAGTGCGAAAAAAACAACGACGAGTCGCAGGAGAACATCTCACAAGCATGGACGCAATGGTTTGAGTCTGTCGAGCGCTTGGAAGTGTCTCCAACTAAGTTAACCAGTGAATATCAGCAACTTCTGCTAAACAAGTTTCGTCAACAAGGTCTTGAGTTATGATTCTTTGCGATGCAGGAGTCTTGCTGTGTCTAGTGGATCGCACTCAGCCAAAACACGATCCTTACAAGAGCGCAATTTCACGTCTTAAAAAACCGCTCGTCACAACTTGGCCTTGCTTGACAGAAGCCATGTATCTTGCGCTTCACCGTAGTGGATGGCAGATGCAGCAAAAGTTGGGACAACTTCTTTTAGAGAAACTGTTGGTAGTCTACGAAGTTCAGGAAAGCGATTACGGTCGTTTAATAGAGTTGATGGAACAGTATCGCGATCGCCCAATGGATTTAGCTGATGCAACTCTAGTTCTGGCTGCTGAGAAAACGGGATATCATCAAATTCTCACGCTCGATTCGGATTTTTTGTTCTATCGGATTAGCGATCGCGATTCCTTCGACATTATTCAACCTTAATTTTGTAGCGATCGCTAAATTCTCCCCAAAGGTAATAATGCGATCCCCTCCTCTCTTTGAAATAATGGATAGCGATTGTTGGTTCATCGCTCCCAATGGCCCATCAGTTGCATAAAGGGGGCTGTTACAACCAGTTACCAAGGAAGGTATTAGACCTCTTGCAAATTAGCCAACTGAGGAGCCTTGAGAGCGTTCAAAATTGTAGAGACCAGCAATTAGATTGCAACGCAAACCAAAGCGGTGACGACGATTGCGATAGCGTCCAGATAAGATGCGGAAGATCTTCAAGCGGCGATTAACATGCTCAATGCCAACCCGTTGGCGCGCAAGTTGGCGGTTGAACGCTTTCTGCTCAGGCGTAAGCTGACCACCTTTCGGTTTCTTGTGGGGTAAGCGGCAGTAGAGATGCAGTTTCTGGATGCCTTGATAACCCTTGTCCTGCAAACTCTCGGTTTGAGGATGGAAATGGATGCCAGAAGCTTTGAACAGCTTGAAATCATGCCGTCGCCCCTTGCCGAAAAACGTACAGATAATCTGCCCAGTAAGAGCGTCAATTATGAGTTGACATTTGAGCGTGTGCCCTTTCTGTTTGCCGCTATAAAAGGCACGTTGGTGCCGCTTAGGACGCTCAATGCGAGTTTCAGTCACATCAACGATCGCGACTGTAGGTATCCCAAAGCCCCGCACCAACTGGCGCTTCCCAGGTAGTCGAAAGCGACGTGAGCGGATTAAAGTCTCCTCTACCCAATGCACTATTCGACAAACTGTAGACTCGCTGATGCCCCAACTAGTGGCGATGTGAAAGTAGGTGCGATATTCCCGCCAATACTCGAAGGCAACCAATATGCGGTCTTCTAGTCCGAGTTTAGGCTTGGCTCCAGGTGTTGGCGTTGCTCGCCACTCTGGTTTAAGCACTTTCACAATTGCTTTGAACGTATTAGTCTCGATACCAAATCGACGCTTAAAGTGTGCAGCAGGTAGGGTTTGCGCTATTATATAGTTCATCATCAGGACGCTTTTTCGTTATTGCTATGTCCTGATATTTTCCTATCTTGGGGTTCTTTGGCAACTCAACCTCAACCTAATCTGCAAGAGGTCTATTGAATTTGACCTTCTAATTCTCCCTTCAGACTACACGCCAAAATTATGAGAATATCATCGATTATTCTTCCGATAGAAGTGTCTGAAGTAACCTCAATAACTCCTGGCATTGATTGCTATGCTGAAAGTCGCTCATAGGCATAGTGCGTAATTGTAGCCACATCATGGGTGAGCAATATTCGGTTTTCTTGAGCTGCCCAAGCCAATACTGTTGGATCGTCCTTGCCGGACAAGCCAACGTCTTGAACGCGAACTATATCAATGTCTGGTTTGCGGCGCAGTAATCCTCGAACAATTGTGTTGTCAAAATTTTCATCGGCGAGGAATTTCATGCCGATCGCTCTGTTTGGCGGGCAAGTAGTCTATCTCGCAGTCCTTGCGGATCGAACCTTGCCTCATTCATTTTGCGAATCTCTTTTGCCTGTTGTTGCCTCTGTTGTAAGTAGGCTTCGACTTCTTGCTGGTGGTTGAGATAGAAAGCGATCGTAGCATATACGTCAGCTAGCTTTAACGATGAATAGCGGTAGACAATTTCTTCAGCCGTTGCTCCTTGCTTGAAAGCTGTAATCACAGTATCAAGGGTAACGCGAGTTTTACCAACTCGTACTACCCCATCGGCATCAGTTTCTAAGGGTGCAGGCTCAGCAATAACTACTAACGTCATATCAAGTTTTAGCTTACTAACTTGATTGTATCAGAACCTCAATAGGTCGTCACGAAGGCGATCGCCCTTGGCATGAAAGGGATTAAATTAATTCCCTCTGATAGTTGTTGTCTTGCGATCGCTCCCTAATTACATGTGCGATCGCCCTTCTCAAAACACAATGAAGCGATCGCTAAATTCTCTCCAATAAGAAGACCTGCCTCCTCACCATTTAGACGGATTGTTGGGATGCAGTCGATCAATTTCCCATGCGATCGGATTCGTTTGGATATACTGGCGAATCTTTTGGAATGATGATTCATCACGAACGATGTGTTCGTAATAATTGCGCTGCCACACTGGGGAAGATGGGGAATTGCGTGCAATATTAATACGTTTGTTGGTAGCTGATTTGAATCCTGCAACCAGTGATGATAGGGATTTGGGTTGCATTGATGGTTGTTGAAACGAACGATTGGGCAGGGACGAACGATCGGATTGCATCGGTGGTGGTAGGGGCGAACGGCCGTTCGCCCCTACGTTGTCGGTAATGATGACAATTCCGTGGAAATGGTTGGGCATGACCACCCACAAATCTAATTCGATTTCCTGCCTGATTACGGAAGATCGCTGCCATTCTTCGGCGATAATTTGCCCGTATTGATTCAACTGCATTTTCCCATCGACAATTTCCCCAAACAGGCATTCGCGTTGGTAGGTGCAAATGGTGATGAAATAGCTGCCTGCGGCGGAGTAGTCGTATCCTTGGAGTCGGATGGAGCGACGATGGTGTTTTTCTAGATCGTATTTCATATTAGCGATAGCTAGCCAATTACGAGAATACCCAGATTGAAAAAATATTTACAGCGATCGCCCTTTCCGTCTCAACAAATAAAAAAGCGATCGCTAAATTCTCTCCAATAATAATGCGATTGCCTCCTCACCATTTAGACGGACAATCGGGATGCAGTTGGTCAATTTTCCATGCGATCGGATTCGTTTGGATATACTGACGAATCTTTTGGAATGACGATTCATCGCGAACGATGTGTTCGTAATAATTGCGCTGCCACACTGGGGAAGAGGGGGAATTGCGTGCAATATTGATACGTTTGGTGGTGGCGGATTTGAATCCTGCAACCAATGATGATAGGGATTTGGGTTGCATTGACGATCGTGGGAACGAACGATTGGGCAGGGATGAACAATCGGATTGCATCGATGGTGGTAGGGGCGAACGGCCGTTCGCCCCTACGTTATCGGTAATGATGACAATTCCGTGGAAATGGTTGGGCATAACCACCCACAAATCCAATTCGATTTCATTCCGAATTACGGAAGATCGCTGCCATTCTTCGGCGATAATTTGCCCGTATTGATTCAACTGCATTTCGCCATCGAAAATCTCGCCAAATAAGCATTCTCGTTAATTGACTTTAGTTATCGTGACATTCTGCCAGAACCCACCAGCCTCACCCGTCGTTTCAAAATCAACGGTTTTTCTTAGCAGGCCAGCAGTCACTGCGACCATTAGACCTTTAGAACTCATTTAAGAAAGTATAAATACTTAGTATTTTTTGCTGCTTCAGGGGATGTATGGTACTGAAATGCTGACTTCTTACATGGTAGCAATGTGACTAAAAGAAGCTTTTCTTGACTTCCCAAATGGGTTCTTAGGGTTGGTGAAGGCGCAGAAATGAGACACTGGCCCTCCACCTGGGCGCAGTGCTACTGTGTCATGCACTGAAGTATCCGACCATTCGACGTTTGCGTTTGCGTAGCTTGTTTTTGGCATTTCGAATCTCCTGCCGCTGGGTAAAACTGTTAGACAAGAGGTAGCGGCACCTCATATCTAACTTGCATTTGTACTGAAAAACTTAACCAGCCTTTATGCTATGAAAACTGTTTGAGATTAGCAGCGGCAAAAGGTGGCAGGTTTAGATTAACAAAAGCTTAAGAAAGTAGCATTATGTATCTTAAAGCCGTGTAAAACCCTAAAATTGGGTGAAGCGATCGCAATTAGTCCCTAAATGTTTCTGGGCATACGTGCGGCATTACCTCACTGATGTGACAGAATGAACACCGAGACTGCCCTTGAGTTAGTAGACAAAGCCCTTGCACCAGAACACCTGACCGACATCCAGGAAACAGTATTTCGCTTCGCTTGGGAGGGTATGGGGTATCCCGAAATTGCCGTCCAGGCAGGCTACGATGCCGAACACATCAAGCGGGTTGGGGCCAATCTCTGGCAAAAGCTGACAAAGGCTTTGGGGCGGAAAGTTAGCAAAAGCAATATTCGTAGCGCTCTGCAACGATATGCCCGCGATCGCGCCATTTCAACATCCCCTCCTCCCGTCCGCGAGCTGCATCCCGCAGTTCCGCTCAATTTTCAGGACTTAACAGAGGTTGTTAATGTTGTCACCTTTTACGGACGCGCCGAGGAAATCGCCACGCTGAGCGATTGGATACTTGGAGATCGCGCTCAGTTGGTTGCCGTTCTGGGTATGGGTGGGATTGGCAAGACCTCCCTAGCCGTCAAGCTAACCCAGCAGATCGAAGAACAATTTGAGTACGTCATCTGGCGCAGTCTCCGCAACGCACCCCCGATCGCCGATCTGCTCGCCTCCCTGATTAAATTCCTCTCCCACGGGCAAGACCTCGACTTCTCAGACTCAACCGATCGCAAGATCGCACGATTGATGGAATATCTGCGTTCCTCCCGTTGTTTGCTGATCTTCGATAACTTTGAATCCCTCTTCAAAGATAACGAACTCGTAGGCAGTTATCGTGAAGGATACGAAAAGTATGGCGACATCCTACACCGAATTGCCGAAGAACAGCATCAAAGCTGTCTGGTTCTGACCAGCCGCGATCGCCCCGAAGAAGTCGCTCTGTCAGAAGGTGCTACAACATCCGTGCGATCGCTCTACCTGTCGGGTTTGCTATCGAACGAAGCGCTAGAAGTCTTGAGGGCAAAAGGACTCTCTGGTTCGGAAGCATCGCAAAAAAGCCTGGTGGAAATCTATCGCGGCAATCCCCTCGCTTTAAAAATCGTTGCCACTTCCATCCACGAATTATTTGCAGGTCGGGTTGAGGAATTTCTGGAACAGGCGACATCTGCCTTTAACGGCATTTGGGGCATGTTAGATCGGCAGTTCGGTCGCTCCACCGATCTAGAGAAACAGGTGATGTCCTGGTTGGCAATTAATCGCGAGCCTGTGGCGCTATCCGAGCTATATGAAGATATCGTACCGACCGCATCCAAAAGGAAATTAATGGAAGCATTAGAATCTTTGGTGCGTCGATCGCTAATCGAACAAAGTGCGGCAGGCTTTACCCAACAACCTGTGGTCATGGAATACGTCACCGATCGTTTAATCGAGAACGCGATCGCAGAGCTAAAAACTGGCGACATTCAATTCTTGAATCGTTATGCTTTATTGAAAGCTACGGCGAAGGACTACGTGAGAGCCAGCCAAATTCGCATCATTTTAGAACCGATCGCTACCAACTTGCGAACCAGTTTTAGCCTCGCGGCAATTGACAGGTGCTTCAGGCAGATTATCGCTAACTGGCAGGAAAATTTTTCTCATACACCTGGTTACCTTGGTGGAAATTTAATCAATCTCTTGTGCCAAATGCAAGTCGATCTGACAGGCTATGACTTCTCCAATTTAGCGATTTGGCAAGCACAACTCCAGAGCGATCGCTTTCATCGCGTCAATTTCTCCAACGCCCACTTCGCCAAATCGACATTTAGCGAAGCCATGCTGAACATTCTCTGCGCGGAATTTAGCCCCGATGGCAAACTTTTAGTCACGAGCGATGGAACTGGAACCGTGCGTCTCTGGAGTATAGAAGAAGGACGACAAATCCAGAACTTTAAAGGTCACATCGGCTGGGTGCTCTCTGCCACATTCAGTCCCGATGGCAAAAACATCGCCAGTTGCGGGATCGATGCCACCATCAAACTCTGGGATATCAGTACGGGTCAGTGTTTGCATACCCTAGACGAACCACACATGCGAAATCTCGTCAGTTTCAGTCCCGATGGCACACTGCTGGCAAGTAGCGATATCAATGGCACGATTAGACTGTGGGATGTCAAGGATGGAAAGTGCCTGAAAACTCTGGAAGGGCACACCAACGTCATCCGTCCGTTGTTCTTTAGCCCTGATGGAACTTTGCTAGCTAGTGGCAGCGAAGACCAAACGATTAGGATTTGGCATGTCAACACGGGGGAGTGTTTGTACGTCTTGCAAGGTCACACCCGTGAAGTTTGGGCAGTAGCATGGAGTCCTGATGGGAAACTGCTGGCCAGCGGTGGTGGGGATAGAACTGTAAAGTTCTGGCAGGTCAGCACGGGCGAGTGCTGGAAAACCATAGAAGGAATTCAAATTGGATTTGTCTGGTCGGTGGCGTTCAGTCCCGATGGTCGCACCTTAGCGGTGGCGGGTGAATCGCCTGCCATTAGTTTGTGGGAAATCGAAACCAGTCAGTGCGTGCAGACATGGCAGGGGCACAGCAGGCGAATTTGGACGGTAGATTTTAGCCTGCGCGGGGATACGCTGGTCAGTGCGGGAGAAGACCATACCGTCAGGCTGTGGCAGGTTGCTACCGGACAATGCCTCAAAACCTTTCAAGGCTATGCTAGCAACTTCTGGTCGGTGACGTTCAGTCCAGACGGCCAATACTTAGCAGGTAGCACCGATGCCCAGACGGTAATGTTGTACGATGCCGAGGGGGAATACATCAAAGCCTTACAGGGGCATACCAATGCTGTCATGTCTCTAGCTTTCAGCGCAGATAGCCGCTGGCTTGCTAGTGGCAGCTACGATCGCACCGTGCGAGTATGGGATGTCAGTACGTGGCAATGCCCGATCGTCTTGCGCGGACATACGGGTTTTGTCTTTTATGTCACCTTCAGTCCAGACGGTCAAACCCTGGCGAGTGGAAGTGCCGATAATACGATTAAGATTTGGGATATCAAGACTGGGCAGTGTCTCAGAACCATAGAAGGACATACGGGCTGGGTATTTTCAGTGGCCTGGAGTCCCGACGGAAAAGCGATCGCCAGTGGCAGCGATCGCTGCATCAAGCTATGGGATACCAGCACCTGGCAATGTTTTAAAGCATTTGAAGAAGATGAAAGCTGGGTATCTTCCCTGCACTGGAGCGCAGACAGTCAAACGCTGCTCAGTAACGGCATGGGGCTAACGGTGAAGGTATGGGATGTTCGCGCCGAAACCAGCCCGCAAATTTTGCGAGGGCATGCTGGTTCTGTATCAGCGGTCAGGTTCAGCCCTGATGGCGATACGGTGGCTAGCGGCAGTTTCGATCTGACAATTAAGCTCTGGCATCGACATACAGGGGAACATTTGCACACCCTCACAGGTCATACCAATTGGATTTGGGGTGTTGGCTTTCATCCCAACGGACACATGCTTGCCAGTGCGAGCCAGGATGAAACTATTCGCCTTTGGGATGTCAAGACAGGCGAGTGCCTGAAAACACTAATTCCGCCGAAGCCCTACGAAGGCATGAATATTAAGGATTCTCGGGGTTTGAACGAAGCCCAGAAAGATACGCTAAAAGCTTTGGGGGCAATTTAAAGATGGTGGGTCGCGGCCTGCGCCCCAAACTAACTGGCAAAGCTGCGATCCTCGATCGCGCTGGTAACTGCCTGCGCCGTTCCGGCCTCGGGCAAACTAGAAACACAAAGGGCAAAGGTCGCGCTCTGTAGCAATTTCTAACTCTAGGAAATACAAGCTTGGGAAGTCATAGACTCAAGGAACTTGAGTATTCCCATCAGCGTCACTAGCTAGTGGGTACGCAAACAGGGATATCAATGTTTGCAGCCCCCAACTAATAAGGTAGTTATTAGCAAGTTTAAGATTGCTTGCAAAAGCATTGCTTGGGTTGCTTAGCTCCGAGTAGTTTGATATCAATTGAAGGAACAAAAAACAAGTTCAGATAGCTAATACTCTAACCAACCTGGTTTAGTTCCAACTACGGCAATAGTTCAATTGAGTTTAGGTATAGGGGTGTGGGGTTTAAATCCTATGCAGGGATTCTATTTCTGCACTCTGTTCCGATCTTTATTGACGCAGCTATATCTCTTGAAATAGAGTTCTTTTGTTCCACAATAATTGGTGCAAAAACGCACGCAAACACAATAAACACAAACGGGTTATGAGTACTACAAAGAAGTTTCTAATGGCTGTCTTGACTACTGTAGCTGGCGCAACCATAGGGGGAGCGCTTCCAGCGCGCGCGCAGGAGGCAGTTGAGTTATTTAGGGATTACAACTTTAGCGGGCAAGTATTGAGACTGGATAGTCCTGGCTACCATGCTTTGCCCAGCTATTTTACCCGTCAGGTATCTAGCATAGTAGTTCCCAATGGCTACTCTATTACGCTCTACGAAGACCGCAACCAGGCTGGTCGTGCCGTGTCTTTGGGAAGCGGTCGCCACAATCTGAACGACTTTAACGATCTTGCTACCTCAGTCTTTGTTAGACGCGTAGCTGAAAGTCCAAATGAGAATGACAAGCCAGGAGTGGAATTCTTCAGCGACTACGATTTTACTGGGGAGCGTCTAAAGGTCGATACTCTGGGTTACTACGCCATGCCCGGTTACTTCAACGACAAGATCTCCAGTTTGATCGTCCCCAGCGGCTACGAAGTTACTCTCTATGAAGATTACAACCAGGCTGGGCGCTCTATTAAGCTAGGGGCTGGCCGTCATAATGTTAGTAGATTCAATGACAGAATTTCCTCTGTCGTAATTAGACAGATTAGTGCTGAGAATCCCACTCCCATCCCCGGTCGCAGAGAAGTGCAACTCTATCAGGATTTTGACTATCAGGGCGATCGCCTGGTAGTAGATCGCACGGGTTACTATGCTATTCCCCGCTACTTCGACAATCGCCTCTCTAGTATTATCGTTCCCAAGGGATACGAGGTCACTCTCTACGAACATTACGAGCGGGGGGGGCGATCGATTGTACTCAGGGCTGGTCGCCATAATTTGACCGGGTTCAATGACGTAGTGTCATCGCTCGTGGTTAGAGACGTACAAGAGGCAAACAATCCTGATAATGCTCCAATTCCAGGTCGCAGAGAAGTACAGTTTTTCGATGACTTTAATTACAGAGGCGATCGCCTGGTAGTGGACAGAACTGGCTATTATGCCGTCCCGCCCTACTTTACCAGGCGTATATCCAGCGTCATCGTACCGAAGGGATACGAAGTCACTTTATATACGGGATACAACCAGAGTGGAAACTCGATTACCTTGCAACCCGGTCGTCACAATTTGACTAACTTCAATGATGCGGTCGCATCGGCGGTAATTCGACGGATTGGTGAGGATAGCGACGATCCTCAATATTCCCCCAATCCCTCGGCAGAACGGCTCAGGCAGAGAGTAGAACGGCAATTTGTGGGGCGACGCATCGAGCAGGCGATCTCGCAAATTCGGTTTGCTGGCTACCAACCCTCCCTTGACGGTAGAGGTCGTGTAGTTTTCACGCTGGTTAACCCCGATGGCAGCTACCGCGTTACGCTCAATCACAACCCTCGCACCAATATCATCGAGAGCGTGGAAGTGAGATAAGCTTTTGCCAGTGCATGGCTGCGATCGCAGCCATGCACTTTTGAAGAGAAAATAGTAAAATGAAGGCACCTATTGGAGATGAGTCATGACCGTCCAAGTAATGACACCCGCGATCGCTCAGGTTCCGGCAGAACAGCGCCTCCTCCTGGAAGGGGTGAGTTGGCAGCAGTATGAATTGCTACTAGCTACCCTAGGGGATGATTTTCCGGCATTGCGGTTAAGTTACTTAGAAGGAAGTTTGGAAATTATGACCACATCCCCGTTGCATGAAGAGTTGAAAAGCACAATTCGCATGTTACTGGAAGCATTTTTTCAAACTTTTAGGATTCGTTATCACTGTATCGGTTCGGCGACGTTTCGGAAAATGGCCAAACAGCGGGGGCTAGAACCTGATGAATGTTATTGCTTAGGGCAAAAGAAAGACTTTCCCGATCTGGCGATCGAGATTGTGTTAACCAGCGGTCTGGTTGATAAGCTGGAAATCTATCGGGGTTTGGGCGTTAAGGAAGTTTGGGTTTGGGAAGCGGGACAGTTTCGGATTAACCATTTGCGTGAGGACGGTTACGAGCAGCTTTCAAGCAGTGAATTACTACCCAATTGCGATATTCAATTGTTAGCCAGCTACGTTAAACCTGAAGAACAGTTTGATGCAGTGATGGCATTTCGAGAACAGTTGCGATCGCTTCAGTAATTGTTTCCGTTTTGCACTGTCAATCGCGCTGTACTGTAAGGAGCACTCATGGCTAAGGATAAAGAAGACGAACTATTGGCGGATCGATCGACAAGACAAAATAATTTGCCTTCGGATCGACCTGAAGACCCGCAAGCAGATCTGCAAACTACTCCCTGGCAGTTTGTAGTCTCCATGCCACAGCCAGATACGCATTTATTCCACATTCAATTTACAGTCGATCGCTGGCAAGGAGAGCATCTAGAGGTACGCCTACCCGTCTGGACTCCTGGCTCCTACCTCGTGCGCGAATATGCCAAGCACTTGCAAGACTTTCAAGCTGTAGATGGGCAGGGGAAGCCACTAGCATGGCAAAAAGTCTCGAAGAATCAATGGCGGATTGAAAGCAGCGATCGCATTGCAATTAGCTACAAAATTTTTGCGAACGAGCTAACCGTCAGAACCAATCACCTCGATCGCACTCACGGTTATTTTAATGGTGCTGCCACTTTTCTCTTTGTCCCAGGTCGAGAACGCCAACCGTTAACCGTTAAAATCGTACCACCTCATCCAGACTGGGCAGTCGCCACAGTTCTACCGCCAGTGTTAGGGGAACCGCATACCTACTACGCTGCAGACTTCGATACCTTAGTGGACAGCCCGTTTGAAATTGGCATCCACAAACGGTATGACTTTACCGTCCTGGATAAGCCACACTCTCTTGTAATTTGGGGAGAGGGCAACCTGGAGCCGCAGCGCACGATTCAAGATACCACGGCGATTATTACCGCTGAGGCGGAGTTGTTTGGCGGCTTGCCCTACGATCGCTACATGTTCTTGCTGCATCTGTCTGCCAGCGGCAACGGCGGCCTGGAGCATAAAAACTGCTGTTGCTTGAACTATCAACGGTTAGGATTTCGCCAGGATCGCTACCTGCGATTTCTGAATTTAGTGGCGCACGAGTTTTTCCACACCTGGAACGTCAAGCGGATTCGCCCCAAAGCCCTGGAAACCTTTGATTACGATCGCGAGAGTTATACGCCTTCCCTCTGGTTTTGCGAGGGTACGACCAGTTACTACGATCTGCTTATCCCCCTAAGAGCTGGAATTTATGATGTCAAGCATTTCCTCAAACTGGTGAGCGATAATATTACGCGCCTGCAAACCACCTACGGCAGGCACGTACAACCATTAAGCGAATCTAGTCTGGATGCCTGGATTAAGCTGTATCGCCCCGATGCCAACAGCACCAACAACCAGATCTCCTATTATCTCAAAGGCGAATTGGTGTCCATGCTTCTAGATCTAGCGATCCGGCAGCAAACTCAAAATCGGGCTTCTTTAGATAACGTCATGCGTTTGATGTGGGAACGGTTTGGCAAGGACGAGATTGGTTTTACAGAAGCAGATTTACAAGCAGCGATCGCCTCTGTTGCGGGCATCGATCTGCAATCTTTCTGGCAGGCTTATTTATACGGTACGCAGGAACTGGACTATAACTTCTATCTGGAGCCATTTGGACTGGAAGTACAACCAGCACCTACCCAGGATCTCCCTCCCTATACTGGCATGACCCTCAAACCAGGCAACGGTATATCGGCAGTTAAATCCGTAGAGGCCAACTCTCCCGCGCAGCTTGCTGGCATCGATCCGGGGGACGAACTGCTTGCCATTAATGGCATTCGCGTTGCTATCGATACGCTGAACGATCGCCTGCGGCAATTTGAACCTGGCGCGAGCGTCGAACTGACTCTGTTTAAACAGGATCTGGTATATCGCACCAACCTGGAACTACAGCCTCCCGCGAGCGATCGCTACAATCTCGTTCCCATTGCTGAGCCTTCGGCTCGCCAAAGTGAAAATTTGCGGGCGTGGCTGGGGGTTGGTCTATAGTCCCGCCTGGGCTTTGGCCACAACCTTGCCATTTTTGAACTCGATAATAGCGTTGCTGCCCTGCGGATTTTTCCAGGAATATACCTGTCCCGTTTCCTCTGAGGTACTGCTATCGGCAATTAGCTTGCCAGGAGAACCGATAATTTCCTCCACCTGTTTGAGCGTCATGCCTTTTTGAATCTGGTTAAAGCGATCGCGATTAATTTTCTCTGGGGCTGCACTCAAATTGCTGCTAGTAGTTTGAGAATTGCCTGAAGGCGCGCGATCGCGATTATTGGTAACTGGGGATGGTTGTTCGCCACCAATATCGTTCTTAATAGTAAGTAGCCTCGCAAACACGCCCATCAGCAATCCCACAATTAAGACCAATAAACCCACGGTGAGCAACTGCAACTGTGTGGCTTGCCCCAGCCCCGATCTGGCGGGTTGCCGCTTGCTTTTTGTCGTCGCGACTTTGTCCACCCCCAGTTTTAGAGTGGTATTTTGGTCGGGCGGATCGCCAGAGGAAGCAGATGTGGGCTTAGTTGCGTCTAGCGATGATTCCAGATTAGTTTGACTTTGATTTGGTTTCACGCGCAGTGTGGCAATTTGGCAAATTAACTTTGGCAAGTCCTATGATAGCTGAATACTAATGTTTTTTTTGTGCAGTGTATTCAGCCAGATCCCTGCCACTGTCAAGGGGGAGATCGTTTAGCGACCAACGATAGCTAATGTTCTTGCCCTGCTGTTCGCAAATTGACTCAAACTGCTTTTGCAGAGCCAGTGCTTTGCGTAGCATGACGATTGTTGACTGGATCTGCTCTCTAGAGAAGCGATCTGACGATGCGATCGCTGGCAGAGTTTGCCGCTCTAACAACTGTAGCAATAGCTCGTAATGAATGTGAGATGGGATGGGAATATGTTCCACAGTTACCTCTACCAAGCTTTATAGTTAATTCTGCGATTATTAAAGTTGAAGTTGTTGTAATATCACTGACTGTGTCTATCTTGCTGTATGCCAATTATTAGCTGGTTAGGGGTTTGCATGAAAATAAGATACCCACAATGCTTTACGGCTATCGCCTAACGCATCCTACAGTGGGGACATTATTTAAACGCGCCTCCCTTAATAGGCACAAAATACCAACACTCGCACATATCTAATGAACGCTCTAGATTGTATTCTAATCAATCGATTAGTTTTGAGGGGGTAATGTCACAAACAAACTTAGAATTTTTCACACAACACGGGGATATAGCCATAGACAGATCTGTTAGGACATGGGGGTGTGGGGGCTGCGCCCCCACGCAGGGGTGGAACCCCTGCACCCCGTCCTCAGCCTGTTGGCTATAGCTATATAAGCACTTGTGCTTAAAATTACAACAGAAAAGTACATAATGATACAAAATACATTTATGTAGTAAGTTTAAGTATTGTTAAACAGATAGTTTTAGGGATAAATGGGAATAACGCAAGAACGTCCTTTAGCCGATGTCTTCCGTGAAATGAATGGAGGAAAGTTTCCACCGATGGTGGAAACCTTTGAACGTGGTAAGACCATCTTTTTCCCTGGAGATCCTGCTGAAAGATTTTACTTTTTAGTACGCGGCGCGGTGAAGCTGTCTCGAGTATATGAAGCAGGCGAAGAAATTACTGTCGCCTTGCTGCGCGAGAACAGTGTATTTGGGGTGCTTTCACTGATTACCGGCAACCGATCGGATCGCTTTTACCACGCCGTTGCCTTTACGCCGGTAGAGTTGCTGTCAGTACCGATCGAACATGTTGAAAAGGCTCTAAAAGAAGATCCCGAACTACCAATGGTGCTATTGCGCGGTTTATCCTCGCGCATTCTGCAAACTGAAATGATGATCGAGACTTTAGCGCACCGCGACATGGGATCGCGGCTGGTCAGTTTCCTACTGATTCTCTGTCGCGATTTTGGTACCCCTAGTGCCGACGGTGTCACTATCGATCTAAAACTTTCACATCAATCAATTGCCGAAGCGATCGGCTCCACCCGCGTCACCGTAACCAGGCTGCTAGGCGATCTCCGTAAAGACAAGATGATTTCCATCTCTAAAAAACGGATCACCGTGCACAATCCCGTCGAATTAGGGCAACAATTCACCTAAATTTTTCCCTACGCTCCATCAAAGAGCTTTTCGCAAAATATCGACCTTGTCCGTTTTTTCCCAGGGTAGATCGAGATCGTTGCGACCAAAGTGGCCGTAGGCGGCGACATTTTGGTAGAAGCGCCCGTTGCGTTGGCCAGGTAAGTGCTGGAGGTCAAAGTTTTTGATGATGGCAGCGGGTCGCAGATCGAAATTATCTTTGACTAGATGCAAGAGCACTTCATCGGATACCGTACCTGTACCGAAGGTCTCAACCGTGAGGCTGGTGGGACGGGCAACCCCGATCGCGTAGCTCACCTGCAACTCGCACTTAGTTGCCAATCCTGCTGCCACAATATTTTTGGCTACATAGCGGCAGGCATAGGCAGCACTGCGATCGACTTTGGTGGGATCCTTACCGGAGAAGGCACCGCCGCCATGACGGGCATACCCACCATAGGTATCGACGATAATTTTGCGTCCGGTTAAACCTGCGTCGCCCTGGGGGCCACCAATGACAAATTTCCCGGTGGGGTTGACCAGGAATCTAGTGCGATCGTCTGGAATGACGATGGTATCGACAAATGTAGGTTGTACTACTTTTTGCCAGAGGTCTGTTTTGATGATGGCTTGAATTTCCTGCTCGTCGCTGACTCCGTGCACGGTGGGCGCGTGCTGCGTGGAGACCAGGATCGTATCGATACCGACAGGTTTACCATTTTCGTAGAGCACGGTTACTTGAGTCTTGCCGTCAGGTCGGAGGTAGGGAATTTCGCCACTTTTACGCACGGCTGCTAACTGGCGGGCAATGCGATGGGCTAGAGCGATCGGCATGGGCATCATTTCGGGGGTTTCATCGCAGGCAAACCCAAACATAATGCCTTGATCCCCAGCCCCGATCGCTTCGAGGGCAGCATCAGATTCTAGACCTTCGCGCTTTTCCATTGCCTCGTCTACACCTTTAGCAATGTCTGGCGACTGCTCGTCCAGGGCAATCATCACGGCACAGCTATTGGCAGAGAACCCGTTTTCTGCATCTGTATAACCGATCTCCGCAATCTTTTTGCGTACCAGGTTTGCATAGTTAATGTGGTGAGCTTTGGTGCTAATTTCACCAGTGATCAATACCAAGCCCGTGTTGACTACTACTTCAGCCGCAACCCGCGATGTGGGATCGTCACTGAGCAAAGCGTCTAAAATTGTGTCTGAGATCTGGTCGCAAATTTTATCTGGGTGACCTTCTGTAACAGACTCGGATGTAAATAAGCAACTGCTGGCCAAAAACTAATCCTCCCAGTCAAACTGAAATATAAACATTAAATATAACCCATGCGGGAAGCCCTGCACTGTGCTCGAAGAGTTAGCATGGGAATGCTCATTGCGGTGGGGTTTCGATCGCACAACGGCAGCATTCAACATGGCTGAAAGTTCTGGTTGATGTCGAAGATCGTACCGTAATTTATAAGCTTGCCCAAATTTACAAAGTTTGCGTCTATATTTTTGGCCAGTATAACTAATCCAAAAATGCAGTTTCCACATCAAGAACGCGGACGCGGCAAAATAACTCATCTTTTACTGCTAATCGTCCTGATCGGAGCAATTGTAATTGGAGTTGGGTTCAGGCTATATCCACTGGATCGTAAATTGTATTGGCACGATGAAGTTTACACTTCTTTACGTGCGGCAGGCTACACTGGCCTTGAAATGGGTCAGCAGATTTTTAGTAACCAGAACGTACAGCCCAACGAACTCTTGAAATTTCAGCGGATTAAGCCAGGTAGCGATTTTGGCGATACGATCGCCTCGCTGGCCAAAGAAGATCCGCAGCACCCGCCCTTGTACTATCTGATGTCTCGTGCCTGGATGCAGGTATTTGGTAGCGACATTGCCATGATGAGGCTTTTAGCAGTTCTGATTAGTTTGCTATCGCTGCCATTAATTTATAGTTTGGCACTCGAGCTATTCAGTTCTCGCCCAATTGCACTTACATCTGTAGCATTACTAGCTCTGTCGCCGTTTGACGTGCTATTTGCTCAAATTGCCAGGCAATATAGCTTGCTGACCGTCACCACGATCGCCAGTAGTTTGTGTCTGCTAAGAGCCATGCGATTAAAGCGTGTCAGTAGTTGGAGTGTTTATGCTGCGACTAATGCTCTGGGACTGTATACGCACCCATTTTTTAGCTTTACTATAATCGGTCACGGTATTTATTTGCTGCTGCTGCAACTGCCACTATCGCATCGCCTGAGGGTGAAGTCAGAAGTTGGACGTTCTCAAGTGGAGCTACTGCGATCGCAAAATTTCTTTTACAGGTATTTACTGGCATCAATAGGATCGCTAGTTTTATATCTGCCCTGGATCCTGGTACTGATGGGCAACTATCAGCGTGCCTTAAGCTCGACGAATTGGGCATCGGGAGCTACAGACTGGTTTTTTAATTTCAAGTTGTGGATGCTCAGCTTTACAGCTTTGTTTCTAGATCTCGATGTTGGTTTTGATAATGCGTGGACGTATGTAATTCGATTACCAATCCTATTAACGATTCTGGCAGGAATTTGGGCAGTATGCCGTCAAACGCAGCGACAAACCTGGTTATTTGTAGTCACGTCAATTTTCGTGCCTTTTTTGATGTTGGTACTGCCGGATCTGCTTTTGGGCGGACGGCGCAGTTCGGTCAGCCGCTATCTGATCTCTTGCTATCCGGGTGTTCAATTAGCTGTAGCTTATTTAATCGGTAGCAATCTGGAGCGATCGCCCCTCAATAATGTCTGGAATAATATCCAAACTAAGATCGAGACCTATGGCAAAACCTACAGCCAATTTTTCTGGCGCTTAGTTCTGGTCAGTTTATTTGCCTGTAGCATTGCCTCCTGCACCGTGAGTGCAATGGCAGAAACATGGTGGAGTAATATCCCTAGCTACTTTAATGCAGAAACTGCCAGATTAGTGAATCAGAGAGCCAAACCTTTACTGATTGTTGACGAAGGCGACGACGGTACGATGTTAGGCGATCTAATATCGCTCAGCTATCTATTGAGCGATCGCGTCAGTTTAGAACTCTTGAGTAAGACTGGCATACCAAACTTATCGCCATCATACTCGGACTGGCTCGCATTTCGCCCTTCAGCCAGGCTCCGCGCGCATTTTCGCGCCCAGGGTAAAGAGCTAGAGGTAATTTCCGGGGCTGCTAATCTTTGGAAAGTCCCCCAGAAACCAGTATCGTAACTAAAATCTTATCAACCCTTTTACCGTCCATGTCCATGACCTCAAAGCGCAGTCCGCTCCATTCAAAATACTCGCCAGATTGGGGGATGTGACCTAAGAAATGCATCACAAACCCACCCAAAGTGTGGAAACTGCCCGTGGTTTCGTCTGGTAATGACTCTTGTTCGAGCAGGTCTTTCAAATCGTTGATGTCCAATAAACCATCTAACAGCCAGGAGCCATCTTCCCGTTGAATAATCAAGGGTTCTTCCTGGTTTTCCGCAGAAGGCAGATCTCCCACGATCGCTTCCATCAAATCATTTAGAGTTACTAAGCCTTCAATGCCACCGTATTCATCTGTCACTAACCCCAGATGAACTCCTGTTTGCTTAAACTGTTCGATGACATTGAGGGCACGGGCACTTTCTGCTACATACAAAGGTGGCTGAAGTATCGCCTCCAGGTTAGTTGCTCGACCGGACAGTTGCGCGGCTAGCAAATTACGACCACGAACTACGCCAATGCAGCGATCCAGGCTACCCCGCCCCACCGGAAAGCGAGAGCGGTTGCTGTTCATCACTTCTTGCAAGTTTTCCTCCAGAGTTGACTCAATGTCCAACCAATCAATTTCGGTGCGAGGAGTCATAATTGCTTTAATCGGGCGATCGCTCAACCGGAAAACCCGTTGCACTATCTCGTGCTCGGCTTCCTCAAACATCCCAGATTCCGCTCCTTGCCGAATCAACACCTTGATTTCTTCTTCAGTAATATCGGGTTCGTTTGAAGGTCTAATCCCCAGTAGCCCGAGCAAGGTATCTGTTGAAACACCTAGAATATGAACGATAGGTGCGGTCAAGCGGGAAAGAAAACGCATGGGTCTGGCAACATTACAGGCAATCTGCTCTGGGTTGTTAAGGGCAATCCGTTTTGGGACCAATTCGCCGATCGTCAGCGACAGATAGGTGATAACTGCTACGACAATCGCAACGCTAATTCCCTCGCTGTAAGGATGCAAAGCAGGAATGGCATCAAATCCAACCTTTAATCGTTGAGCGATCGTGGCACCGCCCACTGCACCACTGAGAATGCCAATCAGCGTAATGCCAATTTGCACGGTTGAGAGAAAATCATTGGGATCGTTTGCCAGCTTCAGCGCAGCTTGTGCTTTACGGCTGCCTCGGTCTGCTAACTGCTCCAATCGAACTTTGCGGGCCGAAACCATTGCAATCTCCGATCCTGAAAAGATCCCATTGACAATAGTTAACAGGAGAATTAACAGAATTTCGAGAGCGATCGAGGACATGTTTGGTTATCCAGCAGAAATCAATGTTTCTAGCATACCTGCACGATCGCCATTAAGGCAGCGATAACCATATCGGCTCGCTTTGTCGATCTTAGTTTAACAGCCATAGACAGATCTGTTAGGACATGGGGGTGTGGGGGCGCAGCCCCCACGCAGGGGTGGAACCCCTGCACCCCGTCCTAAACCTGTTGGCTATAGCTATATCTTTACGGAGCGAATTCAGTCCTTAGCAAGAAATCGAACCAGCATGGCGCTAGATTCGGTTGCATAAGGGCGAGCGTAAATTTAGGAGTTTATGGACTGGGGAATAATTGAGGCTAAGTATTGCGATATGGTTGCGATCGCCGTATGTGTAATCGGCAGACTATCGATCGCCATGCCAATACAGAGGAACATGAGATATAGAATCGAATATTTAAAAACAGAACGGGCAGCGGTGCGATCGCTAGGAGTTTTCCCTAGCTGCCATGCTTTGACAATAAAGCTAATACCTAAATAAAGAGCGAAGGCAGCATAAACCAGGCCCATCACGTGCAATGGATAAACTAGCAGCAAAGAGATGGGTAACAGCAAAATGCTATACAGCAAAATTTGCTTCGTGGTCGGCTCATCCCCCACGACCACAGGCAGCATTGGTACGCCTACCTTGGCATATTCATCGCGGATCATCAGTGCCAATGCCCAAAAATGCGGCGGAGTCCAGAAAAAGATAATTGCGAACAAAGCCCATGCCGCCCAACTCAGATCGCCGGTCACCGCCGCCCAGCCAACCAACGGTGGAATCGCGCCAGCCGCACCGCCGATCACGATATTTTGCGTACTGGAACGCTTGAGCCAGCAAGTATATACGCCGACATAGGTCACGATCCCGGACATAGCCAGCAGTGCTGCCAAAAGATTGGCAAACGTGTAGAGCAGCGTAAAAGAAATCGCAGCCAGCGCGATCGCAAACAACAGAGCATCTCTAGGACTAACGCGCCCGGAGGGAATCGGGCGGAAACGAGTGCGTTCCATGATGTAGTCGATATCGCGATCGTAAAGGCAGTTGATCGCATTCGCCGACGCAGCCGCTAGCGCGCCACCAATTACCGTCATAATTAACAGCAAAGGATCGACCTTCCCCTGGGCTGCAATCCACATCGCACCTACTGTCGTAATCAACAACAAAACAATAATGCGAGGCTTAGTTAGTTGGTAATAACTCAGAAAGATCTCTCCGATGTTTTGATTGCGTCTGGGCGCATCAGCACAAATAATTTCTTGCATGGTTTCAGTTGTAAGTTTTTATAGCGATTAGCTTTCAGCTTTCAGCGATCGGATGTCCTTGAAGTCCGGCTGCGCGGACTTTGCTTGTATAGCCGCGAATTCTAGTCGCCAGGTAAGCTAGGGATAATCGATCCCGAATGGCGATTCAGGCAGCTTCGGTGCGATCGCGCCATGCTAAAGCGGTAAAGGCAACTAATGTACCGAGCAAAGCAGCGCCAACCGCTTGATGCAAAACTGTCAGGGGTTCAATCTGGAGATGCAGCATATAGGTGCCGATACCGATCGCCACTTGCATTAACAAAAATATGCCAGCGGTATAGGCAAGCCTGCGCAGTGCGGGATGCAGGGCGGTCGTGCGCCAGGATAGATAAATAACCGCTAAGGTAGAAAGACTAGCAGGAACAACTCCAGCTATGTGCGTGTTGACGACACTGCATAGCTCAGCTCCAGCGAGACATTGGTGTACTGCCCAGCGAGAGGCAACCAGAGCCCCCAGGATACTTTGCAGATAAACAAACGCTGCTGCCGCACTACCAAACCAGGGTAGCTTACCCACAGTGTTGTAGGCTTGATAGGGTAAAAGGGTTACTGTAATGACCAACCAGGTACAAAAGAACATCAAGCCCGTACCTAAATGGGCAGTCACGATATCGAAACGCAGTAGTTCTGTAACTGTGAGACCGCCCAAAATGCCTTGAAATAGCACTAGGAAAAATGCCCAGCCTGCTGCGACAGGCAACCACCGAGGCAGTGACTTGCGATACCAAAGCGCTATGCCCAAAAATGTTGCCGTGAGTAGACCTACAGTGGAGGCAACCAGGCGGTGGAACCACTCCAAAAACACTTGCAGGTTCATTTGCGCCGCAGGTACGAGCTCGCCATAACAAAGCGGCCAGTCAGGACAGGATAACCCAGCATTCATCACCCTGGTAGCGCTACCCAGTGCCATCAAAAAGAAAGTAGCGATCGCCAGTGAAAATGCAAAGCGACGGACTAGAACTACAGGTTCAGAAACGGATTTGAACAAAAATGAATCAGCCATATCAAGCTTTTAGGAACTTTATACATGCCACGATAGCTACCCATAATTAAATGTTTAATTGCTATGAGCAGTTACTTATGGCACATATTAAGAGAAATTCACAAATATGGCTGAGTCTTTAACAATATTCTTGGATTTGGGGGTTAGGGATCCGCAATTAAATAACCTACCACGATCGGGAATGCGCCTCTGTAGTAGGGGCGAACGGCCGTTCGCCCCTACATTGGTATCCTATCAACCTGCAACTCCCTTAGTTGAATCGGGGGGTAGGTGATAGGGGGTGGTCAGTATAGCAAGACTGTAAGGAGTACACCAACCCCTATCAACGACGGTTGTGTCTGGTTTCTCGGCGTTGCTTTATGAGTTGGGCTAATTGAGCGCGTTGCTGGGGGGTTAGAACTTCTCGCATTGCTAGCGTTTGCTCGAATTGTAATTTAGCTGCTTGTTGTCTTACGGATTGCAATTCATTAAACTTAGCTCTTACTTGCTCGCTGGAGGCAGTGCCAGACATCAACTCTTGTATTTCTTGTTGCAACTGGCGCACTCTTTGCCTGCTAGATCTGATTTCCGAGTTATTTCTAGAGCGAATATTTTTAATTTGTTGTAACTGATCGTTACTCAGGTTTAGTTGCTGTAGCAGTTTGCCAGAAGCTTCGCCAATCTCTTGAGCTTGAGATGGCTGGGTCAAGGTATGGGTTGTAGGAATACCTGTAGCTATAGTTATTGCTAGGGCAGCAGCAATAGATTGATGGAATTTACGGTTCATGGATTCCCCCATAATTTAGTTTTGGCGCGGTAAAGTCTATTCAAAGGTTTCATTGGTTTCTTTATGCAGATCCTTAACCAGATATGAATTGGTAGTCTCATCGATATCTTCACCAACTGAGGCCGACCAACTCTCGATCAGAGACGCTTCGATTTGAGTGCGATCTGCTTCGCTAATTGTGGCTGGCTGCATTTGACGGTTGACTGCCCATACAGACATGATGCCTGCCGCGATCGCGCCGGAGGCAACTAGCAAACCTTTACGCCAAAGTTTTCGTGCGGGTTTAATTTGTGGTGGCATAGCTTGTCTGCTAATCTCACCCATAATGCGCTGCTCCAGGTTAATGACAGGCTCTGGGGCAATCGGCTTGTTTTGCCGCAGAAAAGCAACCAGTCGCAGATCTTCATAACTGAGATCGCGATCGAGGCGATCGCCAGAGTCATTATTAGAATTAGTGCGATTGCGATTCATATTTCGACCCCTTGCAATTCCAGAAACTGCTTGAGAGCAGTGCGAGCGTGAAATAAACGTGACTTAACCGTACCCACAGGTATCTCTAGAATCTCTGCTACATCTTTTTGCGGCAATTCTTCTAGATCGTGCAGTACGACTACGGTGCGATGTTCCTGGCTGAGTTGCTCCAGACCTCGTTGAACGAGATCCTGGTAGTGCAATTTCGCCAGAGCGGGATTAGATGTACTGGCATCCGAGCGATCCGGTATGCTTTGGATCTGGTCATCATCGGTTGTTACCGTGCGCGATCGCGTCCTGGCGATCGATTTGCGCCCATCGCAGGCAACATTCCAAGCAATGCGATATAACCAGGTGGAAAACTGTGCTGTTTGCCTAAACTTACTTAGACCTTTCCAGGCGCGCAGAAATACTTCCTGTACCAAATCGTCGAGTGCCTCAGCACCGCAGAGCTGATATAGGGTTGACCTCACTCGCTGTTGATGGCGTTGGTAGAGTTTAGCAAAGCTTTGGGTATTACCTTGCAAGCACAGATCTACCAATTGGCGATCGGATAGCTCGCTGCTTTCTCCTCTAGCCACGATCTTGGAAACTAGATTCATTCATAGGGCGCATGCGATCGAGTTCATGTAACCTTAAGCTGTTATAGCTATAGCCAACAGACTTAGGACGGGGTGCAGGGGTAGAACCCCTGCGGTGGGGGCGCAGCCCCCACACCCCCTGTACTAATAATCTGTCTAAAGCTATAAAAGTATGACTGCTTAACTGTTTACCAGGTTCAATTTGCCCGCAAGTTCTCAAAAGTTAATTTATACCCTATGGCTTCGATTGTTAGCTCTGTCCTCTGTCCGGTAATTAAGTTGTGGCTGCGATCGCAGGTTGAAGCCTTACAAGAACTGGACATAAAAATTCTTGGTGCCAATCGCCAGATTTTGCAAGGTCAGGTACCGCAAGCGGAGGTCAGCGGTCAAGGCATTGTTTACCAAGGTCTTAGCCTCAGTACCATTAGTCTTGTGGCGGCGGGCATTAATTTAAATATTCCCCAAATCCTCAAAGGTCAGCCATTAAAACTGCTAGACCCAATTCAAGTACAGTTGGATTTAACAATTGAACCGCAGGATTTGCAGCAGTGTCTTAGCTCGGCGATCGTGACAGACGCATTAGGCGATAAAGTACCTCAACCATCTTCAGACCCGGATATTAAAGCTTTACTGGAAAGATTATTACTCAAGCTTGGCGACCAGTTTGCTCTGGATAGCCTCATAGTCTCAAACGGTAGATGTTCTTGTCAGGGTGTATTCACAGTTGCTGCGACTGAATGAATAAAAGATCTGCCTGTGCGTTCTCAATTATGCGTGGCTACAGGCTCAACCACTTCACTGAGCTTGTACTGGATGCAGGCAGCAAGCTAAGAAAGACTGTTTTGCAGTTCATTTAATATCTCGATCGCCTGTGCAGGCTAAAACTTAATCATACGTCGATGTGCTGCCACTGATTCGACTAAACCGAGGGCAATAAAGTTAGTGAGCAGTGCCGATCGCCCGTAACTCAGCCACGGTAGAGGAATGCCCGTAATGGGGGCAACTCCAATGGTCATACCGATATTGATCGTAGCTTGGAAAAGCACCATCGAAAAAACGCCAATTACCAGCAGAGAACCAAAATTATCCTTAGATTTAACGGCAATCACTAATAAACGCCAGCAAATTCCTAAAAATGCAATCAGGACGAGCATAGAACCCACAAGCCCCATTTCTTCGCCGATCGCGGAGAAAATAAAATCCGTGTGCTGCTCGGGGATAAAACTCAGTTGGGTTTGAGTACCGTGCATAATTCCGCGTCCCCAAATTTTTCCCGCCCCAATCGCAATGCGGGACTGAATCAAATGGTAACCACCGTCCAGGGGGTCTTGTGTGGGGTCGAGGAACAACAAAAGCCTCTTTTTCTGATAGTCATGCAATAAAGACCAGACAAAAGTTCCCACTTGGGCTGAGACCAGATTTACTGCCACCGCGCTCAAAAAGCCGACTACTCTCATCCAGGGTAGCGTTCGCCAAGCAACAATTCCCATCAACCCCACCCATCCCAGCCATGCCGGAATGAAAACACTAAATAGGATCAGTGAAATTAAGGGTGAAATAATCAGTAATATCCACCCCAAATTAGTACCGCCCCAATACAGCATACCGAGAGCGATCGCGCAGAACACGAGGAAAGTGCCCAGATCCGGCTGCTTCATGATTAAGGCACAGGGTAATAGTAGCGGCCAAATCACCTGAACGATATCTGAAGGTTGCTTGATTGGATGCTTATGCAACAGCGCTGCCAAAGTAATAATCACTCCCACCTTGGCAAATTCAGAAGGTTGAAAATTAAATTCACCGATTGTCAGCCAGCTTTGTGCCCCATTGGCGGATGTACCTCCTACCAGCACGAGCGCTAAAAATACGTTGGTGATAAAGTAGGTAATCCAATGTAAATGCAATAGTTGCTGGTATTGCCAGCGCGCCAGTGACATCACAATAAATAGACCGATGCCGCCGATGATAAGGTGCTGCAACCAATAGGAATTTAAATTGGAATAGTTGATGGCAGAGCTATGAATGGCGATCGCGCCGACAATTGTCAAAGCCACTGGAATAAATATCAAAAAGAGATCGATATCACGCCAATCCCTTCTTAACAATTCCCAACTAAATAAATTGAACTTAACTGAAGACATAATTTAGATTTGCTTAGATGATAGCTATGGGTTGTGTTAATTCATAGAAGGTGATGGCTGTTTGACCGTACTTGCGGCGATCGCGCTTGACCAGATCGCCAATGGCATCAGCTAAATAGCGAGAGGGAGAATGTTCCACAGCAACTGTGGCATCGGTAGCGAGTAGGGGAGGAAGGGCGGTAAGAACAGCCTCGTACAAATCGCTTTGGTAGGGCGGATCGAAATAGACCAGGTCAAATTGAGCATATGGTTGAGATACTAACTTGGGAATAACTTTGAGCGCGTCACCGCGATGGATGTTAAAAAACTGAGCTGGCCTAACGATCTTTTCCAGGTTATGTTTAATTAGTTTACACGCTCCCCCCGATTGTTCGATTCCTACGACTGCGTCTGCACCGCGCAACAAAGCTTCCGCTGCCATCGCTCCCGATCCCGTACATATATCCAGCCAGCGGCAATGTTCTATTCTACCCTGCCAAATGTTAAATACGGCTTCTCGAACGCGGCTGGGCGTGGGGCGCGTTTTTAGTCCTGGTAATGTTTGGATCGGGCGATCGCCGTATACTCTAAGAGACATGAGCTATCTAAAATTCTGACAGTAAAAACGGAATTTAATTGTTAACGAGTACGGCTAATAACTAGATTATCAGGCTTGAGATCCTAACTTACTGAATTATGAAGGCAATCGAAGTTAGTTTTTGGTTACCAAAAGTTTTGCTAGCTAGCTGTCTTTTGCTGACAGCATGTACGGCTAATTCCCAACAAGTATCCCAAGCGCAAACACCAAAGGAAGTGCGCTCGGAAGTGGCCGCAGCAACTAAATCAAAACAAGAATTGGCTAGAGAAGTTCTTACTGAATTTGGTATAGCTCAGCGCTACGATCTACACTTCATGGGTATTGTGGATATGGGAGTTGGGCCGACAAGCAGACCCAAGTTTTATACCTGGCTGCATCAGGTTTTAGTGCAGGGTGCGGGCTGGAAACGCACTGAGGCTAAATACGTTGCTCGCCTGGAGTCCGATTTTACCGAGGCGGAATTGCAAGAATTATTGAGTCTTGCCAAGCGGCCTTTATTTAAGAAGTTGCTCAAAGCAGAATTCCAAGCCTACGATGATGTCACCCCAGACAGGCGCAAATTATTGAATCAAGTATGGGATGACTACAATTCCGGAAAAATAGATGCCCCTCCGGACATATTAAAATAAATTCCACCTATAAAATTTTCGTTGATGTCTGCATGTAGGGGCAGGTTTGGCTAAAAGTTGTTGACTTGTATCAATAGCTCTCTGGCCAAACCTGCCCCCTACGTCAACGGATTTTTTACAGTAACCATAAATTTCTAAAATATTTGGGGTGCAGTGAAATGACACTCAGCAAGCCTGCGATCGCGTATGAAGAAGACTTTAATCTCTGGATAGAGCAGACGATTGAATTGTTGAGGGCAGGGCGGCAGTACTAACCGACACCTTTTGGCCTGAAGAGTAAAAGTCCATCTAGTTATAGCTTTCGAGTGTCATGAACTATTACAATGCCTTATTACTGGTAAACCGACATTCGCGTAACGGGCAGCGCTATGCTGTATCGATCGCAGCGCAACTGGAATTACTAGGTCTCAAACTAATTGAAGAACCCATCAAGCATCCTGAAGCTTTATCGGATTTAATTCGCCAATATCGCGATCGCGTCGATCTAGTCGTCATAGGAGGCGGTGACGGTACGCTGAATGCAGCGGCGGCTGGTTTGGTAGACACCCAAATTCCTCTGGCAATTCTGCCGCTCGGTACTGCCAATGACCTGGCACGAACGCTTGGGATCGCAGCCTCACCCATTGATGCCTGTAAAGCGATCGCCACGAGTCAGGTTCGCCGCATCGATCTAGGTTGGGTGAATGGCAAGTATTTCTTTAACGTAGCCAGCCTCGGTTTGAGCGTCAAAATTACCAACCACTTGACCAAAGAAGCCAAAAGTCGCTGGGGCGTACTTGCCTATGCCAAAGCTGCCCTGCAAGCAATCTGGCAATCTCGCCCCTTTTCCGCCATCATCAGTCAGAGTGGCGAATCAGTTAAGGTCAAAACCCTCCAGATTGCCGTTGGTAATGGCAGGTTCTATGGTGGTGGTATGGCGGTTGCTGCCGAC
The DNA here is from genome assembly GCF_000332175.1 of Pseudanabaena sp. PCC 6802. NCBI lineage: Bacteria > Bacillati > Cyanobacteriota > Cyanophyceae > Pseudanabaenales > Pseudanabaenaceae > Portococcus > Portococcus stanieri. The sequence continues at coordinate 45,411 of NZ_KB235910.1, read as the reverse complement.
GCTGCCATTGATGACCACAGGCTCGATCTCTATAGCTTGGAGGTGATGCACTGGTGGCAAATTGCTTTCCTGTTGCCGTCACTGTGGCGCGGCGAACACGGTAGGGCGAGCAACGTGCGATCGCTACATTGCCGAGAGGTTACTATCTCTACCCGCAAGCCGCGCCCAATTAACACCGATGGCGAGCTAACCACATACACGCCAGCTCAGTTTCGCGTCATTCCCCAGGCAATACCAGTTATCGTTCCAGGCTAGAGTAGATATAGCCATAGACAGATCTGTTAGGACAGGGGGGGTGGGGGCTGCGCCCCCACGCAGGGGTTTCACCCCTGCACCCCGTCCTAAGCCTGTTGGCTATAGCTATAGCGATCGGTTCAAATCAGAAGCAAAGATGACAGAAAGCACCAGCACCCAAGAAGCCCGAGAGCGATCGCCAAGATCGCCAGACTCTCTGCCATTACCACCTGGTAGTTTAGGATTGCCAGTCATTGGTGAAACCATCAACTTTCTGATCGACCCCGATTTCTCCAGCAAGCAACAAGCTAAATACGGCCCGATCTTCAAAACCCGTATTTTTGGAGGTGTCACCGTCTTTATTGTGGGTGCGGAAGCAAATCAGTTTCTCTTTACGAATGAAAATAAATATTTTGTCGCCACCTGGCCGTACAGCACCAGAAAGCTGCTTGGTTCTGCCTCTCTGGCAACGCAGACAGGTAGTTTGCACGCTGCCCGCCGTAAATTATTGGCACAAGCCTTTCAACCCCGCGCCCTCGCCAGCTATATTCCCACAATCGAGCAGATTACTGCCAGTTACCTGGACAAATGGCAACAGGCTGGCTCCTTAACCTGGTACCCCGAATTGCGCAACTACACCTTCGACATTGCCAGTGCATTGTTAGTCGGTACGGAGAACGGCTCGCAAACCCCTTTGGGCAAACTATTTAAAGATTGGTGCGATGGTCTGTTTACTATCCCCTTACCTTTACCTTGGACGAAGTTCGGTAGGGCCTTGCGTTGTCGGCGGTTATTACTAAATTACATCGAGCAAATCGTGCTGCAACGCCAACAGGCTCAGGATTTTGGCAACGACGCTCTGGGGATCTTGCTCCAAGCCAGGGATGAAGAGGGAAATAGCTTGAGTTTGGAGGAACTGAAAGATCAGATTCTGTTGTTGCTATTTGCCGGACATGAAACCTTAACTTCGGCGATCGCTTCATTTTGCCTGCTCCTGGCCCAACATCCAGAAGTGATGGCAAAGGCGAGAAACGAACAGCAACAATTGCAAAAATTACAGCGATCGCCTTCCTTGACTCTAGACGACTTAAAATCAATGACCTATCTAGATCGCGTCTTAAAGGAAGTATTGCGCTTAATTCCACCTGTGGGCGGCGGGTTTCGGGAAGCGATCGAGTCTTGTGAGTTTAACGGCTACCAGATTCCCAAAGGTTGGACGATACTTTACCAAATTAACCAGGCTCACAAATTAGAAGAGCTATACCCCGAATGTGAGAAATTCGACCCGGATCGCTTCGACAGCGATCGCGCTGCTGACAAACAAAAATTATTTGGTTATGTCCCCTTTGGTGGCGGATTGCGAGAGTGTCTGGGCAAAGAATTTGCTAGATTAGAAATGAAGATATTTGCAACAATGTTACTGCGTAGTTGCGATTGGGAACTGTTGCCAGACCAGGATTTAAGTATGGTGACAGTACCAACCCCACATCCAAAGGATCTTTTGCGGGTTAGTTTTCGTCAGTTGTAATCTCGTAGTAACTAAAAGATTGTTCGGAACGAGGCGCTGGGGTTTTACCCTCATAATTACATCTCAAACCTGTTTGGTTATTGCTATAGAAGCCATATCCAACAGGCTTAGGACGGGGTGCAGGGGTGAAACCCCTGCGGGGGGGCGTAGCCCCCACACCCCCTGTCCTAACAGATCTGCATACGGCTATAATTTTATTGGTAAATTTTGTCAGTGAAGAATTCGATCGAAAAGCTACCCTGGCTAACCGCGTTAGCAGTCGTTCTTTGGTATACCCTCTACGGTTGGGAATTGTCAGTAGTTGTCTCGCCATTGAGCAGTTGGCTGATTGCCGCCGCGATCGCTGCTTTCTTAGCTGCCGCCATCAACATCGCTTTATTATTAGCGATCCCTGGCATTCTCGCCGCAACATGGCTGGTAGGGTTGCCGCTAGCTTTAAATACTGCCTTAATTAAGGGAACGGCCTGGAGTCGAGATGACGATCGGGTAATAGCCCTGGTCAATACATTAGGTAGCGGTATTACCTTTATCGTGATGACGTTTATCCTGTCAGCTTTTTGGTTCTCGCCACTATTTTGGGCGAAGTGGCAGATGACTAAAAAAGGCTTTCACCGCATCCAGATTTTCTGGACGATTACTTTCAGTAGTTGGGTGGGACTGGGGTTGGGATGGTTAATTGGAAGATGGCAGTAGTTTGAACGTGCAAGCTGCTTGAAGGCAGGGAGATTGTCTGAAAAATGCAATCTATTTCTTCTGCAACTGTTGCATTAACCAATTTGCTGCTGCTGTATTTGTCTCTGTGACTAATCGCTCTATTGTTTGCTCTACGAGGGCGATCGGCAATCCCGTCAACACCTGCGAAACCTGAATTATCTCATAAACGCCTGTAGAACCTAACCCGAATGCAAAAAGCCGCCTTCCTTTGACATCAATTACCCAATATTCAGGAATCCCTAAACTGGCATAAAGCTGCTTTTGCTCGTCGAGGTCGATATTGAGCGTCGTGTCCGCAATTTTCCCCACCAGATCGGGCAGTCGATGGCGCGTCAAATCAATTCGTCGTGGTTCATCTGCCTGCCATTGGGGAATATTGTCACCCTTGTAAAGTATCAAATCTGGGGCACAAGCATGGGTTTCTGGCAGATCGATTAAGCACCCTCCAAAGGACTCTATTGCCGGGTCGGGGTGCAGAAATGCCCAAATAAAGAAAACTGCTGTCATCAAATCGGTAAAACGAGCGTGGCTCAGCCCTATATGACCCATATCAACCCACAACCATCCTTTATAAAAGGCAATTTTAATCCAGTCGATATCCGAGCTATCTCGTATCTTTACATAGTCTTGCCAAGTGGCATCATACCGTTGGAGTATAGTGGGTTTACTAGATCTTTCTAAAGAGATGGTCATGGTTCGACACCTCGCAAGTCCAACTTTATTTATATTATCTAAAATATTGCCACCTCCTTTAGTTAGGCTGAGAAGTAGTTTTGCGATCGCTCTTCCACTATTAGATATAGCGTTTTTCAATTGAGAACAGGTTTTATTGACGGGGTGAAGGGGTGGAACCCCTTTTTGGGGGCAACGCCCCCAACCCCCCTTCTCGTTTTCATCTGAAAACCGCAATTAAGCGATTAAGCGATCGCGATCCATAGACAAAATATCCTTGCCATGCTGTGTGGGATAACAGCGGCGGGTCGATCGCGCTGGCAAGCAATTTTCAGAAAGCCCTAGTTACCAGTCCTTGCCAGTTGCGTCTGTAGCTGTGCCTGAAGATGACGATAGGTTAGATCGCTTGCTTCCTTGTCGTTGCTGGGATCGGTGCCAGAATCGCTTTTGTCGATAGAATCGATTCTGATGCCTGGGAATTTAGCGCTGCTGGGCGATCCGCCTCCCCATAGCAGCCAGCGGCTGCCCGTTGGCAATTCTGCCAAGCTATGCGGCTGGCTCGTAATCCACACCTGGGGTAAATCGGGTGGCAGTTGCGATGGATCGGATATCTCTACAGGATTTGCATCGATCTGAACCGCTGCTAAGGTCTCCAAAACTACGCGATTGCCATGTACCAGACCGCTTGCAGCCGTCCACAACCTGACATTGAGATTGAGCCGCTGCGCGTAAAAATATAATGAAGCGGCGGCAATGACAGCCTCCTCAAAATCCGGCGATCGCCATCCTATCTGTGTATCCAGCGCAATTACTAATTCCTGTCCTCCCACGGTCAATTCCAACTCCCGCACTCGCAGTTCCCCAAACCGCGCACTGGTCCGCCAGTGCACCAATCGAATCGGATCGCCCCAACGATATGGCCGGAGCGTGCGCGTAATGCCCTCATTGGCACTGTGATGTAGATTTTCCAGACTGTACAGTCTGGGGCTATCATCTTTGCCAATGAAATCAACTAAAGGACACTGACTGAGGGGCAGCACCGTAGGATAGACGATCGCGCGGCGCGGTACCGACTGCGATCGCCGACTGCGAAAAAGACCAAATGGGCTAGCAGTAGCTAGCTCCAGGCGATCGAAGTGAAATACACCGCGCTGTAGCGTTGTAATCGAGTAGAGCCAACGGTAGCGATCGCCGATATCGATTGACTCAATTACATGGGATTGCGATTCTATGCGAGTAATCCCTTTGGGCAGGAGATCGCGAATTTCTAATAGAGCCTTGTTCTGCTTTCCAGCATTGTGCAACCAGAGTTCCACCGTGAGAATATCCCCCGCACTAACGGGATCGATGGGTAACCGTTCTACCTGGATATTGCTCAGAATGCGAGCGGGCAAGACACCGCCGATTAACATAATGGCAAGACCCACACCGCTCATAGCATAGAGCCAGCCTGCTAGCGTGTTAGTGGCTGCTAAGAAGAAGAAGAAGGTCATTCCCATTAACATGCCGCCCGCAAATTCAGGGACACAAGCCCGCCTCTCCAACCAATCCCCAAATCCCGAGCGGCGGGAGCGATGTTTATTCATACCTTTTATGCTCGATCTATCCCCGTGTTTATCCCTGTTGTGCGACATGTGCTTGAATTTCCGCGATCGTGAAAATCGTGCTAAATTCTAGCCCCTCCTTGGCATAGAGTTCCGCACCACCCTGGTTGCGATCGACGAGGGCAATAATGCGATCGACTTGATAGCCAACCAGCCGCAACCGCTCGACCGCTAGCATTGCCGACTTACCAGTCGTAACCACATCCTCTAACACTACCACCTTCGCACCTGCATCTAGGACAGGCCCTTCGATCCAATCAGCCGTGCCGTGACCTTTGGGTTGCTTGCGTACGATCGAAGCTGCAATCGGTCGGTTTTCATAGGCTGATACGACGCTGACAGCAGAAACAATGGGATCGGCTCCCAGAGTTAGCCCACCTACTGCAACTACATCCGGTGGCAACATGGATAGCACAATTTGTCCCGTCCACAGTGCCCCATAAGGGTGCAAAGTTACCAACTTGCTATTGACATAATAAGAGCTAGATTGCCCGGAGGAAAGTGTAAAATTGCCACTTTTATAAGCTAGACGGCAAAATAGCTCCAGCAATTTTGCTCTAATTGCTGCCACATCGGTATCTGTAGTCATAAATTCCTAACCATCAAGGTGAAATTAGTACAAATTAACAGTTTTTATGGCGAGATATATAATTAATCTGGTAGATTGATTAAAAATAATTAACCTTCTAACTGGTTTAGACAAATTGTGAGGATGAACTTTATGAGAACTTGCTCTTATCTGCTGACCTCAGCACTAGCAATATCCGCTATCTCACTTATAGCAGCTCCGTCCTTTGCCGATCCGTTATTAACGGATCAGGACTACTACCCTCGTGATTTTTCGCCCACCTATAACGAGGCAATCACCAAAGTTTTAGACTTAACTTCATCTACTAACGTAGCCCCACCGTGGATACAGTTTGAGTTTATGGATCAGAAGATGGAGCGCGAGTTTACAGCTTTCCGGACGATCTTCAGGGAGATGCTTGACCTACAGACCCTGGATGACGACAACATTCGCACCCGCGATCTCACCAGTCCTTACACTACCTCTCTAGCGTCATTCTGTACCTACTATCGCTCCGTTGGACTAGAGTTGCCAGCGGGGACAGATAATTCTTGTTTAGAGGCACAAGCTCCTGCTCCCGAGCCTCCCAGATACGAACCGCCAGCACCGCCACCCGTACGCCCGCGCATTACCGTCCCAGCGCTTTGGTAGACTGTGTTCTTTAAAAACTGTCACGATATTATGTCCTTAGCTTCTGCTAAGGACATATTGTTTTGTTTTTATTGTTAATTTTTATCGATCGATGCAACAGCGCATTATTGGGATTACGGGTGGAATTGCGACTGGAAAAACTGCCGTTTCTAATTATCTGCATACAGCCTACGATCTGCCCATACTCGATGCCGATATTTATGCTCGCGAAGCCTTAAGTGTAGAGCTGGTTGCCGCGATCGCCTCTCGTTATGGCGATCGCGTGTTGACAAGCGATCGCGCCCTGGATCGCGCCGCACTCGGTAGAATTATTTTCCAAGATGCCGCAGAGCGCCAGTGGCTGGAGTCGCAAATTCACCCCTATGTAAGAGAGCGTTTAGAAACAACCGCCAAACAATATCAACCTTCAACAGTTGCTATGGTCGTACCATTGCTATTTGAAGCGGGCATGGAGAATCTAGTCACGGAAATCTGGGTAGTTACCTGTACGGCGGAGCAACAGCTAGCACGACTCGTGCAAAGAGATCGCCTCACGCTGCAAGAAGCGCGGCAGCGCATTGCCAGCCAGATACCACTAGCGCAAAAAATTGCCCTTGCTGATGTCGTAATTGATAACTCTCAGACAAACTTAGAACTATTTAAACAAATAGATATAGCGGTTTTCAGATCGGAAAGAGTAGGGGGTTTGGGGGCGTTGCCCCCAAGAAGGGGTGAACCCACTTCACCCCAAACATAAGACCTGTTCTTAAATTGAAAACCGCTATGCGATCGTGGTTGAGCGATGGGGGGAGGGCGAAGTTAATTAGTTTGGACGGGAAGCGAAAGGGGAAACGTAGAAGCATCTCGCAAGTTAGTATTGCGATCCAAATTGCAATCGAGCGCTAAAATGGGTGGTATAGCGGCTTTCAGATCGGAAAGAGTAGGGGGTTTGGGGGCGTTGCCCCCAAGAAGGGGTGGAACCCCTTCACCCCAAAAATAAAACCCGTTCTCAAATGAAAACCGCTATAGAGAACCCCTGTTCGAGTTTTGGAGTATTTTGAGTCATGGATTCTGAAATTATCTCTGCCATAGCAGGTTCGATAGTTCTGGTAGCCTTATTAATTGGCTATGGCTTTCGCCGTCATCAACAGAAACAACTCCAGGCGGCTCAAGCAGAGCAAGCAGAACAGGTGCGGCAACAGCAAGAGGCGGAAAAAGCAGCCTTGCAAAGCCAAATCCAAACTTTAACTGGCGATAACCAGAATCTAACGGAAGCGGTTAACCTTGCTAAACAAGTTGTTGCAGCAATGGAGTCAGAGGTCACAACCCTCACGCAGACTAAAGAAACTCTAACTCTAGATTGCGAATCGCAGAAGGCAACGTCAAATCGACAGCAGTCGGAAATTCAGGTTCTCAGTCAGGAAAAGCAACAGCTTGAAAGCGAATTGCAACAGGCTCAAGAGCTATCTAATAGCTTGGCGCAGCGGCTTGAAGAGCAAGCTCAACGCTATGCCGAACTGGAGACAAGCTTGCAGGCAGAACAAGAACGCAGTCGGAATCTCCAACGGGACTTGGAGAGCATCTCACAAGCTCAAAATACTTTGCAGGAAGAGTTGCAAATCGCCCAAAACGATACTGCTGAAATAAGCCGTACCGTGCTGCAACTCCAACAGGAGAAAGAGCAATTGGAAGCTGCCCAGCAACAAAACAACAGTCAAATTGCCGAACTGGAACAGCAACTAACCGCGATCGCGCGGCAGCAGGAACAAATTGAGAGCGAACTGCAACAAAAGCAAGCAGAATTCGATGGCGCGATCGCCCAAGCACAAACTGCGAATGCAGAGCTACAGCAGCAACTGCAAAACTTGACTCAGACCAACGAGCAGGTAAACTCGAATCTAACTCAAGCTGAGGAAAATGTCGCTGATTTAGAGTTGCAAATTGAGACAATAACGCGGGAAAAGAACGATCTAGAGAATGCTCTAGCCCACAGTCAGGCACAGAATCGGTCTCTAGAGGACGCAATTCAAGATTTACGCCAGCAACGGGAGCAAATCGATCTGGGTTTACAACAGGCGCACCAGGAGATCGCGACATTACAGGATCGGGTCGTAACGGTAGAAACTCGGGAGCGGGAAGCTGTGGCTAATTTATCTGCTCGACAGGAGCAGAATCAGACTCTGCAAGCACAGATTCAGCAGGCGCAACAGGAATATCAAACTGCGATCGCAACTCTTCAGGATCGACTGCAAGCAGCCGCCCAAAATTCCGAACGGGCGCAACAGCAAGTGCAGGAGTTAGAAGCACAGTTGCAAACCACCCAACAGGCTGCTCAACGGGAGTTGAAAGCACTTCAGATTCAGATTAATACGCTGACCCAAGAGAAAGAGCGCCTGCGCCAAACTACGCAAACTGGCGATCGCTCGCTTGCTACGCTCCAGCAACAAATCCAGGACTTGGAACGGCGAAATGGCGAGCTGGAGATGGCTCTGCACGCCGCCCAGGAAGCTACTGCCGATGCCGTAGTAGAAGCAGCTAAACAGGCATCTCAGTCGCAAGCGCGCCTGCAAGCAGAATTATCGGAATCTCAACAAGCTCTCACTTCGTACCAAACGCGAATTCAGTCACTGGAAAACAGCCTCCAATCGACCGAGACGGAGCTAAATCCTTTGAGAACGCAGATCGAAGCGCTGCAAACTGAAAAGGAGGATGTACAAGCGATCGCGCAGGAACGGGCATCTACTATTGCCGCATTGGAATCGCAAATTGTGCAGTTAACTCAATCGCAAGAGCAACTGAATCTCAATCTTCAGTCTTCTCAAGCGGATTTAGCACGGGTTCGATCGCAGATCGGTCAATTAGAGCAGGATAAGATTTCCTTTACGCAACAACTCCAGGAAAGTAAGGCGAAACCAAAGGAACTTGAGAAGGAGATAAAGTCGCTTGCTCAGGAACGCGATCGCCTCGCGCGCACCCTAGAAACTGCACAAGCGCATCTGGCTGAGATGCAACAGGAGAAAACCCAACTGGAATCGACACTCCAAACTGAAACATCGACTGCTGCTAATCTTCAGAACCGCCTCGCGCAGATGGAAGCGGTTGTACAGGAGCGCGATCGCTTGGTGGCGGAATTGCAGAGCGATCGAGAGCGTGCGGTGGCGCTGCAAGCGCAGATTGATGAATTAAGCAATCGCCAATTGCCTGCGATCGCCGAACCCGCGCCGGATTTAGTCCAGCAAATTGATGTGCTTACTCAGGAACGCGAGAAAATGAGCCAGGGGCTACAAGAGGCCAGTCAGGTAGTTAATGGCTTGGAGCAGCAGGTCAAGACGCTCCAGCGAGAAAAGGGGGAGATGGAAGAAGCAATGAAGATGGCGAGGGATGTGGTGGCTTTTCTGGAACAACAGCTAAAGGAGATATCATCTCCACAGCAGGTGCCAGGGGAGACAACTGCGCGATCGACACCATCAGAATCCACTGCTCCTCCTCAATCATCGCCGACTAAGGCAGAGCAACCCGAATCCGCAGCCTCAGCTACAGCTAACCCCGATCGGCCTCTAGAAGGTCAAACTTTTGCGATTACAGGTACTTTTACTAAGCTTAGCTTTGAACAGGTCAAAACGCTAATCGAGGGGGCAGGAGGGCGCATTAACTCTATGCCCAGCAGCAAAACCAACTACATTATTGTGGGACAAAATCCTGGTAATAAATTAGCTAAAGCAGAAAAACACGGTATTGCGCAACTATCAGAAACTCAGTTAATGGAATTACTGGGTATGCAGTAAGGTGGGCAATGTCCATCCTTTCCGATCGTGTACTCAGGCTGACCGCAGATCGCCCTAACCCAATGGATTTATTCGAGCAAAATCGGCAACGATTAACCGAACAGGAAGCGCCGCTAGCAGCGCGGATGCGCCCGCGATCGCTGGACGATTTTATCGGACAGTCGCATATTCTGGGTGCGGGAAGATTGCTCCGCCGCGCCATCCAGGCGGATCGCCTATCGTCGCTAATTTTCTACGGGCCGCCCGGTACGGGCAAAACCACGCTGGCGAGGATTATTGCCAATACCACCCACGCCCATTTCATCGCCATTAACGCTGTCTTGTCAGGGGTAAAGGAGATTCGCGCCGCGATCGAGGCGGCTCAGGAACAGCAAGGCGTTTACAGTCGCCGCACCATTCTATTTGTCGATGAGGTGCATCGATTTAATAAAGCTCAGCAAGATGCATTGCTGCCCTGGGTAGAGAATGGCACGATCGTTCTGATTGGAGCAACGACGGAAAATCCCTTTTTTGAAGTGAATAAGGCTCTGGTGAGCAGATCGCGGCTGTTTCAACTGAAGCCACTCGATCTAGAGGATCTGCGGCGGGTTGCCGCGACGGCACTCTCCGATCCAGAGCGCGGCTACGGTCAGAAACAAATCGATCTGGAATCCAACGCGCTAGAGCATCTGGTTAATATTGCCAATGGTGATGCCAGAGCGCTGCTCAATGCCCTGGAGCTAGCGGTGGAGACCACGCCATCCGATGCCACCGGAGTTGTTCGCATCACGTTAGAAGTAGCGGAAGAATCGATTCAGCGGCGGGCAGTTCTCTACGATAAAGAAGGTGACGCTCATTTCGATACGATTAGTGCCTTCATCAAAAGTTTGCGCGGCTCCGATCCCGATGCGGCACTCTATTGGTTGGCACGCATGACCTATGCAGGTGAAGATCCGCATTTTATCTTTCGGCGGATGCTGATTCTCGCCAGCGAGGATGTGGGATTGGCCGATCCGCAGGCTGTAGTTGTCGTGAATGCCTGCGCTGAGGCATTCGATCGCGTGGGACTACCGGAAGGGCGCTATCACCTCGCCCAAGCGACGCTCTATCTGGCAAACGCACCAAAATCCAACAGCGTGATGGGGTTTTTCGACGCGATCGCGATCGTAGAGAAGGAACAGCAGGCAGATATTCCGAATCCTCTCAAGGATGCCAGTCGCGATCGGCAGGGATTCGGACACGGAGCGGGCTATCTCTATCCCCATGCCTATCGCGACCACTGGGTGGCGCAACAATATTTACCTGCCAGCCTGCAAGGACAAGTTTTCTATCAACCATCCGATCGCGGTGCCGAAGCACAAATCGCCGATCGGGTCGCGCGACAGCGGGAAGCACAATTAGCGACATTTGCGGATAACGTAAAAGAAGATCTACCAGAAGGATTAACCCTTTCTCCCCCCAATGCGGCGGTGGAACGCTGGCTAAAACGTACAATTGAAAGTACGGGTGAGAAATTAGCTGCCGTCCGCGATCGCCTGTTCGAGCGAGCCAAATTGCAGCGCCATCATGTTGTCCTGGATTTGAATGCGGGTAGCGGTCTACTGACATGGGAAGCGATACGCCAGGTACCAGAAGGTGGGGTCTATGCCTGCACCTATCGCGAGGCAGAAGCAGATACTCTCCGCGATCGCGCCTCCGCTTTACCAGAATTAACGCGACCCAGAATCTTCACTGCCGCGATCGCAGAATTGCCAAATACGCTCGCTAAATTGGCAACAGGTATCCGGTTCGATCGGATCGTGGGTCACAATGCCCTGATGCGAGAAGCAGATAAATCCGGGGCGATCGCCATACTGGCTAAATTTCTGCTACCGGAGGGAGCGATCTCTTTACATGAGGCTATCCCTCTCCATACGCAACGTATCTATCGTTTGCTGGAGACAAATTCGATCGAGGTAAATCTCAAGCCTAAACTCTACGACCGTTGGGTGGAAGCCGAGGAAGCTATTTATCAGCAAGCATCCGATCCGATGTTGAACTGGGACGCTGGCGATCTAGAGCGCGGATTTACTGAAAACGGTTTATCGGTACAGATGGAGGTAGAAACGAATATCGCACCGATGTATGTCACGCCAGACTTAATCGATCGCTGGTTCGGTACTTCTGAAACTAAACCAACCTACAGCGATCGCCTGCGACATAAACTTTCCCATGCAGACGTAAAGAGTATTCGAGATCTGCTAGCGCTCAATTTGATGCGTAAAAGCGTTCCCTGGCAAAGTACAAGTGCTTTTGCGATCGCTAAATATCATCTCTGACGACTGACCGTTGCAAATGCGATATAGAGATTTATAGCTATAGCCAATAGGCTCAGGGGTGCAGGGGTTCCACCCCTGCGCGGGGGCAACGCCCCCAAACCCCCTTCTCGTTTTCATCTGAAAACCGCTATAAGACAATTCATGAATGTTAAGAAAAAAGCCCCTGCATTTATTTCAGGGGCTTTCCTTTTAACGGATACCTTATTTACCTTTGCCTTTCTTGGCTGGGCCTTTTGCATCCGCTTTGGGAGGTGCTACTTTTTCTTTAAACTGCTTACCAGCAGAGAAGGCTGGTACTTTGGTGGCAGGAATGGTCATTACTTCACCAGTTTTGGGGTTACGACCCTCCCGTGCTTGGCGATCGCGGGACTCAAACGAGCCAAAACCAACCAGCGTTACTCTGTCTCCAGATGAGACTGCATCAACAATTACCTCAAGCGTTGCTGTAAGGACAGCTTCAATATCTTTCTTGGTGACTGACGCACGACCGGAGATAGCATCGACTAATTCGCCTTTATTCATAGAGTTGATTCACTCTCATACATAGGTTTCATGGGGTTATGTTACCGCAATTTCGCTCTGAGTCAAGCACTCTACAGAATTGATATAGATTTTTTTGGAAAATTTGCCTGTTTTTTTACATTCTATTCCCACAAAACCAGGACAAAAAAAGGGGCGATCGCTTCTCAAAAACTCGGTTACAATGCTTGATAGCAAGCGCTCAAATGCCCAATACACAAGCTAATGACGTATTTTCTGTCTGCTTCAAAACTGCAAACTTATCACCGCTGTCCCCAGTCATATCATTACAGGTATGAGCTTGGATTAAAAAATGTATCTTTTTTTGGATCGGCGGCATTAGGCACGGCATTGCACCAGGCTCTAGCCCAAATTTACCGCGACTGGCACTACCACCATCCGATTCCAAGTTTAGAGTGGATAGATTTTTGCTGGGCGGAAAATTGCAAGGGACTATCCGATGCCCAGGTTCATGAAGGGCAATCCATCTTAACCGCGTACTACCACCGCTATATTGCCACCCAGACAGCGATCGCGCGACCAATTGCCGTTGAGGGCAAAATTCAAGGTAGCTTACAGATCGATAACCTGGAATTTGCGCTTGCGGGTCGCTACGATCGCCTGGATTGGCTAGAGGAGGGGCTGGAGTTGATCGACTATAAATCTACTAAGGAAACCAAATTACCCGAACCAATTGAATTAGATTTACAAATGGGGCTTTACTATTTAGCCCTGGAACAGCATTACCACCAGAGCCTCAAGCAACTCAGTTTGATATTTCTGCGAACGGGAGAGAAAGTTACATTTCAGGCTACCCCAGCCCAAAGAGCAAGAGTAGAAACCACGATCGGCGAGTTAGCCATGCGCTTGCGCCATGACGATCGCTGGCAGGCAACACCAGGGGAGCAGTGCGATCGCTGTACTTATGCCAGGTATTGTGCGGCGGTAAAGGAAAATCCCGAGCCATTACCGGAGCGAGTCAGACCGCGCCAGCAATTACAGTTAGTATTAGGATTGTGAGAGAAAGATCGTGCTCGACACCCTCAGTCAAACAGCTTTGAGTTCGGCCAATTTACTTGCCTACTATCGCTATATCTGCGAGCAACCCTTCACTGTCGTCGATGTGGAAACCACAGGAATCGGTGTCGATCGCAGCCGTGTAATTGAAGTATCCGTATTGCGGGCAAGCATTCGAGATGGCTTTCAAGAACAGGTTACCTATTTAATTAATCCGCAAGTACCGATCCCGCCACAGATCGCGTGTTTGACTGGGATTTATCAGTCTATGGTGGATGGTGCACCTGCTGCGGCTGAAGTGTGGAGGGAGTGCTTGCCAATGTTACAACAGGGCATTCTCACCGCACATAATTTGCCATTTGACTATGCTTTTTTGCAAGCGGAATACGATCGCTTGGGAATTTTATTTGTCCTTCCTCCCGAGCAAAAGTTCTGCACTTTAGCACTAGCCCGCCTTCTGTTACCGGAATTAAGATCGCGATCGCTGCCCGCCCTCGTGCAACATTTTAATTTTGATGTGGGGCGATCGCACCGTGCCGAGGCAGATACGCTCGCCTGTTGGATGCTGGCAAAGCAATTGCTCGCTGAGATCCGTAACATGGACGATGAAGCATTACTGGATATGTTTGCCCAACAGTGGATTAATGCCACCGCTGCTGCCGCCCTATTGGGATGCAGCGAGTCTGAAGTAAGCAGTTTAATGAAGCGATCGCGGGCATCCTCAAGCTCCCGCAGTCGCAGCGGTACCAGTCGCTATCGACGTGGAGACATAGAAAGCTTGCTATGATGAGCGTCAATTGCGCTCGTAGGAGTAAATATCGCCAGGTTGAATGAATAGCTCGGCAGATCGCCTTGATAGTAGTTCGATATCTTCTATTTCTAAGTTCCAACCAAACGCCTCAACATTACTTTGAATCTGCTGGCGACTCAGAGTTAGCCCAGAGATTACCGCACCAACTCCGGGTTGTTGACTTACCCAGTTGAGTGCTACTTGTGAAATGGATTTATCGTACTTTTGCGCAACTTCAGCTAGAGTCCCTAACATGCTAAAAGTACTCGGCCAACCACCGTGAGATTGGATCGTATTGCTGTAGTAAAACGACCGTGCGTGATCTGACTGAAGATGCGGCTGTTTCATGCCGAGAAATTTGTCGGACAAAAAGCCTCCCGCCAGGGGGCCATAGGTTAGTAATTGAATATTATGCTTGAGGCATAAAGCTTGCATCGAGGCTTCCACGCGGCGATCGATCAAGCTGTATTGGACTTGATGGGTATGAATTGGGGCAAATTTGAGAGCTTTCTCCAGCATGGCGGTATTGAAATTAGTTACCCCTATTTGCTGGATTTTACCTTGCTCCACCAACTCATTCAGAGTATCAAAGGTAGAAGCAAAGTCGAGGTTAGAGTCATGCCAGTGAACCTGCACGGAGTCAAGCGTATCTCTTTGCAGCCTGTGCAGGGATGTTTCAATCTTGCTGCGTACTTGCATGGCAGAGGGTATGCCACTAAAAAACACGGCCTTAGTAAAAACTTGACAGTCGCGTTTTTTGAGTAAATTTCCCAAAATTTCCTCGCTGCGTCCGTAAATGTCAGCCGTATCAAAGGCGTTAACGCCCAAAGAAATGTAGGTATCTATGGCATGGGCAATATCGGGTTCTGAGATCTTCTTCCAACTGCGATCGTCAAGTTGCCAGCAGCCTACCATTAGCTTGTTCTGGTTGCTGCCAAGTTGCTGAGAATTCATGTTATACGGTTGCGATTAGAAGGATAACGTGCTGGGGGTATCTCAAGTTTGCAGGTTCATAACCCCACACATTCTCCCCTTGCCAAGGGGAGGTGCCGGAGGCGGAAGGGTAATTGCAACTGGGACGATCCCGACGTGCCTGATGTACTTAATTGCAGCACAGCCGATCTCAACAATATCAGGTTGTCGCTAGATTTCGAGAGGTGTAATAGTTAATTTAGGAGAATTTATCGTAGCTGAGGCTCGTTGGTTTACTATAGTTTTGCTAAATTACTCAACCGCTCTGAACCGAACTGGATAATCGATCGCTGAATTAATGTCCCAAACTTCAACTTCTAATCGTTTGACGTACATAGGTATAGCAATTGCCTTAGCTTTCATGCTAATGCCTTTACTGATGCCAATCTTTCAGGCTTGGGGTATCCTGGCCGATCCCAATGAGTTTCTCAGCAATCCCACCAATGCCGCCCCATCCAGTCAATACTGGTTCGGGACTGATGCCCTCGGTCATGACGTACTGGCTCGCACGATTGCAGGGGCGGGCGTAGCGTGGCAAGTAGTTTTTGCTTCTACTCTGCTCAGTCTCGCCATAGGCGTTCCGCTCGGTACGATCAGCGGCTATCGCGGTGGCTGGCTGGATCGAGGACTGGTGTTTGTAATGGACAGCATTTATACGTTACCAAGTCTCTTGCTTGCCATGACCATTGCTTTTGTAGTAGGAGGAGGCGTGTGGAATGCCGCAATCTCGCTCAGCGTTGCCTATATTCCGCAGTACTACCGCGTGATTCGCAATCAAACTGTTAGCGTTAAAAACGAACAATATATTGAAGCGGCGCAGGCTTTGGGAGCTAACACCTGGACGGTATTGACGCGTTATCTAGGACAAAATGTAATTCAAAGCATTCCCGTATTATTTACGCTAAATGCGGCGGATGCCATTTTAACTTTGGTAGGGTTGGGCTTTTTAGGCTTGGGCGTACCCGATGACATACCAGAATGGGGACACGATCTCAAGCAAGCCTTAGATGCCCTATCTACAGGGGAAAATATTTGGTGGACGGCATTTTTTCCTGGACTCGCAATTACGCTGATGGTGGTAAGCCTGTCTTTAGTAGGTGAAGGTCTAACCCAACGCAAGTGAGCTGGCATATATAGCGGTTTTCAGATAACCGCTGGCTGCTGAAAGCTATAATAACAGTTATGACTATCTCGATACTCCCCCAATAATTACAATCATGTCCGACTGGCTAGAGCATACGGTACAAGTTGAAGTCGATCGTCCGGTCGAGCGCGTCTGGTCGATGTGGTCGGATCTGGAGAAGATGCCGCGCTGGATGAAGTGGATCGAGTCAGTCAAAATATTGCCCGATCGCCCCGACATATCTAATTGGGAATTGGGTTCTAACGGCTTTACCTTTACCTGGCGATCGCGCATTCTCAAGCAAATACCAAATCAGATCGTGCAATGGGAATCGATTGACGGCCTGCCCAACCGAGGTGCGATCAGGTTTTACGATCGCCACCATCATAGTACGATTGTAAAGCTAACAGTTGCCTACGCTATACCTGGTATCATCGGGCAAGTCATGGACAATTTATTTTTAGGGCGAATGGTAGAGTCCACGCTGAAAGCCGATCTCGAGCGTTTCCGCACCTATGCGGAGGGGGCGACCGACTAGACTTTGTGCCGAGATCGTACTAGAATCTGCCGGTGAACTTTAACTTTTACTCTCTGGAATAACCTGACGTGGGTATCTTACGTAGCTTCTCAAAGGATATTGGCATCGACCTAGGTACTGCCAACACTGTTATATATGTCTCAGGCGAGGGCATAGTCTTACAAGAGCCTTCAGTGGTTGCGATCGATAAGCGAGACAATACTGCCTACGCAGTGGGTGATGAAGCCAATAAGATGATTGGTCGTACCCCAGGCGACATTATTGCCGTCAGACCATTACGCGACGGCGTAATTGCCGATTTTGATGCGGCAGAAATGATGCTGCGGGCGTTTATCCAGCGCGTCAAACGCGGCATATTTAATCCGCGCATTGCGATCGGCATTCCCAGTGGAGTAACTGGCGTGGAATGGCGCGCAGTGATGGATGCGGCGCGTCGGGCTGGTGCCAGAGAAGTGTATCCGATCGACGAGCCGGTAGCAGCGGCGATCGGGGCGGGGTTACCAGTAACTGAAGCAACTGGCAATATGATTATCGACATCGGTGGGGGTACCACAGAAGTTGCCGTCATGAGCTTACAGGGCATCGTACTTAGCGAGTCGGTGCGGGTCGCTGGCGACGAGCTTAACGAAGCAATCATGAACTACATGAAAAAAGTGCACAATCTAGTTGTCGGCGAGCGAACATCTGAAGAAATCAAAATTAAAATAGGTTCTGCCTACCCCACAAATGACGATGCCTCGATGGAGGTCAGAGGTTTGCACCTGCTATCTGGAATGCCTCGTACTGTAACTGTTAAAGCCAGCGAGATTCGGGAAAGCATGGCAGAGCCTTTATCAGTGATTGTTGAGGCTGTTAAGCGCACCCTGGAGCGGACTCCACCCGAGCTAGCGGCGGATATTGTAGATCGCGGCATTATGCTTGCTGGTGGTGGTGCTTTGTTAAATGGTATCGATACCTTGATCAGTCATGAAACTGGTATCGTTACTCATATTGCACCGGCACCATTAAACTGCGTAGTGATGGGTGCGGGTCACGTGCTAGAAGACTATAAGAGACTGAGTCGCGTCCTGACGAATCGCATCCGTAATTTCTAGACTATGGAGTCTATTCGCCGTTGGTGGGAGCGCTATAGGTTACAGGTATTGCTTGCGAGCTTAGGGCTGGCAATTGCCTGGGCAATTAGGCAAACCCAAGGCGTTGCTCTAATGGAGATCTACCAGTTATTAAGTCGTCCTTTTCAGTTTGAATATTCTGATAAGGAGGTGCTTGCGAATGCTCAAATTCGCGAGTTACAGTACCGCATCACTGAGATTGAAAATCAAAATCGTCAGCTTAAGGCGTTATTGGGGACAAAATCGAGGTTAGCAGGACGCGGTATCTGGTCTTCGGTCATTGGTCGTAGCGGTGACTCCTGGTGGCAGCAGATTGTAATCAGTCGCGGTAGCAGTGATGGGATTAATATCGGTGCGTTAGTAGTTGGCCCAGGCGGCCTGGTCGGAAGAGTTGCCAGCGTTTCGCCAAATAGCAGCCGCGTTCTGTTAATTAGCGATCCGACTAGTCAGGTAGGCGTGACGATCAGTCGCACTCGTAGTATGGGGGTGCTGCACGGTCAAGCGCAAGATCTGGCGATTTTGGAATTTTTCGATCGCGATCCGGGAGTCAAACCCGGTGATATTGTCCTCACCTCACCCTTTAGTTCTATGTTTCCAGCGGGAATTCCGGTGGGCAGGATTAAGTCTGTCAACTTAGATAAGCAACCAGCGCCTGAAGCACAAGTAGAGTTCTCTGTACCTATGGGGCCGTTGGAGTTTGTGAGAGTTTACCCTTACACTGAATCTGTATCCGAGCTATCCAATTCCGAAGATAGATTAAACCCCAGACAATAAGTTAATTCATGAACTCTATTTAATGTCGTTACATAACCTCAAGGCCCCTGGAGCAAAGTCCCGTTTTATAGTTAGTTGGCTGGTTACCTTACTGTCAGTTTTGCTATGTACCTTAGCTTTACATACAAGGCTACCCGGCATGAGTTTGATGGGATTAGGACCTAACTGGTTATTAATCTGGCTGGTGGCATGGAGTTTGAAGCGTCCGGTCTTAATTGCCGCGATCGCGGGTGTAGCGTTAGGGTTTCTGCAGGATGCAATTACAATTCCGAGCCAGGTGATACTAGCTCCTACCCATGCTATTGGTATGGGTATCGCAGGCAGTCTGACTGCTATGTTGCAAAAGCAACGTTATATGCAAGAAGACTTTATCTCTGTAGCGTTGATCGTGTTTGGCATGACGGTAATTACTGAGACATCACTGGCAATTCAACTAGCTCTGATAGAGAAAAATTTTGTCGCGGTTTGGATGCTTCAGCAACGGGTTGCTTTGGGATCTGCAATTCTTAGTAGTCTCTGGTCTCCAGTATTGCACTTTCCAATGAGTCGCTACTGGCGATCGCTGGAAAAGTTCTAGTTTGCGAATTCTTTCTGCGGTCAAGAATTATAAAGCGAACGACTCTCGTGCAATTCGTCAAACTCGTCAAATGATGTTTGGCCAGGATATTGTTGCAGTGCCTATTTTGCCCTAGTTTTGAGAGGTTTGGTTGCGGCGATTCAGATGGCGAAACTCCTCTAGTAAAACATAAAACCTCCGATCCGTTTCATCTTGACGCTGTCTTAAATCGACTATTGCCTGAGTGAGTAGCGTAATATTTTCAGTCATCGTAGTTCGGATTTCCGACATGAACTCATGACTATTTCCCATTGTCTCAGCCAGTCGCTCCTGAGTGTTAGCAAGTTTGATTATGAGTTCCTCTATTCGATCTATTCTGTCGTTCTTATTGTTACTTGTGGTCATAGGTTCATCTCTTATTACTCAATAAAATAATACCAAACCCAAACAGCGATGTAGCTATTAGTATTACTCAGACGAATGTCACTGAAAAAAGCGAATTGAAAACTGCTATATATCACGTCGCTGGCTGAAATGTTGATGCAAGGCTCTCCGAAATTGTCGAAATCGGTCAATTGTAATGGTTAGGCGGCTAATTTTAGCTATAAATGCAGTTGCTAGACAACTGCATTCTCCTCAACAGTGAGGGTTCTGGCTGTAGCATCTAGGGTTGCCATTGCACCAATCGGTAGTACGGCATTCTCTCGAATGTGGCCGAACATGAGGTTATATAGTGTGGGAATGCCTAGGGGTTCAAAGCGATCGCGCAAAACTTGT
The DNA here is from genome assembly GCF_000332175.1 of Pseudanabaena sp. PCC 6802. Taxonomy (NCBI): domain Bacteria; kingdom Bacillati; phylum Cyanobacteriota; class Cyanophyceae; order Pseudanabaenales; family Pseudanabaenaceae; genus Portococcus; species Portococcus stanieri. The sequence goes on along the minus strand of NZ_KB235910.1, from coordinate 25,201 downwards.
TCTAAACTTAGCGTCTGATAGAAACTCGGTTGGAATTCCTTGGGAACGCAATCTTTAAAATGTCCCAGGGCAATGCCAGCAGCATCCTGCAATTTCCCTGTCAGCCACAGTTGCGTTAACATGCGGTCAATGCGATAGGGTTCTTCGCCCACATCTTCTAGAAATAGGATTTTGCCCTTAGTGTCGGGTTCGTAGGGCGAACCAATCAGATTCGTTACCAGTGTGAGATTCCCTCCCACTAGTTGCCCCGTAGCCCGACCCGGAACGATCGTGACTAGACGATTATCCCTTTCTACCGATTTACCATTAGCTGGTGGTGCCGCAACTCTACCAATTTTGCCAGAGTTCATAATTGCCTGGCGGAAACTGGCGATCGCATAGTCGCCTACACCCGTTAGACCCGACGAACCGTGAAATCCAATCAGACCTGTCTTTTGATAAATTCCGATTAGCAAAGCCGTAATATCGCTATGCCCGACCACGACTTTGGGATTCTGGCGAATTAGATCGTAATCCAGAAAAGGTAACAGGCGGCTGCAGCCATAGCCACCGGAAAACGTGACTATACCGCGAATATCAGAGCGGCGAAACATTTCATTAATATCCTCAGCTCTCTCTTTATCTCTGCCAGCGAGATATCCATATTGAGCGTTGATATGCTTGCCCAATACGACCTTAAATCCATACTGCTCCATCGTCTCCATCGCAATTTTAATTTCCTCTTGCTCGTAGACATTACTCGCAGGTGCTACCATTCCCACTGTGTCGCCCGACCTGAGCATGGGTGGCTTGATCGCTACGCCAGAGGTACTTGCTTTTTGGGACTCAGCACTTGCCTGTAACTGACCGACTAGTTGGTGCGCGGTCATGGCGATCGCGCCCGACACGCTGCCTAAAAACCACCGACGAGAAGTTAGATTATGCATGGCTAATTATGTAAGCTGGATAACTAAGCTGGATATAGTTTCGATATAATTTCTGTATTAGGTTAAATGAGCTTATACTCCAAAATGGTCGCAAATACTATTGATAGCTTACCAATGCTGGCGATCGCTCCAGCACAAGTTTGGCGCGGTCAGGGAATTATCTCACAACTTGGCGATTACTTATCTCGTTGGCGGTATGGGGTTAGTCGTAGTATTTTGGTCGTGGCGGGAGCCAGGGCAAAAGATTTAATTGCTCCCCATCTAGAGCGTGCCGCGATCGCAACTCAGGCAACAATTCATTATGCACCCGCGATCGCGGATTGTACGGAAACTAACCTCGCCATTTTACGCGAGGAAATCTCCACCCATCAGATCGCCACAATTGTTGGTGCGGGCGGCGGTAAAGCCTTAGATACCGCCAAACTTGCAGGCGATCTAGCTAATTTGCCTGTAGTGACGATTCCGACAACAGGTGCTACCTGCGCGGCCTGGACGGCTTTGAGTAATGTCTATAGCGAAGCAGGGGCATTTAGTTATGACGTGGCGCTCGGTCGCTGTCCCGACTTAATGGTAGTGGACTACGATCTGATTGCGACGGCACCACAGCGTACGCTGGTGGCAGGGATAGGCGATGCGATCGCCAAATGGTACGAAGCATCAGTCAGTAGTGGTAGCAGCGATCGCACCATGGTAATTGCAGCGGTGCAGGAAGCCAGGATCTTGCGCGATATTCTGTTGCAAAAGTCCAAAGAAGCGATCGAAAATCTGGGTGGAGATGTCTGGCGCGAGGTTGTAGATGCCACGGTTTGCCTAGCAGGTGTAATTGGTGGGGTTGGTGGCGCTCAGTGTCGCACAGTTGCCGCCCATGCCGTCCATAATGGCCTGACGCATTTGTTGCAATCCCACGGCACTTTGCACGGTGAAAAGGTAGCCTATGGTATTCTCGTGCAGTTACGCCTGGAAGAATTTCAAGGCAGCCAATTAGCTACCACTGCCAGACACCAGCTACTCAAGTTCTACGATGATATCGGACTACCCAAAAATTTAGCAGATTTAGGTTTAGCGGACGTGACATTACGGGAATTAGAAACTGCGGCTATCGTCGCTTGCCGACCGGAATCAGATATTCATCGCCTTCCCTTTACGGTTTCTCCCAGCCAACTAACAGCAGCTATGGTTTCTACTACAGCACCAATCTCAATAAGGGACTAGCCGGAAAATATAGCGTTTTTCAATTGAGAACAGGTTTTATTGACGGGGTGAAGGGGTGAAACCCCTTCTTGGGGGCGTTGCCCCCAAACCCCCTTCTCGTTTTCATCTGAAAACCGCTATAGGATATCTACTTCGCTATACTTTCAACCTTGCTAACAATGGCATAATAACGATACCCGACAAATCTGTAATAACATGGGCAATTACGATCGCGACGAGATCGCGTTGCCATAACCGACAATAGCAACATACATGCCCATCGCAAGCATCTGCAGAAACAATGGGGACTGCGGTGGAATAAATCGAGCGTCTGCGACAGCCAATAACACTGGCCCGAATAAGGCAACGACCAACCCTATAATTGTTGCTGTCAGATTTGCACTCACAACCCTGGAATCACTTTCTTACTTACTTTTGTTTATGCCCGGCATGTAAACCATAACAAATCACTTATAACAATAATTATTAACAAGTATTAAGCTATTATTAATAATTATCTAAGATTCAGGATCTGCCGCATGAGTAGCCGTGTTGGTGTTTTGCTATTAAATCTCGGAGGGCCAGATAAGCTAGAGGATGTTTACATGTTTCTCTACAATCTGTTCTCTGACCCGGATTTGATCCGCCTTCCGCTAAGATTTCTGCAAAAACCCATTGCTACACTGATTGCAGCGACACGCGCACCCGTGTCCCAACAAAACTATGCCCTTATTGGTGGTAAGTCTCCACTACGCGAAATTACTGAGGCGCAGGCAGAAGCGATCGCCACCGCTTTAGAACATCGCGGGCAGCCTGTTAAAGTATATGTGGGAATGCGCTATTGGAAGCCCTACACCGAGGAAGCTCTGGCGCAAATAAAGCAGGATGGAATCACCAAGCTGATCGTATTGCCGCTCTATCCTCAGTTTTCAATCAGTACCAGCGGTTCCAGTTTTAAGCTAATCGATCGGCTCTGGGAAAATGACAAAGAACTGCAAAAGATCGAGCGCATCACGATTGAATCCTGGTACGACCGTCCCGGATATATTAAAGCCATGAGCGAGGCGATCGATACGAAGATGCACGCCTTTGACGACCCCGATCGCGTACATATATTTTTCAGCGCCCACGGCGTACCCAAGAAGTACGTAAGCGAGTACGGCGATCCCTATCAAGTCGAAATCGAAAACTGCGTTGACCTGATCATGCGATCGCTGCGCCAGCACTACGGACGCTTTAACGCCCATACTCTGGCATACCAAAGTCGCGTCGGCCCTGTTGAGTGGTTGCAGCCCTACACTGAAGAAGCGATCGCCCAGTTGGCTAAGCGCGGCATCAAAGATTTGCTCGTAATTCCCATTAGTTTCATCTCAGAGCATATCGAGACGCTACAAGAAATTGATATGGAATACCGTGAAGTTGCTGAATCTGTTGGCATTCACCACTTTGAGCGCGTTCCCGCACTCAACGTCCATCCCTTATTTATCAACGACCTTGCAGATATCGTGTTGGAATCTTTAGGTGGAGTTGAATCTAAAGCTGTAACTGCTTAATTGTTAATTGCGATTTAGAGCAAGAACTGGGAACAAATTCTTCCCAGTTGCGACTTAACATTTCAGCACATGTAGTTTTTCTCTGTGAATTTGTCAAGTAGAGTGAGCAACCATTTGTCAAACACTTGATTGAGCACTCGGCAACCACAGGGGGGCAGGCAAGCAGCCTGCCTTTTTAATTGCTATAGCAACAAGTTAGTATTAGGACGGGGTCAGAGGTTTTACTCCTGCATGAGTCTGTGCCCCCACACACCCATATCAAATCAGATTGCGTAGATATAAGATTTAGTAGAAAATTTTTAGTGGGGATTATTTATGAACGGACCTGTGAAGCCAGTAAAGCAAAATATGGAAAGTATCGCCAAAGCTGCTAGAATCGCAGTCTTGCCTCTATTAATTTGTTTTAGCGTGATGGATTTACCTGCGGCGATCGCTCAAGAAGTTCGTCCTGCCAGAACTTTAGTTGTAACCGGACAGGGCGATCGCCCCGTGCAAACTACTAAAGCTCGCGTCCAGCTTGGTGTGGAAGTAGAAGCCAAAACCGCGCAGGATGTGCAGGTGGAAATTGCCCGTAAAGCTAATGCGATCGTCGCTAAGCTGCAAGAGCTTAATGTCGAGAAACTGCAAACTACAAATATCACGCTCAACCCCAAATACGTCTTCGAAAATAATCGCCAGCGCCAGGTAGGTTTTACGGGACAAGCCAGCGTTAGTTTCGTCACCTCCCTCGACAAAGCGGGCAATACAATGGATGCAGCCGTTAACTCTGGTGCCAATCGCGTCGATCAAATAAGCTTTATTGCGCCCGAAGATGCCATCCGCGCCGCCCGTAATGCTTCGTTGCAAGATGCGGTCAAAGACGCACAAGCACAAGCTGATGCCGTACTCGGCGCGCTCAATCTCAAAGTACAATCCGTCCGCACCATCCAGGTAAATAACGCTTCGCCAATTCAACCAGTATTTACTAATCGCGCTGCGCTTCAAGCTGTCGATGCCGCTCCGCCTACACCCGTAATTGGTGGCGAACAAAGAGTTCAAACCTCTGTTACTGTAGAGTTTAGTTATTAGTGGCCTCAGATGAGAGAAGTATTTGATGCCAACAAAATCCCGCCAGCGATCGCACTTCTACATACTGAGAGATGCGATCGCACTTTTGTGTTACAAGTTTTTGGAGGGCGATCGCACAACTGAACCTAGAGTAACGAGAGTGCGCTCGCGCATCATCATTGGTTCTAACCTGTTCTCTATTATAGCCCTAGACAGATCTGTTAGGACAGGGGGTGTGGGGGCTGTGCCCCCGTGCAGGGGTGGAACCCCTGCACCCCGTCCTAAGCCTATTGGCTATAGCTATTGCCTTGGCAATAAAATAGAATGCAATCTATAGAGCAGCATAAATAATAGATGGATGCTTAAAGTAACTCCTAATGTGGGCAGGCAATCTCTGCAATTTCTGCAGTTGAGATAGCAATCTATGTTTTAATTGACCCAGGTTTCGCGTCAGAGGTTTGGCGTGAACTCCCTGTTTCACATCACCATTGAAATACTCTACTGGATTCAACTGCGGCGCATAGGAAGGCAAATAAAATAACTCGATCTCCTGGGAGTGCTGTTCTAACCATTGCTGCACGGGGCGCTCTCGATGGACGGGATGGCGATCCACGATCCAAAACAGTTTGCTTGAACGCTTGTCAATCAACCGTTGCAGAAATTCAATAAATACTGGGGCTGTCAAGGTACAGGTGTAAAGCATAAATTGAATCGTGCCTTGATTACTGATGCTAGCAATGAAATTCAACCGTGTCCGCTCGCGTTTACTAGGACGAATTTCAGGGGGATGCCCCTTGGGTGCATAACCTCGCCCCCCATACTCATCAGAACTGAGTCCCGATTCATCTCCCCACTCGATTTCGGCACCTTCTGCTTGTGCCCGTTGCTCAATCGCGGGATATTCTTCCTGTAACCAGTGTTTCACGGCAGCGGGGTCTTGCTCATAGGCACGTTCGATCGGCTTCTGGGGGCTGTAGCCCCATCGTTTGAGGTATTCCCCACTGTGCGGATTGGCATCTCCACACCTAATTCTTGCTCGATTAAGGCTTTTACGGCTCGTCTACTCCACAAGGCGCTCTCGATCTGGTATTCCTCCGGGCTGTGTCCCCGCAGCATTGCTTCAATCGTTGTTTCCTCTGAGGCACTTAAACTGCGCCCTTCCCCTACCTCTCGTCCTCGTCGCTGCTGAAACAGGGCTGCTTCTCCGTAATCTTGATACGCCCACCACCACTCCGTAATCGTGTTACGATGAATCCCCAGGTACTCACTAATATCACATACTCGTTTCCCTTGTTCTCGCAACCGGATCGCTTGCTGTCGAAGGTAATTTTGCGTCTCTATCGATAGGTGTCGGCCATCTGGTTTATCCATGTCAAACCTCCTTGTGCCTTTACTTCTATTATCCTATGCTTTCTTTTTCATTGCCGGAGCAATATATCATAATTCATATCTCTAAATCGTTTATTGCCTTTTTAACCTCAATCAAAAGTGAACCTAAATCTTGAGTTATTACTTGCCAGACAATATCTAAATCTACATCAAAATAAGCATGAATAATGCGATTTCTCATGCCAATAATTTGTCGCCAAGGTATTTTAAAATACTTAGTTTGGCATGGTTCAGAAACATTATTTGCAGCTTCACCTATGATTTCAACTAATCTTACTAGAGCTAAAGATAGCATCCTATCATAATCCAAATCTTCTCTAGTGCGATTATTTGCAAAAGAAAGCGCCTCTTGTGCTGAATCTCTGATGTGTTTTAGCCGAGTCAAATCATCAATTCTGCTCATAGATAACTATCGCTTCTGCTAAGACTTGTTTGCGAAAATAACGGCTTAAATCTGCTGGTGTTCTTAAATCTATCTGGCGATCGATCATATTTGATAACTCATCTTCCATCGTAATAATAGCTAAACCCGGAGTTTTCCCCTGTTCAAATTCCACTAAAATATCAACATCACTTTCTCTGGTAAAATCATCCCTTAATACTGAGCCAAATAAAGACAACTTGCGGATCGAGTGACGTTGACAAAATTGTTTAATTCCTTCTTGAGATAAATTAATAGGTAGAGTTATTTGTTTCATGGTTAAAACCTCTGTTCGATCTGCTTCATTTCCATGATAACTGGAGTTTAGTAATAATTACCTCAACTGGCGATCGCACCCCTTCCGAATCTAGACCAACAAGTGGTGCGATCGCACTTCTGTACCAAAAGTTTTGAGAAGGCGATCGCTCTGTTGCGGTTTAGTCGAATGCACGATCGATTACTGCTGAATGAATCCTAAATAATGCCACGGGGAGGTATATGAGAGGGTTAAGCCTCGATCGGTTACACTGTATTCGCGAACTTGTTCTAGTGCCTGAAAATAGCTGCTTTCTTGTGCGAGCACCTCCTCACTACCACCTACTTTTGTCAGGGTTATCTTCTCAATCTTGATTTTACCAGAAGTTCGATCTAGGGGTTCAACTGTGTAAATAGTACTATATTGATTGATGCCTCCATTGCCGCTAAGTTTGCCATCCTTAAATTCAGCTGTAATTTTCGTGTTTGGTAGAAGCGGGAGGCACTGCTGCTTTAAGTGTCCAACTTCCTTCTAGGTTTGCATTTGCAATAGTCATGAATGTGTTCCTTAAAGAGATTTAGAGAATGCGCTACACTTCGTTAACGCACTCGATGAAAGTGGTGATCGTTATATTTTTCCTTTTCCTTGATAAGGCTGAATAGAGGCATTGTTGGCTCTGACATAACAGTTGTAGTTCTCTCCTGAAGCGCTTCTTACACGCATCCAGGGTTTACCATTCCTATCTTTTGCATTCCTTAACACTTCGTCAGCACCTCCACGACCTAAATCTGCCTGCAAAAGCTCTCCTCGCTTGAACTGTCGTGTAATTCCATAATCTAACCCAACACCGCTATGACAATCTACCCCCCCTGGAACGACGACTTGCCATAACGAGCCGGCGGAATATGGTCTCGGTACTGTGCCTTGGATGAGTGCTTCATTACCAAAGTAATCGCCATTACGATCTGGCTTTGGCATGACAGGGGTTTGAGCCAAAACCAATGGTGCTCCAGCTAATGCAATCAGCGTTAGAGATATTGAAGTTAGCACTCCAACAGAAAGAGCATTAAGAATCACAGTTGGTCTATTTTTCGATTCGACTGGAAAACAGTTAATAGTAGTCATTGTTCTTCTCCTTGAAGATAATGTCCTCCAGGTATTCTGGATGACGGTTTGTTTGAAGCGATCGCATTTCTATTGCAAGAATTTTGGGAAGGTGATCGTACTTTCTTTCGCTCAACCTCCGAGATTATGTTCGCACTATCCAAGGAATTTCAATTGACTGATGAAAATATCTTTGGGGTTATGCAAAATTGAGAATCAGTTATTTTCTTTATGGGTCAAGATTTTTTGCTTTCATCATTACTCCAGGTGGAAATACTATCTATCCCACCACCAAAGATGAGGCAAAGAAAACCATAGGTTGCTATATAACTTAGAAGTTCTTGCTCATTCCCTCCAAACACATCTCTAATGTTAGTACTCATAGCTATGTAAGTTAGAGTAGTAAACACAAAGATTACCCCAAACTTTGTCAATTGATTTGAAAAAAACAAACCACAGTATAACCCAACTCCAGAAGACCCAATAAATAACATGGGATAATACAATGTTCCCTTAAAAATACTACTTACAAACCAAGTTATTAGACCTATTAAGCAACCAATGAAAAAACCTTTTAGGGCTTTTACTGGAAAATTCTTGGCAATTGTAAATATGTCACCAAAATTCATTTCTCTACCTCATATGCTATTGTTAATCACTGTTCTCTTTGTGCTTACTTCTCTCCACATCTAGATGCTCTCTACTTCTCGTTCATGAACTTACACTACGTGAGATTACATTTAAAAAGATAACGAGAGAAGTAAGAGCCAGTAAGCATTTGGCTCCTAAAGCTCTACCAGCAGGAATGCCCACTATGATTACATTCCTGCTGATTTATCCTACAGGTTGCTGACTCAATTAATAAGGACGTTGTCCTTTAACATTTCCTCCAGGAGAGTAGCGACAAACGAGTCTATAATTTCCATCACGCCCGTCAACACCAGCACATCCTACTTCCTTAGTATTCCTCCAAACTACTTGAGTATAGTGACCGACTTTTGCCCAATCACCAGTCTTGCTAACATTAGGAAAGGTTCCATTGACAAAATACTGCTTTTCTCCACCCCAACTCCCAACCATTTGTGTAAAGCTAAACTTACGTGATGTACCCATCCAAAGGTTTTCTCCTTGACCAGATCTGCTATGCTCGAATTTTCTGTTGGAACTGAGGTGATTTGCCCAGTCTTGAGCCTGCCTTGCCAAAGTATTAGACCAAGTGAGGGGTGGTGCACCGACTTGCGATCGGTACGAGTTGTGGGCATTCAGGAGTTCATTGGCTGAAGCAGGTAAAACACCACCTATTACAGCTAATGTTGCACCAACAAGAATTGCTGTAGCATTGATTTTTGTCTGCAATATTGCGTGAGTCATGATTTTCTCCTTTAAGAAATTGAGTTTTTGGGAATATAAAGTTCGGCATTCGTGCCTGAGTTTAACGATCGCATCTTCAGAACAAATCATTTTGCGAATGGAGCATATAGTTCGTTACCAGCGATCGCGACTATAAAGGTTCTCAATCCAGCTCAGCATTTCCAACTCAGAAGCAAAGGAAACTGATTTCCCTGTCACTGGGTCATTAGCGTGCCAATGCATGTGACCCAAGCGATCTTTGTTTTGCCATAACTTTAATTCCGGTTCTTTGGTTAGATATGCGATCGCACTCTGCCATAGATTCCCTATTAGAGTTAGGATTGACTGAACTTTGCTAACAGAGCGATCGCTCTGTTCAGTTGGAATTAATTCTAAGTCGCAGTAATCTTTCCACTGGATGGCTGTTTGGAGATTCAATGTATACATCACTTTTGGCTCCTTAACGATCGAGATCGTTGAGTTGATCTCTAAAGAAACGGTCTCTTAAGAAACATTCGCTTGTCCATGGGTCGTATTCATGCCAATCGCTGCGATCTTTTTCCTGCCGTTCATGTATTTCCGGTTCTTTAGTTAGGGATGCGATCGCGTTCTGCCATAGATTCCCTATTAGAGTTAGGATCGACTGAACTTTGCTAACAGAGCGATCGCTCTGTTCAGTTGGAATTTGGTCTGAGTCGCTGTACTTTTGCCATTTGTCTGCTTTCTGGCGATCTGATTCTGTGAAAGCAGATATTTTAGGCAATTGCGTAAATAAGCTCATAACATTTACACCTCATACTTGAAATATTGGATTAGTAGCAATTCTGATGAAGAGGTATTAGACGATACATTATTCAAACTGCCAACGCCAGTTGATCGCACGGGGCTTTTGATAGGGTTTGGGCGGGGGAAGTCTACGCTCGTAGGTATTCCCTCGGTAGATTAGGGTTACAGTTGACCAATCTGTTTCTTCCGCTTCAGGCACCACCATAGGACGTGGAGTGTAGTCGAATGTGTTGCCTCGATAAATGAGTTTAAATTTGGGTTGTTCCTTAGGAACGGAGTTAGGCTGGATAGGGGCAGAAACTTCGTAAGAGATGCCGCGATAGGTGAGTTTCATGATTAAGACTCCTTGTAGGTTAAATCGTTGATTTGAAAGATAGATAGAAAGTTTGAACCTGATATATTCATCAAACTCTACTGCAAACTGAGTTCAAGCCTGAGAATCACTGACTTGTTCCTCATCCATGGCTACATAGTAGATGACTAACTCACAATTTACATTCAGCGGGAGATACATCTTTTACTCCAACTAAAGCGCAAAATCAACTCTAACTAAAGTTAGAGTTTGGCCGATCTGTAAAAATGTGCAATACGACTCTCAAACCTATACTGGGCTTGTTTATTTACTTGCTTTTACATTCATTTGGTAGATGAACCAACTTTTTCTCACACAAATTCACACTTTTTCTCACTTACAAATTCACACTTTTTATCACTTACAAATTTGGGGAGAAACTATATGCTGAAGAGTTGAATGTACTTATTACGGTTTTAAAGTCAAATATGTTGCCTGTGTATGTCCTCATAATTTGACGAATTCGCGATTATAGCTCACAATTACGATAGCGATCGAATTGGATTCGCGAACAATTATGAGGAAGCTTGCTATGTTACTCAAACGACTTAACCATGCAATCCTCCAAATTTCGAAAACTGTGCCCTTACAAGCCGTTCTAATTCTTCCGTTTGTAGGGCAAACTCTTTTAACCGTTGGTTTAGTCGGTTATTTTTCGTTTAGAAATGGACAGCAAACTGTTAGCGATTTGTCCAGTCAACTGCGGCGCGGCATTACAAATCGGATTGAAGAAAAACTTAGAACCTATACGGAGATTCCGCATACTATCAATCGCTTTAATGCGATCGCTTTTGCCCAGAATAGCATTGATGTAGACAATGCCAAGGGAGAGGATCAATTCTGGCAACAAACCCTGATGTTTCCTTCCACTAGCTTGATTTATTGTGGTAGCGATCGCATCGGAGGGGCTATTGGCACTGGCAGACTGGCAGGAGAAAGCTCATTGCAGCTTTGGATTAGTAACGCTACTACCAATAATATTTCGCATTATTACAGCTTAAATTCCCAGGGCAAGCGCGATCTCCTCTTGCGCAAAGCTACAAAACGGTTCGATGCACGGCTGCGTCCGTGGTACAAGGCAGCAGTGGTTGCGGGTCAGCCAACCTGGAGTCCTATCTATGCCAGTTTCGCCACGGGTTTACCCACAATTACGGCCAGTATGCCAATCTACGATCCGACGAATAAATCGTTGCGAGGAGTTTGTGCGACCGATTTTTTCTTGCCGCAAGAGATGAACCGATTTCTAGAAAGCCTGGAGATTGGCAAGAGCGGCACCGCTTTTATCATCGAGCGATCGGGAATGCTAGTCTCTACTTCGACTGAGAGAGCGACTAGCGGGAGTCATTCTAATCCGGCTCAACGCTTCAACGCAATGTCCAATCAGAATAGAACCGTACAGGCAACGGCAAAATACCTGCGCGATCGCTTTAGTAGTTTCGACCGAATTCAGTCTTCTCAGCTATTAGATTTCAATATGGATGGCAAACAACAGTTTGTCCAGGTACTACCGTTTAAAGATCCACGGGGGTTAGATTGGCTGATTGTAACGGTGATTCCAGAAGCCGATTTCATGGAGCGCATCCAAGCCAACACCTACATCACTATCCTATTGTGTATTGCCGCTTTAATGGTTGGAGCTGCTATTAGTATTCTCACAGCTAGATGGATTACTCGCCCACTGGTCAGCCTCAGTCGCTCTGCCAAAGCACTCGCCAGAGGAGAATGGGAACAGACTGTCGAAATTAAGCGATCGGGCGATTTAGGAGAACTTGCCACATCCTTCAATGAGATGGCCGATCGACTTCAAACTTCCTTTATCGAACTGCAAGCTCTGAACGAAGCTCGATCGCAGAATGAGAGCCGACTCAAGCAATTCCTGGAGGCGGTACCTGTGGGAATTGCGGTGCTGGATGCAGCAGGTCATCCTTATTACACAAACCAGAAGGCGATTCAGTTATTGGGCAAAGGCGCGATCTCATCAGTCCCTACTGAAGCGATCGCGGAGATATATCAAATCTATGTGGCTGGTACCGATCGTCACTATCCCACAGAAGCATTGCCGATCGTGCGAGCGCTCAGAGGCGATCGAACCACAGCCGAAGATTTAGAAATCCGCCACAGCGACCGGATCGTCTCCATAGAAGGTCGGGGAACTCCGATCTTCGATCGAATGGGCAATGTCGCTTATGCGATCGCCGCCTTTCAAGACATTACCCAGCGCAAACAGGCAGAGCAGCTATTGTTCGACTACAATCGGACTTTAGAACATCAAGTAGCGCACCGCACAGCAGCACTACAAGCATCTGAAGAGGCTCTGCGCCATCGAGAACAGGAACTGCGACTGATCACCGATGCGCTACCTGTTTGTATCTGTTATGTCGATGCAAATCGGCGCTTTCGGTTTGTCAACCAAACCTATGAGGTCTGGTTTGGTTGTCCTCGCGATCGAATTCTGGGCAAGCATATCCGCGACCTCCTGGGTGAAGTGGCTTATCAAATTTCTGAGCCGTTTATCGATCGAGCATTGGCAGGGCAGATTACAACATTTGAAGCGAGAATTCCCAATCCATTGGGCGAAAAGTATATCAGCGCTACTTTAATCCCTGACTTCGGTCATAGTAATCGAGTGAAAGGATACTATGGTCTGATCGCAGACATTAGCGAACAGCGAGAGGCTGAACTACGCGAACGCAAACGCGCTGAAGAAGCCTCAACTTTAGAAGAGCGCAACCGCATTGCCCGCGAGATTCACGATACGCTCGCACAAGTGTTCACAGGGGTAATTCTTCAGTTGGAAACGGCAAAAGTTGTAGTAGCAAACAACTCGAAGGTTCGAGCTATGATCGACGCAACCTACGATTTAGCACGAGAAGGGTTAGCAGAAGCGCGGCGATCGGTCTGGGCACTCCGTCCACCTCTATTAGATCGAGAAGGTTTGAGCCATACTTTACAACGCCTGGTCAATGGGCTGACAACGGGTACTAACCTCCAAGTTCAGTGCCAGATTCAAGCCCCTCCTTATCGCCTCCCTGACGATGTCGAAACGAATCTGTTGCGAATTGTGCAGGAAGCGACTGTTAACGCGATCAAACATGCCAATGCCAGTTCAATTTCTGTGGAATTGACCTTTGATGCCCAAGTCATTCGATTGAAAGTAAAGGATGATGGTGATGGATTTACTCCCGATCGCCATAATGGTTTGGGTTTTGGTCTAGTGGGAATGCGGGAGCGCGTTCAGAATCTAGGCGGGCAGTCGATCGTCAATAGCCAAGTGGGGCAAGGAACAGAAGTGGTGGCGATCGTGCCATTAACAGCACCCTTGCCAACGACGCGCAAGATAAAAGTTCTATAGAAAGAGGACAGTGCATTATGAGCCAGAAACCTCCCATCCGCATCTTAATTGCCGACGATCATCCGGTGGTACGCTCAGGTATTGCCACAATGCTCGAAATTGACCCAGAGGCAAACCTTCACGTTGTCGGTCAAGCCAGGAATGGCCGCGAAATGGTGGAATTATTTGCGCAACTCCAACCTGATATCGGATTAGTCGATTTGCGGATGCCAGAAATGAGCGGAGCAGAAGCGATCGCGCAGATTCGCTCGCAGTTCCCCGAAGCTCGCCTGATTATCCTCACAACCTATGATGGCGACGAGGATATTTACCGAGGCTTGCAGGCAGGGGCAAAAGCCTATCTCCTCAAAGATACTCCCCTTGAGGAGCTATTACAGTGCATTCGGACAGTCCATGCTGGGCGATCGTTCATCCCACCCGATATCGGCATGAGATTAGCAGAACGGATGAGTAGCCCTGTATTGAGTAAGCGAGAACGCGAAGTTCTGGAATTGATCCCAGTAGGGATGAGCAATATGGAGATTGGCGCAACGCTGCAAATTACAGAAGGAACGGTCAAATCTCACATTAACAATATTCTCGGTAAGCTGAATGTTAGCGATCGCACTCAAGCCGTGATTGTGGCGCTGAAGCGCGGGCTGATTAGCTTACCTTAACGGCTATCAAAACTCATGATAAAAGCGGTCAAAGTTCGTCTCAACCCAGCCAATCGCAAACTTATCGACTCATGGAAAATACCGATCGACGCATCCAAGTTTTGCAAGGACTAAAACAATTCGAAAATAATCGCCAGCGCCAGGTAGGTTTTACGGGACAAGCCAGCGTTAGTTTCGTCACCTCCCTCGACGAAGCGGGCACCACCCTGGATGCAGCCGTTAACTCTGGTGCCAATCGCGTCGATCAAATTAGCTTTATTGCACCCGAAGATGCAATTCGTGCAACCCGTAATGCCTCGTTGCAAGATGCGGTCAAAGACGCGCAAGCTGATGCCGTGCTCGGCGCGCTCAATCTCAAAGAGCAGTCCGTCCGCACCATCCAGGTAAATAATGCTTCGCCAATTCAACCAGTATTTACTAATCGCGCTGCGCTGCAAGCCGCCGATGCTGCTCCATCAAAGCCTGTAATTGGTGGCGAACAAAGAGTTCAAACCTCTGTTACTGTAGAGTTTAGTTATAGCCATAGACAGATCTGTTAGGACATGGGGGTGTGGGGGCTGCGCCCCCATGCAGGGGTGGAACCCCTGCACCCCGTCCTAAGCCTGTTGGCTATAGCTATATTAGTAGGTTTTAGCTACCAGCTTTATAGTTGTTTTACATTCGCCTATGAGAGTCACTTTAGATATTCCTCAGGCAGATCTAGAGAGGTTGGTTAGTCCAGCGATCGCGGAATCGCGTATTCTGCTGCACGAAATTAGTTGGCAAGCCTACGAGCAGTTGGTCGAAATATTTCGCGATCGCCCTCATCTCCGACTTACCTACCTGGAGGGAAACCTGGAGATTATGACTACTTCTTTAGAGCATGAAGCCCTCAAGAAGATCCTGGCGCGGCTTCTGGAAATTTACGCCCTGGAGGTAGATATTCCTCTATACAGTTATGGCTCGGCTACATTTAAGCAGGCGGCTCAGATGCGAGGTCTAGAGCCGGATGAAAGCTATTGCATTGGCAATCGTAAAGAATTCCCCGATCTAGCGATCGAGATTGTGGTTACGAGCGGCAATATCGATCTGCTAGAAATTTATAAGGGTTTGCAGGTGCTTGAAGTCTGGTTTTGGCAAGACGGACAACTAGCTCTGTACCGTCTACGCGAAGATCGAACTGGTTACGACACCATCACCCGCAGCGAGTTATTCCCCAATCTGGATATCAACCTTTTGCCAACCTACATCAGACCAGAAGAAGAACCAGAAGCAGTCAAGGCTTGGCGCGATGTCATCCGCAACTCTCAGGTTTAGGGTTGGTCGGCCTAACTCATGATGTATTGGGTGTTGAAGGTGGTTAAAACTTCAATGCTCCAGCAAATTTAGTGCCGAGAGCGGGTGTATAAACCGTTGCAAACTGATTGAGTATAATTGCTACGATTGTGTTTGTTTCGTCATACAATCCTCAACCTTCGTCTCTCACTACAGACTATATTAATTTATAGTTGAAGTTTCAGATAAGGTGTAGGGGGTGCGTCCCCCAAAAGGGGTGTTACCCCTTTAGTCTGTAGGATCTATCGCGATCGCTTGCGAATTGGCATTATATAGTAGCATCAGATGCTATTCCAGGAGAATTGCAGTTAGCAGGGCTTCAAGTTTTCAGTCGATTTAGAGATCTAACATATACAGACACAAATACACGGACTTCTATGCTGACTCCTATCTCACTCACGACCGATCCGGTTTACGATATTCTGCGTTCCGAGCGCCAACCACTCAGCTCGATCTTTGCGCCCAAAACCGTGGCTGTAATCGGTGCTAGCGATCGCCCTGGCAGCGTCGGTCGCACCCTTTTATGGAATCTCATTAGCAGTCCCTTTGGCGGCACTGTTTTCCCAGTTAACCCCAAACACAGTAGCGTGATGGGGATCAAAGCCTATCCCAAGATTGCTGCCATACCCGATCCTATCGATCTAGTAGCGATCGCTACGCCCGCTGCCACAGTACCCGACATTATTCAAGAGTGCGTCGATGCTGGGGTTAAGAGCGCGATTATCGTATCGGCTGGCTTTAAAGAGATCGGGCCAGTGGGCATCGAACTAGAGCATCAAATCCTGGAGCGAGCCCGCAAGGGCAGGCTGCGAATTGTTGGGCCCAATTGTTTGGGACTCATGAATCCCCATACTGGTTTAAACGTCACTTTTGCCCCGCGCATGGCGCGACCGGGGAATGTGGGATTTATCAGTCAAAGTGGCGCGCTCTGTACGTCCATTCTTGATTGGAGTTTCCGCGAAAATGTGGGATTTAGTGCTTTTGTTTCAATTGGCTCCATGCTTGATGTGGGGTGGGGCGATCTGATCTATTATCTCGGCGACGATCCGCACACTAAAAGTATTGCGATCTACATGGAATCGATTGGGGATGCCAGATCGTTCCTTTCCGCCGCCCGAGAAGTGGCGTTGACCAAGCCAATTATCGTAATTAAAGCCGGACGTACTGAAGCGGCAGCAAAAGCATCTGCTTCTCATACAGGAGCGCTCACTGGTAGCGACAAAGTACTGGATGCTGCCTTTCACCGTTGCGGAGTACTTAGAGTCACCCGCGTCTCCGAACTGTTCAATATGACGGAAGTATTGGCAAAACAACCGCGTCCTAGAGGCCCCCGCCTCACAATTATTACCAATGCTGGCGGGCCGGGAGTTTTGGCAACCGATATGCTGATCTCTACCGGCGGTGAATTGGCAGAAATCTCGGAAGATACGATCGCCAATCTCAATCGAGTACTACCCACCTATTGGAGCCATAGCAATCCCATCGATATTCTAGGAGATGCAGAGCCGGAGCGCTTTACCAAAACTTTGGAAACGATCGTCAAAGATGAGGGCAGCGATGGCACGCTTGTTATTCTCACGCCCCAGTCCATGACCGATCCCACCCAGACGGCGGAGCATTTAAAATCCTACGTCCGCGATCGCTCTACAGACTTCCAGGGCAAGCCGATTTTAGCAAGCTGGATGGGTGGGGCTGAGGTGATGGCAGGTGAAGCTATTCTCAATAGCGCTGGCATTCCCACATATGCCTACCCTGATTCGGCAACGCGGGTGTTTAATTATATGTGGCAATACAGCTATAACCTGCGTGGTATCTACGAAACGCCGATCCTGATAGACGATCGCGATGGATTGCCAGATCGTCAGTTAGCGCAGCAATTAATTGATCGGGCGCATCGGGAAGGACGCACTTTACTGACGGAACTTGAATCCAAGCAAATTCTGGAAGCCTACGGTATTCCCACCGTGAAAACTTACATCGCAGTTAGCGAAGCTGAGGCAATCGATCGTGCCAATGCGATCGGCTATCCAGTGGCGCTCAAACTTTACTCCCACACCATTACCCATAAAACCGATGTGGGAGGCGTGCGGTTAAATCTCATGGATGCCGATGCTGTCAGTTGGGCTTACCGAGCTATTAAATCTGCGGTCAGTCAGAAGGTTGGCCTGGAGCACTTTGCTGGAGTTACCGTACAACCCACAATCGACCTCGATGGCGGCTATGAATTGATTATTGGCAGCAGTCTCGATCCTCAGTTTGGCCCAGTTCTTTTATTTGGAACGGGCGGTCAATTAGTAGAGATTTTCAAAGACCGCGCGATCGCTCTGCCTCCTCTCAATACAACCCTGGCAAGACGGATGCTGGAACAAACTCTCATCTACAGCGCGCTTAAAGGCGTGCGAGGTCGCCCGCCCGTCGATCTCGCAGCCCTAGAGCAACTATTGGTACGCTTCAGCCAGCTTGTTGTAGAGCAGCCCTGGATTAAGGAAATAGATATCAATCCTTTGCTGGCATCAACGGTAAAGAAAGAGAATCGCGAGTCGCTGCTCGCCTTAGATGCCCGCGTCGTCATCCACGAGCCACATCTAAACTTAGAGGACTTGCCCAGATCGGCGATTCGACCTTATCCCACCCAATACGTTATGGCATGGAAATTGCATAACGGTACGAAAGTGACTATTCGACCGATTCAGCCAGAAGACGAACCGCTTGCCGTGCGGTTCCATAAAACCCTATCCGAGCAAAGCGTCTATCTTCGCTATTTCCACTTGATGAAGCTGAGCCAGCGGATTGCCCACGAACGGCTGATGCGCCTCTGCTTTATCGACTACGATCGCGAGATGGCCCTGGTAGCGGATTACAAGAACCCAGAAACGGAGATGCATGAAATTCTGGCGGTAGGCCGTTTGAGCAAACTACATGGCGTGAATGAAGCGGAATTCTCACTGATGGTCAGCGATGCCTTTCAAAGGCAAGGATTAGGTACCGAGGTGCTGCGCCAATTGATCCAGGTCGGGCGAGACGAACGCCTGGAGCGCATCACTGCGGATATTTTGCCTGAGAACGAGGCGATGCAGCGAGTGGCCGAAAAAGTCGGGTTCCGCTTGCAACGGGATTCCGGTCTCGTTAAAGCCGAGATCGTCCTTAATTAGCCTATTTAATCGATCGCCATTTATTGACACTTTAAGGAAAAGCGATCGCACAGGCTCCAGCCTGCTGGTCGATGCTATTCTCTATAAAAGTGGCATTAAGCAGGACAGGTGGTCATTATGAAGTGGGATGAAATGCGCCAGAGCGACAATGTGGAGGATGAGCGCGGTTCGTCCGGCCAGGCACCTCGGCAGGCGATCGGGAAAGTCGGTCTTGGCACTATTGCGATCGCCGTGCTTGCCGGGCTAATTTTCAGAGTTAACCCGCTTGAGATCCTGGGTCTGGTTTCCGGCAATTCCACTGCCCCCGTCCAGCAGACGCAAACCAAACCCATCAACGATCGCGACTCGGCTTTTGTCAGATCGATACTGGGCGATACCGAAGATACCTGGAATCGGATCTTTCAACAGCAACTCAAAGCTCGCTACCAACCACCCAAGCTAGTCCTGTTTCGTAACGCTGTTAACTCTGCCTGTGGCTCGGCTCAAACGGAATCTGGGCCATTTTATTGCCCGGCTGACCAGAAAGTATATCTAGACATGGCTTTCTTTGAACACCTGCAAGCAACAGCTACGGGTAACGATGCCGATTTTGCCAAAGCCTACGCGATCGCCCATGAAGTAGGGCATCACATCCAAACCATATTGGGTACGTCAGGCCAGGTCAGGCAATTGCAATCAACCTCCAGCAAAGCAAAAGCCAACGAGCTATCCGTGCGAGTCGAACTGCAAGCCGACTGCTATGCCGGGGTTTGGGGACACTTTACAGCGCAGCGCGGGTTAATTGGCGATCGCGATATTGCTAAAGCTCTAGACACGGCAACTCAGATTGGCGACGACTATTTGCAAAAGCAGGCGCAGGGTCATGTGGTGCCCGAATCCTTTACCCACGGTACCTCGCAACAGCGAGTAACCTGGTTCAGGCGCGGACTTGAGTCCGGCGACATCAAACAATGCGATACTTTTTCAGTCAATCGGCTGTAGTACTTATAGCTATAGCCGACAGGCTTAGGATGGGGTGCAGGGGTTGCACCCCTGCGTGGGGGCGCAGCCCCCACCCCCCCTGTAATAATCGATCTGTTACGGCTATAGCTACAACCTGGCTAAAGCAACGATCGGCGATCGCTCCGCTATTCGACCCAGTTACTAAATGACAGTCTAAGGACAGCAATTGTGGATGTCCCAGAGCAAAATCAGGAATCAAAGCAAGCCACAGATGAGCAGAAGTATCTGGATAAGGTGCGGTTAGCTTTAGAACCTGAAAAGGAACTGAGTCAAATCGAAAACCGTTTTTTCTCAATGGCATCTCATGTATTTCGTACTCCCCTCAGCACCATTCTAGCTGCCGCACAAGTTTTAGAGAGTAACGATCGAGAGTGGGATGACATCACCAAGCGATCGCGCAACCTGCATCGCATTCAAAGCGCTGCCAAGCACATGGTTCAACTCCTCGATGATATCTTAACAATCAACCGGGCTGAAACTGGCAGTTTGGAATTTACACCCCAACAAATCGATTTGGAATCTTTTTGCCATCATTTGATGGAAGAGATGCGAGCAAGTGCTAGCGATCGCGCGATCGTCCTCGACTGTCACACCGAAATAGCATCTGTTTGCTTAGATAAAGAATTGTTGCGTTCAATTATGTCTAATTTAATTTCCAATGCAATTAAATACTCGCATCGAGGAAGCACGATCCATATTCGCCTGAACTTGAGAGCAAACAATCTATACCTGGAAATTAAGGATAATGGAATCGGTATTCCACCTGAAGATCTCGAGCGATTATATCAGCCATTCCATCGCGGTAAGAACGTTGGTAAAATCCCTGGTGCAGGTCTAGGACTGCTCGTAGTTAAAAAATGCGTAGACTTGCATGGAGGTAACATTAATATTACTAGTAAGGGTGGCGAGGGTACGAGCTGTTATGTGACATTGCCTTTATCGCCATAGATTTTGTAGCTGCCAATCCGAACCTCATACTCCCTCATCCCCCAACCCCTTCTCCCAAGGCAGGAGAAGGGGAGTCAACAGACCTCACGTTAATAAGCGTGAAGCAAAGCATCTCCCGACTCGCGATCGAATAGGTATAGCTTGCTGACATCTAAACGCCAGCCAGATTTTTCCGCGATCGCATAGGTAAGATCGGCAGACACCTTAGCATTTACCGAAAGATCGTCGATCTCAATCGCCAAATTAGTCTCCGAGCCAAGCGCTTCGACTAATTGCACGAATCCGCAGAGATGAGCGTTCTGGAGATCGGCAGGTTGGAGGTGTTCGGGACGAATACCGAGGATGAGGGGACGATCGGGGGCGATCGCTTTTCTTTGTAGTTCGTTTAGTTCTATTCCCTGGGCGAAATAATCGCTGTGGAGATAACCCTCTGCATCAACATGCACGGGCAGAAAGTTCATGGTGGGAGAACCCAAAAAGCCAGCGACAAACTGGTTGGCGGGCTTGCGATAGAGGTTCAGGGGGGTGTCTACCTGCTGGATCTTGCCATCCTTGAGTACGGCAATGCGGTTGCCCATAGTCATGGCTTCCGTTTGGTCGTGGGTCACGTAAATCGTAGTGGTTTGCAGTTGTTTTTGCAACTGTACGATCTGACCTCTGGTTTCGTAGCGCAGTTGGGCATCGAGGTTAGAGAGCGGTTCGTCCATCAAGAAAACCTGCGGATCGCGGGCGATCGCTCTACCGAGGGCAACTCTTTGCTTTTGTCCGCCCGATAGCTCCTTGGGTTTGCGGTTGAGTAATGCGGTAATTTGTAGCGACTCCGCCACCTGGCGCACGCGGCGATCGATTGCGGCTTTTTTCTGCGGGCTGAAGGGTGCGATCGTATTGCCCTTGTTTAGTTGGCGGCGTAGGCCAAATGCAATATTGTCGTACACGTTCATGTGCGGGTACAGGGCATAGCTTTGAAACACCATGGCAATATCCCTGGCTTTGGGGGGCAGACCGTCGATCGCGCGATCGCCCAGATAAATCGACCCATCGGTAACCGTTTCTAGTCCGGCAATCAGGCGCAGGAGCGTACTTTTGCCGCAGCCTGACGGCCCTACCAGCACCATAAACTCGCGATCTGCGATCGTCAGATCTATATCCTTAAGAACCACATGTTGCCCAAATGCTTTGGACACACCACACAAGCGCACCGTCGCCATGAAAACCTTTTACATATTAATCAGCCTTAAATTTAGCACGTTGCCTGGAGTAGGCTGAGCCTATGCATCTAGCGGGCTGCGTACGCCTCGCCCCCCACGATTGAGGACGTGCGTGTAGATCATCGTCGTTTTGACATCTTTGTGTCCCAATAATTCCTGCACGGTACGGATGTCGTAGCCATTTTGCAGCAAATGCGTGGCAAAGCTATGGCGAAACGTATGGCAACTCACCCGTTTTGTTAAATTGGTACTCCTGACTGCTGCCTTTAATGCCCGTTGGATGTTGCTTTCATGTAAATGATAACGGCGAACCGCCTTTGAACGTGGGTCTTTCACAAGGTTATTACTCGGAAAAACATATTGCCAAATCCATTCCCTTGCCGCATTCGGATACTTACGCTCTAAGGCAAACGGCAGATGTACTTCTCCACGTCCCCTTTCCAGGTCTTGGCGATGAATTAACTTCACGGAATGCAAATGATCTTGCAAAGATTCAACAAGGGAATCTGGCAGCATCGTTATGCGGCTTTCCATGCCTTTGCAATCCCTTATTTGCAATTGTTTTTGGGCGAAATCTATATCCTTGACTCGTAGTCCCAAGGCTTCATTGACACGTAAACCACTACCATAGAGTAACTTTGCTACCAGTTGGCAAACTCCGTCCATGTTCTGCAATACCTCACGCACTTCTTCAATGGTAAGAACCGTTGGTAATCTGCGAGGACGCTTAGCACGCACAGCATCAAGATTGAGATCGAGTTCCTGTTGCAAAACTTCGCGGTAGAGAAAAAGAATGGCACTTAGAGCCTGGTTTTGAGTGGAAGCCGCAACATTTTCGACAACAGCCAGGTGCGTCAAAAAAGCATTGATTTCATTGCCACCCATCTCGCTGGGATGCCGCTTATTATGGAACAAAATATAGCGCCGTATCCACTGCACGTAACTCTTTTCAGTTTGATAGGAATAGTGCTTGACCCTAATTGCATCCCGCACGCGATCGAGGAGTTTTTTGGGTGGAGGCTCAGATCGCAAGCCAGTATTTGCAGTTACGGTTAATTTATTTTTCAGGATAGGTTTTGGTACGTTATTTTGCATTTTGTTAAATAAAACCCTAGATCGGGACATTACCCAACAAAAGCATGGATAATAACACCAGTGGTTGATTTATTCTGCAGATAGTAGGATAACAACCCATAAGGGTTGTTTATCCAGCATTTTGCATAGTAATAAATAGTTAGCCGCTACTCAGAAAATTAAAAACAACCATCGTAAATAATAAGCCCATGTCACGAGTGAATACGTTGAAATAACATATGGAAGTAGCCATTGTTGTTGCAATTATTGCGGCAGTAGTTTCTTTGATAACACTAATTGGAAACATATACATTTCAAGGCAAACTTTGAAATCTTCTGACAGAAGACTAGGTTTAGAGATTGATGCTAGCTTAACTAAGTCCGAATATGAAGTATTTAAGGAATTTGAAAAACAAACTGAATTATTTAAAATACGATGTATGAGCTATGAATGGTGGATAGAAAGAGTTCTAGACCGATGGATAGATTCTCCCAAGGAATCGGTAAAATTAATTAATGAAAATCATGTGGAATTCATGAAACAGTTAAGACCTTGGGAGGAAGCGTGGAGTTCCGTAAGACCGCATGTACCAAGAAATATTTTAGACTACGTTGTTAATTTGCACTCTCTTTGTTTTAAAAGAGTAGAAATGATTTCCGTGAGACCTGCAATTACGCTGCTAGAAAATTACGATACATTGTTAGTTAATCATGAAAAATACAATAGTCAACTTGAACTTGACAGAACAAAAGAAAGTAATAATTTTGAGCAGGAACTTGACAGGACATGGATTAAAAACCCAGACAATGACGAATTGATTGAGAAAATAAGGTTTGCAAAAATTACTAGGGTTGCCTTGAGAGATCTAGTTCAAAAGTTAGATCTACTTATAGAAATTTCGAGAACTATGCGTGAGGTAATTTCTGAGAAAAAACTTAGTAGCTAACAAGCGGCTTCACACGGAACGTTGTTACTCAATCGTTTGTGATGCAAGTGTATTGGCGTCCGGTGAGCCGCAGGCCGTTATACGCCATAAAATTTCCACGAAATCATGCGGATCAAAATGAAGCTATGGCCATTTTTTAAGAAGCGAGGGCCAGTCCTTTGGCGATATATCCAGTCGACACTTAAATTCCTTCTTGTTGCAGCGATCATCGCTGGAGCTTGGTATGCATTTCTGAAGATAGTTGCTCCACCACCTATTGCGACAACACCAGCCCTTATAATGGTTTGGGCATCGGTTGTAGTTCTTCTTTTTTCACTTTTCCCTCGGATTCTGGATAGGGTTAAGAAAATCAAGTTGAAAGACTTTGAGCTTGAGCTTCAAGAAACTGTCGCTAAGGTTATCTCGAAAGACTTCATCACTCTTTCTGAGCTTGACAATCACATCTTTTCTACAAAAGGTAATTTTCGTAATCTTGGTGAGATTTTGGAGCAGACGGTCAGGTTTCCAGAAAAAACAGTGCTACTCGTGGCTAATCTCGGAAACAGTAATAACATCTCAATCTCGATGTTATTTATCTACTTGTTCACTGTAGACGATTTCCATTTTATTAAAAAGCCAGCCTTTCGACTGGCGTACAGATCTGTTAATCCCGTTGGGTTAGTAGGAGTTCTTTAAATAATAACTTGACTGCTTTAGCGGCAACGGTGATTCTGGCTAGTTTGATCGGCCTGCCCATCGCTTTATATTCATCCAGGTCTTTACCGAGTTCGTTGAGTATGGGGTTGGTTCCCCTTGACTTATGAGGCTCGACCCGAGTAAAAATCCACTGCCATAAACTACGACGGCACAGATCTGAACCTCCGACCACTGAACGATTCTGCTTGTCACCCGATGAATTTTCGGTGGGTGCCACGCCCAATGCTTTCATGAATCGTCGGAGGCTTAAGTAGCGTTTAGTAGGCTTGCCAGATTTGCGTCCCTTGCGTATTTTCACGATCGCTCTACCGTTGTCGAGGTAGTTTTCAAACGGGTAAATCTGACTCAGTACGATCGCCTGGACGCGATCGCCGAATCCGAACTGTTTGAAAACGCTGCGATAGGGGAGGAATTGGGCATCGTCGAGGTAACCGCGCAGCTCGTCCTCGATCGCTTTTTCTTCGAGGTGAATCAGGC